>JACZYA010000141.1 GCA_022571295.1 Acidobacteriota bacterium | reverse complement strand
TGGCGTTAATATTTACACAACCGCCTGTGAGAGCAACGGGCGGGGCCAGTTTGGCCGCACGCCGGTCTTCGGCACGGTGGACTTTCACATTGACTACCCCGTCCGCATCAGCGAGAGCTTCCGCCTGCGGGGCGGTGTTGATGTCTTCAACACCTTCAACGCCACCCGCGTGGTCGCCACCCGGGAGGCCCGCGAGTCCAGCCCTGGGTTTGATGACCCGGACTACAACACGCCCAGGCAATTCCAGCGCCCGTACAACATGCGCTTCTCGTTGCGCCTGGAGTGGTAACGGGTAGGTAGCCTTAACCGGAACAGAAAACGGGGGAGAAGAAATTCTCCCCCGTTTTCTGTTGCCTGCTACAGTCAAGCCGCCCGGGAAGGAGGCTGCAATGCGCTTCGGTCTTGGTTGGGTGACGGGGGCGGTCGTACTGTTCTTTGCCCCAAGCGCTGTGGCGCTGCAAGAACGGACTGGAATCCCTGACGAGTACCGCAGCATCAGCGGGCAGGTAATCTACGCCGCCGGCAATCGGCCGGTGCGGGGCGCCTACATCTCATTGGAAGACGAGGCCGGGGGGACGGTGCGCAGCGCCAGCACCGGGGCCAATGGCCGCTTTCAATTCAACCAGGTATCCAAGGGCCGTTATTTTGTGGTCACCCGAATGCCCGGCTACCATCGGGCCAGCCAGCGGGTGGACTTGAGTATGGCGCCGCGCGCCTATATCCTGCTTTCCCTTCGCGCCAAGAAGGACAATCGTTCAGCCCAAGCCGCCGGGGGAGACCTGGTATTCCTCCAAGCTTTGGCGGTCCCGGAGAAAGCACTGCAAGAGTTCGAACAGGGAAGCGAAGCCCTCTTGCAAGCAGGGGATCCGAAGGTGGCAGAGAAACACCTTCGCAAGGCGATCAAGCTCCATCCCAACTACCTCCAGGCTCACCATCTGCTGGGCACCCTCTACGCGGATTTGGCTGAGTGGGAAAAAGGGAAGCAGCACTTGCAGCAAGCCCTGGCCATCAATCCCCAATTCGCTCCCTCCTACCTTGCGCTGGGTGCCCTGTACAATCGACAGGGGCAGCCCAAGCAAGCGGAAAGCGCGCTGCGAAAGGGGCTGGAATTGGCTCCGGACTCCTGGCAAGGACACTCCGAGCTGAGCCGGATACTGCTGGCCCAGAGCGAAGTCGAGCAGGCCGTTTTCCATGCGCGCCGCGCGCACGAATTGCAACCTGAAGCTCCGCTGCTGCATGTTGTCCTGGCCAACATTTTTTTGCGCCAGCGCGACCTGCAAGCGGCTTTGCAGGAGTACCGGCACTTTCTGGAATTGGCTCCCGACGCGCCGGCCGCTTCCCAGGTGGAGGCCAAGGCCCAGCAAATTGAGTCGGCCCTGAAAAAACAGTCTCTTTCCCAGCCCCCGCCACCGCAGGACCCCCAGCCTTAAACTGAGGCAGGCTAGAAACGGCAGGAAACAGCGGAGGCCAGCCCTCCCTTAGCGGGGTGGTGCGCCGGTCAAGGACTGCAGCAGCGCAGGGGCAGCCGCGTGACCGAGCGCCTTGGCTTGGCGCGCGGCCCGCTCGGCTTCGGGGCGCTGTCCGCTCTGGGCCAACGCCACCGCCAACTGGTAATGCGCCTCGGCATTCTTCGGCGCGGCGGCCACCGCCTGGCGGAAATAGCCCACCGCCTGCTGCGAGCTCTTCGAGTTCAAATAGAGTTTCCCCAATGCAAGCCAGCTCCGGGCGTGCGCCGGATCGAGAATGGTCGCTTTCTCAAAGGCGACCGCCGCCTCCGACGACCGGGCGTCTTCTTGCAACTGCACCCCCAGAAGATAAAACGCCTCGACCTGCGAGGGGTCCACCTGACCGGCTCGCGCAAAATAGTCGATCGCTACCTTCCTCATTCCCTGCGCCAGCGCAAGCTTCCCCCGTACCAGCAGGACCAGCCCGCTCTCCCCCTGAAGTGCTGCCACGCGCCGGAGTTGCGCAGACGCAGCGGAAAGTTGTTTCCGTTGGATCAACGCCTGAGCCAGAATCAGCCGGGCGGAAGCGTCGCGGGAGTTCTCTTTCAGCACGCGGCGGCCTTCGGCGGCGGCTTCGGCTGCCTTGCCCCGTTGCAGCAGGGTCCAGCCCAGCAGCCCACGGGTGGCAGCATGGTCGGGGTTGAGAGCCAGGGCCCGGCGCAGCTCGGCCTCGGCGTCACCGTAGCGCTTTTGCTTGTTCAAGAGCGAAGCAAGCAACAGATGCGTCTCCGCCGCCTTGTCAGCCGGCAGCTCCAGGGAGACGGCGCGACTCAGGTCGGCAAACGCCAACTCATTTTCTTCCAGCCGGAAATAGATTTGCCCGCGGCCGAAAAAGACCAATGCCGTGGGGTCGTGCTGTTCCGCCGCGGCGTAGGCCGCCAGTGCTTGATCAATCTCTCCTACCTCGGCGTGGGCGACGGCCGTTATCCTCAGCACTTCCGGGTCCTCCGGCGCGACCTGCTGCGCTTCCTTCAAGATCAGCAGTGCATCACGAGGCTTGTCTTCCTGCACCAGGTATTTCGCAAAGTTGAGCCAGTTGGACAAGCGCGTCACGTTCACCGGACCGCCGGGCCCGCCCATGCCGGACGCGCCATCTTCGCTCGAGCGTAACTTCCATTTTTTCCGGTTTTTGATACGGCGAAATTCCGCCAAGTGCTGCTCTGCTTCGGCCCGGCGATCTTGCCGGGTATATTGCAAGGCCAGTGAGTAGCGCACGCCCGCGTGCTCCGGGTCGAGTGACACAGCTTTCTCCAAGCGGCGGAGAGCCGAAGCCTTCTCCCCCAGCCGAAGCTCGACGGTAGCCAGCCAGTAGAGCGCGTCAACGTAATTCGGCGCCACTTGTACTGACGTCACCAGCGCAGTTTTCGCCCGGGCCAAGTTGCCTTGGCCGAACCAGATCCGGCCCAGCATGAAGTGGGCGAACGAGTTTTCGGGTTGGAGTTCGAGGCAACGTCCGGTTTGCTGCCGGGCCTGGGAAAACTGGTTCAGCAAACGGTAGGCACGCGCGCGATTGAGCAGCGGTTCGCAGGATTCCGGTTCGAGTTTGGCCAGTTGCTGCATCGCTTCGAGGGCCTGCTGGTAGGCCCCGCGCTTGTGGCTGGAGTCGAACCAGCCGCGCAGAGCCTCCCGGTCCGCCGGGTTCTTTTCCAAGACCGCTTGGTAGGCCTGCTCAGCTTCGGCGTAGCGGCCAGCCATCAGCAGTGTGCGTGCAATCTCCATCTGGAGGGTTGCGCGCGCCGGGTCCGCTTGGCCCAGCGCGGCGTAGGCGGCGAGCGCTGCATCGTAGTCCTTCTGTTTCAACGAGATACGCGCCCGCACCTCCTGCGCCTGAGCGACCTCGCTTCCTCTGGCACGCTCGAGATAGGTCTCGATGTGCCGGCGCGCCTCCGCCAATCGCCCCTGTTCCGATTCAATGACCGCCAGGGCAAAGTGAGGTTCGCTCAAATCGGAATTCAGCTCCAGCGCCCGGTGCAGAGCTTGCCTTCCTTCCTTAAACCGTTTCATCAGGAAGAAGCAGCGGCCCAGTAGCGCGTGCACCTGGGCCGAGGCGGGAGCGACTCTTGCAGCATGGCGCAGCACACCGTAGGCTGCAAAGATCCGGCTGTTTGAGCTGAGCAGATCGGCCATCTGGAGCAAGGAGGGAAGGTGGTTGCGATCCCGGCGGAGCGCCTGGCGAAATTCGGCCAGCGCTTCGTTCACCCGGCCGGCCTTGGCATGCGCCACTCCGGCAGCATGGTGGCCGGCGGCCGTCTCGGGAATACTCTGCCGTGCGCCCGGCGAGGCGCCGACAGCAGCCACGCATCCCATCGCGAGGACGAAAGCCACCACCCAACCGAAGAAGAGCCGACCCGCGCGCTGCTTCATCGCTCCGCTCTTAGACCTTGTTCCTCGTGAACAACCACCACGCCGTCAACCGGAACCTCGGTGAAGGTCTGTTGGGTGCCGCTCGGCCAGTTCACCTCCAACCGCGTGATGGTTCCCGTGGTCCCGAGGCCAAAATGCACGCGCGGGTCGCTGGCGGAAGCAAATGAGCCCGCCGTCTTCACCTCACGCACTTGGACTCGTCCTCCGGCCGTTAGCCGCAGCCGCGCGCCGATGCCGTCGCGGTTGCTCTGGGAACCGACCAGGCGCACCATCAGCCAATGGTTGGCGTTGCGGGTGGTATTGTGCAGCAGAGTGAGCGTATCTCCCATGTTGACCACCACCACGTCTACCCGCCCATCGTTGTCGAAATCACCGAAGGCGGCGCCGCGGCTTCCCTTGATCACTTGTAAGCCGCCGCCCGCAGTGCGGGTGACGTCGGCGAACCGGCCGTTGCCCAGGTTGCGGAACACCTGGTTCTGTTGAGCGTAGGTTTCGGGCAGTTCCGCCGCATCCACTTGCGGATAAACGTGTCCGTTGGCGACGAACAGATCCAAGTGGCCGTCGTTGTCAAAATCCTGAAATCCGGTACCCCAGCCCAGCCGGTTGAAGCTTACCTGGCCGAGCCTGGCCAGGTAGGTGGCATCGGTGAAAGCGAATTCTCCCTCGTTGCGGTAAAGCGCGTTGTCGTCGTCTTGAAAGTTGGTGATGAACACGTCCAGCCGCCCGTCGGCGTCATAGTCGCCGGTGTCTACTCCCATCCCGGCCTGCTCCCGTCCGTCCTGGCTGAAGCCCGCCCCTGAAAGCAGGGAGAGGTCTTCAAACGTCCCGTCGCCCCGGTTGCGATAGACCCCGTTGATGGTGGAGTCGCTGGCGACGTAAATATCGGGCCAGCCGTCGCCATCGAAATCCACCGGTGCAACCCCCAAGCTCTTTAACTCGGCATTGGCTACTCCTGCCGCTTCTGTCACATCTGTAAACGTTCCATCCCCGTTGTTGTGGTAGAGCTGGTTGAGTTCGCCGGGGATGCCGTTGGGGCCGCACATCACGCGCAGGCCTTTCCAGAGGCAGTAGGGCGAGACCCGGTCAAGATAGACGCGGTCAAACTGCACGTAATTGGTGACGAACAAATCAAGATGGCCGTCGCGGTCGTAGTCGAAAAATGCGGCCGAGGCGCCAACGCGCCGTCCCCCGCCCACGCCGGCCGCAGCCGTAACGTCCGTGAAGGTGCCGTCGCCGTTGTTGCGGTAGAGATGGTTGTCTTCCAGCACGGTGGTTACGTAGAGGTCTACGAAACCGTCGTTGTTGTAGTCCCCCGTCGTCACTCCGCTGCCCCAGTAGCCGCCCGCCAGTCCCGATTTCGGCGTGACGTCCGCAAAACTGCTGTCGCCGCTGTCGCTAGCGTTGCGATAGAGGCGATTGCCCGGTCCCAGCTCGCCTTTTTCCTGCCGCTCGAGTGTCGTGCCGTTCACCACAAACAGGTCGAGCCAACCGTCGTTGTCGTAATCGAACCAGGCAGCGCCGTTGCCGGTGGTCTCGATGATGTAAGGTTTTTCGCGGCTGCCGAAAAGGTTCTGGTAGTCGATGCCGGCCTCGGCGGCCATCTCTTCAAACTGGATTGGACCCTCCTGGGAGGCGGTACTGACCGGGATCGCCCAGAGCAGGCCAAGGGCGACCAGCCCGGCGGCGGTGAGTCTGGCCACAAGAATCGTGAGCGGACAAAGCCAAGTTGTAGGGGCGCATTCACGCATGCTTGATATCCTAAATCATACCATACGGACTTTCCAAACCAGGCCCAGGCTCTTCCGGTTACTATGCACTCACGGTCTCTCCCGTTGGGGCATGCCAACATCACCATGACCGCCCGCTATGCGCACGCGCTGGAGGATGGTAAGATAGACGCCGTTCGGCGGCTGGAGTCGAAAACGCCAATCCAGTTAGACCCCACTGCGGCCCCGGACGCCAAAACGGCGGTACTGGAAGTAGGTACTAAGCCGAGTAGAATCAACGCGGTGGGCGTGTAGCTCAGTTGGTTAGAGCGCACCCCTGATAAGGCGGTTCGCCCCTTTTTGCCAACCTCATGATTCTAAGGTTAATGGACTACTCTTTCAGTCGCTTGCGGAAGTTTGGGTCTTTGCTGGTGTACGACCGTTTTCGTTGATTATTGCTCCCCACCGGACCCCAATCGGTCCCTGATTATGGCGTGTGACTCATACCCTGTTCCGAAATCCAGTCCGGTTCCCTGCGATTCAAGAAATGATTCTGGGCCAAGCTGTCCAAGACGCCGACTGTTGTAGAACCTGAAGCGTGCTCGCTGCACTGTTCGTGTTCAATTCCTGTCAGACCACACATGGTTACGGGTTACAATCAGGGCTAGCACTGGGGCATACTAAAGTGGATCTTTCCACTCATGCTACCAGCGAGGAAACAACCTGAGCGGGAGGGGGGTCCTGTGCGAAACCCGGCCAAGCTACTAAAGGGGAGGATTTTGAGCGGCGAATGGCGAGTGCTGAAGCCAATTGAGAAGCCCAGTCATGCAACAGGCGGTCATTTCTCCCAGTGTTACTTAGTCGAGTCAACAAAAGACGGAACAAAAGCTTTCCTAAAAGCCCTTGACTACTCCAAAGCACTTGAATCACCTGACCTTATTGCCCAAGATGCTGTTGATTCCCAGCGTCTGGTATACTACCGGACATACCAAATGCAGCCACAACGGTGGATTAAGGTTGTGGTTGAGCAAAGGGAAGTTGTCACAGCGTACAGAGTAAGACGACTGAAGAAGGGAGAGATAATTCGATGGCAGCAATAGCCATTCCTGAATCGGTTTTACAATATTTCCCCCAGAAAATTATTCCGACACAACTTTGGGTCAACTACAATCCCGACGCGGATTCGTTGACGGTTTACTTCACAGATAAACCTGTGCCAAGCGTGTGGGAAGACATTGACAATTATAACCAGCACAACTAACCTAACGATCCAGCGCCGGC
>JACZYA010000030.1 GCA_022571295.1 Acidobacteriota bacterium | reverse complement strand
CTACATCGGTGATGGCATTGAGAGGGCCGGGGGCGAAAATACCGGGAGCAATGCCGAGTTCGCGAGCGCGCGGCCGGGGCGCCTGCTGGGCGGAAGCCGAGAGAGTCAGGGCAAGCAACAAGACGGGAAAGACGGTATGGCGCATGATCCCTCCCTCAGAGGATTCTTTGTCGGGCTACACCCAGTCAGTTGGACGCGCTTGTGCGTCAGGGGCGCAAGCGAGCCTGCATGAACTCAAAGATAGCCGGTTCCATCGGTTCTTTGAGGTCGAAATGAAACACTTTGTCCCGGCCGAATAGCAGGAGTTGGTCTTCGTAGGTATGAAGGCTGAGTTGGTACGCCCCCTTTTGCCGAATCCGTTTGATGTCCAAGTATTTCCAGAGTCGGGCGTCCTTGGCGCGTGGAGAGACGTACTCAATGAAGTTAGGCGTAATTTTGAGGGTTCCTTCACAGCCTCCGAATCTGTGCACGTGCTTGACCAAGAGTTCATAGCGCCCGCCGGGTGGCACGGCGAGCGGGTCGGGCGGGCTTTGACGTCCAACCCGGGTGACCATGAAGTTGAACACTTCGTCGCTCACGTCCCCGTCGAGGAGTACGAAATTAAAAGGACGATCACGGCCCAGCTGCAGGAACTGGTCTTCGTAGGTGGAGAGTGAGAGCCGGCGCCGCTTCGGTCGTTTTACGTTCTTGAGTTGGATGTAGGTCCAGATGCGCGCGTCTTTGCGGAAGTCGGTCTCGTAGCGCACGTCGTTCTCGCCCACGATCAAACGCCCCTGACAGCTCCCCATCGTGTGCAGGTGACGCACCCGGTAGGTAAAAGTTTTGGCGCTGACGGTCGGCGCTAGAAGCAACAAGGCGGCAAGGGCGGGGACTTGCAGGAACCGTATTGACGGACGAATCATCACCTGCTGTTTCTTCTCCAGTGTTTTCGCGGGCATTCTCGCACCGTGTCTCGAATGCGTCAAGGCGGTGCGGTTGACAACACTGGTAACCCTGTGTAGGCTCTTGAGTTGGTAATCAGAAATTCCTTTCTGACAGAGGGGGTATGGGCAGCCAGCCACGGCGAGTCTGTGTAACTCTGGAAAGCCGTTTGGAGAGTATGGATCTCGGCGAGGAGATCGCCCGCTGCGTGGCCGGGACGGCGGCCTTCGACGAAGACGAACAACACCGAATTTCCATGGCCGTGCGCGAATGCGTGATTAACGCTTTCAAGCACGGAAACTGCTCTGATGTAAGAAAAAAGATCGAGGTTGATTTTACGTTGCTGGCCGATCGCTTGGTGGTGGCAGTTCGTGACGAAGGGAAGGGATTTTCCCTCAACCAACTTCCAGACCCGCTGGCGGATGAACGCTTGCTGGCTACTTCAGGACGCGGCATCTTTTTGATGCGGTGTTTCATGGACGACTTGCGTGTGGTTTCGGGACCCGATGGCGGTACGGTCGTGACTATGACCAAGCGTTTACCATCCAATCACAAGCCGACGGCAGCAGCGGAGACGACAAAGGAGAGGCAACCGTGAGTCTGAAAATCAGCAAGCGCGATGTAGGAGGGGTGACGGTTCTGGATTTGAACGGGCGACTGACGCTGGGAGACGCAAGCGCGCAACTGCGGGAGACACTGCGCGGCTTGGCAACTCAAGGCGGCCCGAAGATTATTCTGAACATGGGCCAAGTTGTCTATATAGACAGCTCCGGGTTGGGTGAGCTCGTTTCAGGTTTTACGACCGTCAAAAATCAAGGGGGACAGCTCAAGCTGGCCAACCTCACACAAAAAGTCACTGACCTGCTGACCATCACCAAGCTATACACCGTATTTGAGATCCACAACGATGAAGGGGCGGCGGTTCAGAGTTTTAGCTAGACTCCGAATCCTCGCCGCGGAAATCCTGTGGGGGATTCTTTTCCTGGGGGGGGAAACTTCTTGGTGACAATTGAGGCACCGTAATGGCGATTGTGACCCAGTTTCTTGTGGAGTTGGAGAACCGCCCCGGCTCGCTGGCGGAAACGTGCAGCCAGTTGGCGGCCAAGGCAGTGAACATTCAAGCGATTTCCGTTCCGCGAGCGGGCGACTTTAGCACCGTGCGGTTGGTTGTGAACCAAACGGTGGCCGCACGGAAAGTGTTTGACTCCATGGGCATCAAGTATTCTGAAGAAGAGGTTCTGTCGGTGCGGGTTTCGGATCGGCCTGGCTCGCTGGGGCGAATGACGCGCAAGTTGGCGGAAAACAAAATCAATATCGAATACGTCTACGGAACCATCGAGAAGGGCGCCTCAGATGCTTTGGTCATCGTCAGTGTTTCCAACCTCAAGAAGGCGGCTCAGTTGCTGAAGTAAGCCTGTTCTGATTCCCTTCAGCCTTCTTCTCTGTTTCGGTCTGCGCGGCAATCGGCGCAAGGACAAATCTCGCGGAAATACTCAAAGCTGTAAATGCCGGTGGTGTGACCGTCGCTGAAAGTGAATTGGACGGCGTAGTGTCCAACGGGTTGGGCCTGCACCGCTCGCACCTGTTCCTGGTACATCGGCAGCAGGGTTTTGTCGGTGGTCTGAGCTTTGTGTTCCCGGCAGGTAGCGCAGGGGCATTTCTTTCGCAGGTAGTCGAAGGTGTATTCGCTGTGGTGCCCGTCCTTCCAGTCGATGCGGACGCCTTCACCAGAGGTCAGCAACACCTGGACGTTGGCAGGTTCTGTGCTTCGTACGACACTTGCCTGGTCTTGGTCGCTCATGCTTCAGTCTTCAACTGATTGATTTCCTTGAAGGTAAAAGTTTAACAGCTTTCGGCCCAACCGCAAACATGGCGGCTGCTTGCGCCCCATCTTTTCCGATCGCAGAGCACAGCAGCCCAGCCTTGTGGTAGATTATTTGCTATGGCTGATTCTGACCCGCGTTTTCTTGCTGCCTGTGCTTGCCGGCCTGTGGACGTGACACCGGTGTGGTTCATGCGCCAAGCCGGGCGGTACATGTCTGAGTACCGCGCGATTCGAAAGCACCACAGTATTCTCGAAATCTGCAAGTCGTCGGAGCTTGCAGCGGAAGTGACTATTACTGCGGCTGAGAAGCTACGCGTCGATGCGGCCATCATTTTCGCCGACCTGCTCTTGCCGGTCGAGCCTATGGGGATGAGTCTTCGTTTTGTCGAAGGCGAAGGGCCGCGTATCGACCCGCCGCTGCGCGACGCTGCCAGCATCGCTCGCCTGCGTACGGATGGCGCCGAGGAACTTGGCTTCGTGGCAGAATCCATTCGACGCGTGGTGCGCCACTTCTCCGGGCGTGTGCCGGTGATCGGTTTTGCCGGGGGCCCCTTTACCATAGCCAGCTACATGATCGAAGGCGGTGCCTCGCGAAATTACCTGCACACAAAGGCGCTCTTCTATCAGGACGCAGCGGCTTGGGCGGCGTTGATGGAGAAGCTGTGCGCAGTGCTGGAACCCTACTTGCTCAGCCAAGTGGAGGCCGGCGCAACCGCGATCCAGCTTTTTGACAGTTGGGTGGGTTGTCTGAGCGAGGCGGACTATCGAAGATTCGTTCTGCCGTATTCCCAACGCTTGATTCAAGCCGTGCAAGCTCGAGGCGTCCCCGTGATTTATTTTTCCACCGGGACTTCCGGTATGCTGCCTGCGATGCACGAAGCCGGGGCGCAGGTCCTGAGCATTGATTGGCGGATTCCGTTGGGCCGCGCGTGGGAAGCGGTGCGGTACCAACCGGCCATTCAGGGCAATCTCGACCCGATTGCGCTGTTTGCTCCCTGGGCGGAATTGCGCCGGCAGGTAGAAGCAGTGCTGGACCAAGCCAACCGGCGTCCGGGGCACATTTTCAATTTAGGGCACGGAATCTTGCCCGGAACGCCGGTCGAAAACGTCCTGGCGGTGGTCGAGCATGTGCGCGAGTACTCCGCCAACCGGGTGGCGGTAAAGCAGGACGATGCCTAAGCCGCAAGAGGCAAGCGCGAACCACTGGGGTGTTTTGCTGCTCGCTCATGGCGCGCCCGACCGCTTGGAGGACGTTCCGGAGTTTCTGCTGCACGTGCGCAGTGGCCGCAAGCTGCCCGATCATGTGGTGCAAGAAATCACCCATCGCTATGCCCTCATCGGCGGCGGATCTCCGTTGTTGAAATGGACGCGCAAACAGGCGGAAGCGTTGGCTGCGCGGCTGAGCTGCCCGGTTTATGTGGGCATGCGCAACTGGAACCCGTTTATTGCTGAGGCTGTTGCTCAAGCGGTGCAGGAGGATGTGCTGAATTTGGTGGTAATTTGCCTGGCGCCGCAGAATTCGCGCACCAGCGTGGGCCTGTACCGCCGCGTGCTGGAGGAAAGCATCGCTCAAACAGGAGCAGACCTGCGAGTGGATTTCATCGAGAGCTGGCACGACCAGCCGCTTCTGGTTCAAGCCTTGGCCGAAAAGCTGCGCGCAGGTTTGGCGCGGGCGGAGGAAGCCGCTGGCGGACGCGTGCCGGTAATCTTGACCGCCCACAGCGTTCCCGAGAAGACCGTTGCCGCCGGCGATCCCTACGACCGGCAGGTGAAGGAAACGGCCGCCAAGGTGGCGACTGCTGCGGGGGTTGAGTTATGGCGATTCGCTTACCAAAGCCAGGGCATGACTGCCGACCCGTGGTTGGGTCCGAAGGTAGAATTGGAAATAGACGCCCTGGCGGAAGAAGGCCACCGCCACGTTTTTGTCGCACCGATTGGGTTCTTGTGCGACCACGTGGAAATTCTCTACGACGTGGATATTCTTTTCCGCAACCACGCCCGCGAGCGCGGCGTGACCTTGTGGCGTTCAGAGTCTCTCAATGACAGCCCGCAACTGATCGAAGCGCTGGCTTCCATTGCTAGCCAGCACAGACGCTTGTGTTCTCCGGCGTGATGCCCAATCAGGCAGCCCGAATCCTACCTCGAGTCGCCATTGTTGGCGGCGGCATCTCTGGATTGGCAACCGCGTTTTATCTGGCCCAGGCCCGGAAGGGCGGGGCGGCGGTGGAAGAGTTCTTGTTCGAAGGTTCCTCGCGCCTAGGTGGAGTTCTGCGCACCGAGCAGCTTGCAGGTTGCTTGGTTGAAGCGGGAGCCGATTCCTTTCTCAGCGAAAAGAAGGAAGCGCTGGAGTTGTGTCGGGAACTGGGCTTGGACGGGCAGGTGATCGGCTCAGAGGACCATCAACGCCGCACTTGGATTCTGCACCAGGGCGAGCTGGTTCCGTTGCCCGATGGGTTCGAATTCTTTGTTCCGGTACGGCCCTGGGCGGTTGCGCGGACTCGGCTGCTCTCCTGGAAAGACAAGCTGCGCATGTTGAGGGAACCCTGGGTGCGCGCTCTGAATCCGCCACAGGACGAATCGGTGGCCTCTTTTGTGGAGCGCCATTTCGGGCGCGGCTTGGTGGAGGCGATCGTCGATCCCTTGCTCAATGGCGTTTATGGGGGTGATGCCGGGCAGTTGAGTATGCGCTCGGTGCTGCCGCGCATGGCGGAGATGGAGTCGCGTTGGGGGAGCTTACTGCGAGGCATGCGGGCAGCCCGGAAACAACGCGCCAGGAACGCCAAGCAGAATCCGCGCCCGCCATTGTTTTCTGCCTTACAGCAGGGATTCAATCAGCTTGTTGCCGCCCTCGGCAAACGGCTGCCGAGCGAGCGAACCTTCTGCCAGCGGGCTGTGACGGTGGTGGAGCGCACAGGGGCTGGTTATCGGCTCCACTGTTCCCAGAAAAGCTCCGTGGACGTAGATGCGCTCGTCCTGGCGCTTCCTGCGTGGGGAGCAGCGCGCTTGCTGCGTGGTTTGGACACCGAACTGGCCGGGCAGCTGGAAAGCATTCCCTACGCTTCTTCGATGATTGTGGCGCTGGTGTACGACAAAGACGCGGCGGCTCGCTTGCCGGCCGGCTTCGGCTTTCTGGTGCCGAAGCGGGAGGGTCGGCGTTTGCGCGCGTGCACTTTTGTGGGACAGAAGTTTCGCCACCGGGTGCCGCCTGACCGGGCGCTGCTGCGCTGTTTCCTCGGTGGCGTGCGCGATGAAGCGGTGCTGGATCTGAGTGACGAGGAGGCATTGACGTTGGTGCAGCGCGAGTTGCAGAGCATCTTGGGCTTGTCAGCAGTTCCCCGGGCAGCCAAGGTGTTCCGGTGGCGCAAGGCAATGGCGCAGTACACGGTTGGTCATGGCGACCGCCTGCGCGTCATCGAAGAGAGCTTGCGGAGGCATCCCGGCTTGTTCCTGGCAGGGAATGGTTACCGGGGGATCGGGGTGCCGGATTGCATCCGCTCGGGACGCGAGGCGGCGGAGGCGTGCGTGCAGTTTCTTCAGGCAAGCGGCGGATAGCAGAAACGCGATGCGAGTAACGACCGGAGTGAATTGACAACTTCCGCTATGTGTGTGAAAATGGTTGTGTTATGAGCACGGCAGCCGAAAGCGAAAAGACATACGTTGCTCAGCCGGTTGAGAAGAGCGAGCCCCTGTCCAAGGGTTTGAGCACACCGCGGAAAAAAGTACCCAAGATTCTGGCGATCATCAACGACTGTTGCACCGGCTGTGCCGGCTCGCCGGCCTGCGTGGACTACTGCCCCGTGAGCGAGTGCATGTACTGGATTCCCGACGTCGACCACCCGCCTTTTGGAATCATTGAAGTGGATCCGATGTTGTGCATTGGGTGCAAGCTTTGCGCCAGCAAAGGGCCAGATGGTTCCTTCCTGGAAGGTTGTCCGTGGGACGCCATTGACATGGTTCCCACCGCGGAATGGGAAGCCGTGCACGGCAAACTGCCGAACTGACCTACCCTTTCTCTCAGTTCTCTTGCTGGCTTTGAGCCCGGCGGCGAATAGCCTGCGCGGTCGCGGCTGCTTGTTGTCGAATCCTGGCCGACTCAGCATCCCCGCCCCGGGCGAACCGCTCCACCAGGGGCAAATCTTCCAGGTCGCCCAGCAGATAGAGCGCGCGCAAGGCCTCCCAGGTTTGTTCCTCGGCCGGGGAGATCAACAACAGGGGCTGGCCCGCTTCGACCTGCACGCCGTCGGCAACCAGGAATTGTTGCACCCGGCCGGACAGAGGCGATCGCAGCTCCGCCAGTTCGTCCTCGCCTACTTCCAGTCGGGCCAGTAGGGTCCCGGGGTTCACCGGCTCCCCCGTTTCCAACCGCAGCTTGATGGTTCCCGGGCGAGCCGCCGAGAAAGTGTAGGGCTGGAGCATGGCGCGCAACGTGGGCTTGCTGCGCGGGTCCGCGAACCGAACCAGCGAAAGCGCCGCGTTGCGCTCGACCAGCGGGTCGGAGTCTTCGAGCAGCTCCAACAGCGCTTGATGGAAGCCGTCGGCTTGGTTGTCCTGTCCCATCATCCACGCTACCGTGGCGCGCAACTCTTTGTTTTCGTGGGTGGTTAACGCTTGCACCTGCGGATACCAACGCTTGACGCTCTGGTCGCCGCGGGTGATTCGCTCAGCAATCCGCACCAGAGCGTGCTGGGTCTTGCGGGGGTGCTTGGTGTCAAGCAGGTATTTCTCCACCTCGCGGTCGGTCAGCGAGCGGCCGAACCAGGTGCTGCGCCAAAAGAGGAACGGCAGGAGAACAACTAGAAACACTACAAGCATCATGAGGAAAACGCCGCGGGTAGGACGAGCAGCGGGTGTAGTAGGAGGAGTGCTCATCAGTATGCTTGCCCTATGTCGTATGCGCTTGAGCGAACGTGTGCAGGGAATGATTGCGCTCGAGAATTACCTCTGCCATCCACCCGTTTTTCTTATAGCGGAGCATCCCGACGGTGTCAATTGCGCAGCCGCTCACCGTGCGGGGAAAAGATGGTAGAGCATCCAATAGATAATCACTCCGGTGAAGGAAACGTAAATCCAGATGGGGAGGGTCCAGCGCGCGATGCGCACGTGACGGTCGAAGCGCCCCGTGACTGCGCGGTAGAGGGTGGTCAACACCAGCGGGACAATCATGGCGGCCAAAACCGTGTGGGAGATCAGGAGAGTGAAGTAGAAAGGCCGGACCCACCCCTGGCCCGGGAAGCGAGTGGCGCCTACGTGGTAGTGGTAGTAAAGGTAGGAAACCAGAAAGAGCGTGGAGATACTGAAGGCGGCGACCATGCAGGCCCTGTGGGCTGTCACCCGCTGGCGGCGGATGAAGAAGTAACCTACCAAGAGCAGCACCCCGCTGGCAGCGTTCAAGCTGGCATTGAGTGCCGGCAAGCTGGAGAGGGGAATCATAGCTTCCGTTCTTTCATTGGGGAGCAGCTCAACCCAGATTACCGCGCAGGGGACGATTGGCGACAGCAAAGGCCGCCAGCACGACGACCACGGCGAAGCCGGCGGTGACGGTCAGAGAGAGGGCCAGGGAAGAAACATCGGCGCCTCCGGACGAAGAGCCGAGATAGAGGCTTTGGCGTAAGGCGTCGGTGGCGTAGGTGAGCGGATTCAGCTTCATCAGCCAGCGGACCCAGGGAGAAGCTCCGGCGGATGGGAAGAGAGCGCCGGATAGCAGCCACAAGGGAATCAAGAATAGATTGGCGACGGCGTGAAAGCCTTGGACAGAATCGAGCAGCCACGCAAACATGAATCCCAGGCCAGTCAAGACAATTGCCACCAGTAGCAGGACGCCCACCAGCAAAGGAATGTTTCCGGCGTGGAGAGAAATGCCGACCGTCGGGGCCAGCAAGACGAACAAAATTCCCTGCAAGAGAGCGACGACAGATCCTCCCAGGATTTTTCCCAACACGAGAGCGCGGCGTGAAATGGGCGCCACTAGGACGGAAAGCAGGAACCCTTCGTGCCGGTCTTCGATGACCGATATCATGCAAAAAATGGAAGTGAACAGCAAGATGAGCATGAGAGTTCCGGGGAAAAAGTATTCCAGATAGGTCATGCTATTGGGCGCACCCTGGCTCTGGAATGATGTTCCGATGCCGGAGCCGATCAGCAGCCAGAAGATGAGGGGAGTTCCCAGGGCGCCGACCACGCGGCTGGGATAGCGGTAGAAGCGAATCAGCTCGCGCCAGCAGAGGCTGGCTGCAGGGAGCCAGGTAGTATGGTAGAGGCTTTGCGTTTCCATGGATTCTCAGTTACGTGAAGAATCTCCTGTGGCCGGCACGCTTAGCGGCGCTTGCTGGTGGGCAGAAAACCGGCTTCGTGGAGCAGCAAGAGAAAATTCAGCCCGAAGATGAGGGCGACCAGCAGACAGATGCCGATGAGCAGGAGAGTGTCCATCGTCACGCCCATGCCGGAAAACAGGCTCCAGGCCACTGTGGCCAATGAAGCCAATACGACGACCAGGCAAAGGCCTGCCATGAGAAGCTGTTCACGCATCGTTCATTCCTCCAGGTTTTGTCGTTCTAACTTTCACGTTTATTTGCTTTCCTGGGTACCCTGCCAAAATTGGTGTCCGGTCCGCTGGATGAAGACATCTTCCAGCGTGGGCTTGGACAGCGTGACCGAGTCGATCTGCCCGGGAAACGCTTCGACCAAGTCGGTGACGAACACATGAGCCTGCGGCCGTTCCAAGCGTACCATGCCTCCCACAATTTTCGGATCGCCCCCGAAGCGTTCCTGGATGCGACGCGAGAGGGTTTCGGGTTCGCGGGTTCCTAGAACTAAAACATCGCCGCCGATAGTTTCTTTTAGTGCCGCGGGCGAATCCAGTGCCACCAAGCGGCCGCGGTCCAGAATACCCAAGCAATCGCAGGCCTCAGCTTCGTTCATGAAGTGGGTAGTCAGCAGAATGGTAACACCGAATTCCTCCCGCAGTTGGCTCAGATAGAGGCGCAAGTCTCGCCGGGCGCTGGCATCCAATCCAGTGCTGGGTTCGTCCAGCAAGAGGACTTCCGGTTGATGCAACAACCCTTTCGCCAGCTCCAAGCGCCGGCGGAGGCCGCCGGAGAGAGTTTCTGCGCGGTCGTTTTTTCGGTCGGCCAAGCCCAGCCGGGCCAGCATGGCCTCTGCCCGTTTCCGCAAGGCTTTTCCCTGAAAGCCGTAGAGGTGCCCCTGATGACGAAGGTTTTCGAGCAGGGTGAGTTGCCGGTCCACGCTCTGGGCTTGGAAGACCACCCCAATGCGGCGGCGAATCTGGTGGGGGGATTTGGCTACATCGTCGCCCAGGATTTGGACGGTTCCGGTCTGAGGCCGGAGCAGGGTGGAGAGAATGCGAAACAGGGTGGTCTTGCCGCCGCCGTTCGGGCCCAGGAGACCAAAGATGGTTCCGCGTGCGACCTGGAAGGAGACGTCTTGGAGAGCCGTACGCGTACCGTAGGAATGGGAGAGGCCCCGGATTTCGATGGCAGCTTGATTGTTCATGCTCGGCCCAATCGCAAGGTTTCCTCAAAGGTGGAAGCGGTTTCCAGTATGGTCGGAACCTAATGAACTTGCTTATCAAACATCAACAATCCGAACAGGGCCGGCAAGTAGAGAATCGATGCGTGCAAGAGATAGCGCGCCCTGCGAGTAGTGCGTGACAGCGAGCCCCAAACACCCACGGCCAGAAAAGACAAACCGAGCAGCACGGCACTCCACAAGTAAAGAGTCCCCGCCAGTCCCAGCAGGGAAGGGAGCACGCTCATCGGAAGCAGCAGCGCGGAATAGGCGACAATCTGCTGAAAGGTGGCTCGGCCGGAAGGATCGACCGCCGGCAGCATGATGATCCCGCCCCGCGCATAATCGTCGCGGTAGAGCCAGGCAATCGCAAAGAAATGCGGAAACTGCCAGAGAAAGAGAATGCCGTAGAGGACCCACGCTTCCAGGGTAAGCTGATTCTGAGCCGCCGCCCAGCCAATCAGCGGTGGCATCGCGCCCGGAAAAGCTCCGACCAGAGTGCAGAGGTGTGTACGCTTCTTGAGCGGGGTATAGAGCAGGAGATAGCTGGCCAGTGTCAGCAAGGCGAGCAGGCTGGCAAGTGGATTCACCAGCAAGAGCAGATAGGCAATGCCGGCTGCCGCCAGCCCCGACCCGTAGGCCAGTCCCATCGCAGGATGCATCCGGCCCGCCGGCAGCGGGCGTTGCGCTGTGCGGCGCATGCGAGCGTCGGTGCTGCGTTCGACGAATTGGTTCAGAGCGCCTGTGCCGCCGGCCACCAAGGCGGTTCCCAGCAGCGTGTGGAGCAGGAGGGAAAAATCAAGCTGACCGCGCGTGCCCAGGTAAAACCCTGCCAGGGTGGACAATACGATCAGAGAAGTGACTTCGGGCTTGGCCAATTCCAGGAAGTCGCGCAGACGGAAACCAAACTGCGCCGTGCTTTTGGCAGTGACAGAAGCGGCCTTCACGGGTGCACCCTCTGGGTGGCTGGGAACAGGCGTGATTCTATTGCACTGCGCTGGTCGAAGAGGCGGTGAGTCTGTAAGGCAAGGACTACGCTGGTAGCCAGCAACAACGCGCCCGCAGCCACGTGGGCCACCGTTAGAGCTACCATCAGGGGTTGCGGTTGAGGCGCATCAGCGGTGGCCAGGCGAGCCAGATAGGAGCCCATGCCGAGCGCAAGTTGCAGGGCCGTGAGGATTGCGAGGGCCTTAACCGGTTGCCGGAGGGCCTTTTGGTTATGATGGAGTAAGACACGGCGAACCGTCCAGGCCACTACCACCACCACCAAGGCGGCTCCCAGCAGGTGGGGAACAATGCCCAGAACCTGGTGCCGCACGGTGGCGCCCAGCACAAGTTGGACAAAAACGGCCAGCGCAGTTGCAATTGAAAGGCGCGGCAAGGACGGCACTCCTACCTCCGTCAGTGGCGGCGTCTCTTCCTGCCAACCTTTGCTGGTGAAGAGGGCCAAGCTGACCATCAGGCAGAAAAAAAGCTGCGCCAGGGAAGCGTGACCCACCGAAACAGGCCAGGGAAGCAGATAGAGGACCGTGATACCCCCCAGAACTCCTTGCAGCACCACCACCGCTACTCCGATAAATCCGAGGCACCGCAGCCAGCTACGGCGCTCAGCCCGCCATAGCCAGAGCGCCAGGATGATGGTGAGCAGGCCAACCGACGCGCCAATCATCCGGTGCCCGTGTTCATAGAAGATGCCGCCGACCATGGGCGGCATCCAGGTTCCGTAGGAGAGCGGCCAGTCGGGGACGGCGAGCCCGGCCTGGTTGCTGGTGACCAGAGCACCGGCCACGATGAGCAGTATGGTGGCGCCGGCGGTAGAGACGGCAAAGCGGTGCAGCCACGGGTGGTGGCTTATCGCTGACTTGTGCCGTTCGGTCAACGCTTTCCAGTCCGCTGGAGTTCCTCAGCCAGCCTTTTCCAGGACGAAGTCCACAGTCTTGGATTCTTGGGCGGCGACGCTGATTTGCATCTCGCTGGAGCCCAGGGATTCGTGCCAGACTCCCAGCGTGTAGTCGCCCGGCGGGAGATTGCCGATCTCAAAAGTGCCGTCCTCACCAGTGACCGCGAAGTAAGGATGCTTGAGCACGCCGATGTAGCTCTTCATCCAGGGGTGGACGTTGCACTTCACCGGAATCATGATTTCGTCCCGGGCGAAGGTGGCTTCAATGGCATTGGCGCCGGGGGCTTGCGACCGGTTCCACTCGCGGTTGTTCTTCGGCACCGGGTGAACGTTGTGGGTGGTTTGATCGCTGTTGAGGACTCTGACCGTTTGTCCCACCATGGCTCCGACCACGTGGGGCGTGTACATGCAACCCTTCTGGTCAAGCACCACGGCGTCGGGCGGGGTGGGGAAGGAGCGTCCTTCCAGCCCGCTCTTGACGTAGACAAAGGCGTTGCGGAGGGTGCCATTGTCATTCAGTACGAAGTTTTCGGAATAGACCGGGCCGGAGTGCATCTGGGCGCAGGCTACTTCCGCGTCCATCCGGATGCGCCTCCGTCGAGGTGCGGTGCCTTCGAAAGAAACCTTTCCGCTGATGGTGGCCGCGGTGGCGGGGTCAATCGGCTCAGCCGCGGGAGCGGCTTCGGTGGCGGCGGTCTCTTCCGCGGGTTGCTCGGCGCTGCCGCATCCGATAACCAGCAGCAGGAGAAACAGACTGGCGAAAGCTGCAATGTTCCTAAGATTCATCTTATGGTCCTTTCCTGTCGAGAGATGGAGTTTGCCAACTCGATTTCCGAGTCAGTGAGATTTTAGCAGATTTGCCGCCAAGCCGACAGTCGAGGGAGAGCTTGCCCTGGCCATGCGGCTGAGGAGCAAGCGCTGCTCCGCCGGGGTGATCTGGAGCATGTAGCGCACCAGCAGGTTGGCATGGTCGCCTGAGTAGTTTCGGAAGGTGGGCGGGAGCGGCCCGGCGAAGACCCAACGCTCGCCTTCCTGCCGGAAGAGGCCCGAAGGCATGGCGGTGCCGGGGCTGATGCGGGCCGGGTCGAGCAGCCAGCGACGCGTCCAGTCCGGCTTCAAGCGTTCCGGCGCGGTCAGGAAGTTGGGCGCGTTGGCAGTGCGGTCGTGCACGGCATCGCCGGTGGCGTGGCAGCGCAGGCACGGGGCAGCCGGGTGGGTGAACAGTTGGCGCGCCAGTGTGCGCTCCTGGTCGCTGAGGGGCTCAATCTTTGGAGGAACGTAGGGCAGCGGCTGGGACGACAATGCCTGGAAGAAGCGCACCAGTTTGCGAATTTCTCCCGGCGAGAAGTTGAAGGTGGGCATGCGCGCCTGCAAGTAGGTGCGCACACCGTTGCGGTTCAGATTGCTCTCGCTCAGCGCAGGGTTTGCCAGGAATTGCGCCAGCCAGTCCGGATTGAGGCGAGCGCCGGCTCCGATCAAATTGGGCGGCAGTTGCTCTCTCCAATCGGGATCCTGGTAGCGGGGCAGAGTCATCAGCACAGAGGGCTTTCCAATCCGAATCTGGTGACAACCCATGCAGTTGTACTTGGTGACGACCCACCACCCTTCCTGAATGTCTTTGCGCCGGTCGTCGGGGTTGTAGCGGAACTGCTCCGGCACGGTCGGGTTGACGCTGCCGAGCAGGAAGGTGGTGAGCGCATCGATGTCGTCCGGCGCCAGGTTGGGCTTGGGCATGCGCAGCCGCTCTTCCGGCTTCCTGACTTTGCCCTGGTCATAAACGGCCGGGTCGGCCAGCTTATGTTCGAAGAAGCCCTTGTGGTTGTACCAACCCTCGCGCTCGGCTTCGTGGGTGAGCAAGGCAAAATCCAGCCGCTCGATGGGCTTGCTGCCTTCCAGGGTGAGCTCGGTGCCGATTCGGCCTTCTTGCTCGAAGCCGGCGATTTCGTGGCAGCCGGCGCAGCCGTAGTGACGAACAAGCGACTTGCCGGTTTCGAAGAGCGAGTTGTCCTCCAGAAAGTCGGCGGCGGCGTAGTCGTTCGCGCCTTGCCGGCGCTGGGTTATCAAGTAGGTGGCAATGTCGCGTGTGTCCTGCCAAGTGAGGCGCAGGCTGGGCATGACGGTCATCTGCTGCACCTGGAGTTGGTGGCCGTCGTTGGGGCAGGTGGCGTGGTCAAGGTCGAATTCAAACGGCAATCCGTGCTTGGCGTAGTCGGCCGGGGTAAGGTCGCGCTTCTCGAACGGGCAGTAGGGCCGGGTGCGCTCGCGGGGATTGTGAATCCAGCGCACCAGGTAGTCGTAGTTGACCTTCTCGCCCACGCGGCTCAGGTTGGCGGCAAAGGTTCCGCCCACCTGGTTTTCACCTTCGCCCATCGAATGGCAGGCCGTGCAGCCCCGGGTTTCAAACAGTTCCTTGCCTCGGACTGCGTTTCCGCGCGGCTGGCGAGGCAGCCGCGCCTGGATGGCGTTCTGCCAGAGGAAGGCGGAGATGGCCTGGACTTCGTCGTCCTGCAGGCGGAAGCGAGGCATCTTGGTGGTGGGCCGCCATTCGTGGGGGTCTGTGAGCCAGACGGGAATCCACCCGGGTTGCAGCTTTACGCGAATCTCTTTCAAGCTGGGACCGACTTGCTTGATTTCCCGGAGCAGGTTACCGGAGCGGCGCTGGAGCTGGTCGGTCTGGGCGTCGAGGTTGCTGGCCCGGACGCGGAGGTTTTCAGCGTGTTGGTAGAGCCGCTGGGCCTCCTGGTTGGTTTCGGCGCGGTCGCCGGCCTGGATGCTGCGTTCGGCTTCGATCTCTGAATCTTTGCGTCGGTCGGCCAGTTGCTGCAACTGCTTCTGGACGCTGACGAGCACCTCGTTCTGGTTGTCAAACCCTTCGTAGCGGTGGCAGCCGATGCAGCCGCGCAGACGAAAGAGTTCTTTGCCGCGGTTGAGCGTCTCAGCATGGTCGAGCACAAAGTCGCTGACGTGGCACTGCTGGCAGCCGGCCTCGACGTTCTCCGGATGATAGAGAGGCCAGAGCCAGTACTTATGCCGGCCGTGACCTTTCACCACGCTGGCTGTGGCCCGGCCGTTGCCGTTGTGGCAGGGTGAGCAGCCGAAACGCTCCGGGTCGTGGAGCGCCAGCAACTCCCCGTTGGGGTGGCTGGCAAAAACGCGCTCGCCGCCCATGTCGGCGGCGGTGATGAGCAGCGGCTCGCGGGTGCCCAGGTGGCAGGACTCGCACCGCTCCACCAGGTCGGCTTCCTTGACGTGGATTTGCCTGATCTTGATGGGGGCTTCTTTGGTGCGGCGGAGAATACCTTCCAACGCCAGCGGGCTGAGGCCGACGAGGTTGTCTTTTAGGTAGGTATCGCGCTGGGCGCGCAACTGGTTGGCAGATTCGAGCAGCCGCACGCGTTGGGCGATCAACTCGGCCTTGCGCTCTTTCAGGCGGTCGTACTCGCTTTCCAGCTCGTCGTAGATGTAACTGCGATTCTCGGTGGTGCCGTCGGGAACCGGCAGCTCGACCTCTACCAGGCGTTGTCTTACTTGCTCAACCTGCGCACGGAATTTTTCCTTTGCTCGCTCACTCGACGCGACTTCCACTTGGTAGATCAGAGCCGTAACTTCGCCCCGCGCTATCTGGAAAGCGTCGCGCAGGACGGTAATGCGGCGGTCAAGATCGCGGACCTCCCGGTCGATTTCGGAAACCTGGGGAGCGACGGCCTCTTCGGCCTCGCGCGTCTGTTGCTCAATACGCTGGAAGGCGGTGGAATTCCGGACGTCCTCTTCTGCTTTTTTCTGCTCACCGAGCTTCTCTTGCAACAGGCGGCTGTACTTGCTGGCAAAGCGGGCTTGGTAGGCCTTCCAAGGGCGCGTTCCGAAGAACTCGTCGTAGAGGGCCCAGAAGGTTGAAAGCACGAGCAGGATAGTGACCAGCAGGATGGGCCCGCTCATCGAGCGGCCGGTGATGGGGTCGTGGTTGGGTTGCGGCGGCACAGTTAGTCTCTCAAACGTTGAACCAGGGGGTCACCCAGACGTACTTGATGCGGAAAACTAACCGCAACACCATCTTGGCGGGCAGGCTCAGCATGGTGATAAAGAAAAATTGGATGGTGACGTACTGCACCAAACTCATGCGGCGAAGAATCCTGCGTGTGAATTCGTTGATGGTCATCAGCTTGTGGACAGCATACCCGGCGCCTAAGTAGAAGAGTCCGACCACCAAGCCTCCGAAAATTGACTTGGCCCACATGCTGGTAATCGGAAGCCCAAGGGCTTCGTGGAGATCGCGATTGACTTCAAACACCAAACGGTTGTGGTCCCAGGTCTGGCCGGGCCAGAACCACATCCAGCCGGGGCCGCGGATGAAGGTACCGATGATAATCATGGAAATCCATAGCACGATGAAGCCGAAGCCAAAGGAGAGGATAGCAATCCGGCGCTGCTTGAAAGTGTAGTAGCCGTTGCCCAGCGGGTTGGCGTCCACGTAGGGAATGGCCATCAGTCCGATGATGATGAGCGTGGGCATGACCACGCCGGCGATCCAGGGATCGAAATAGACCAGCATCTCCTGCAAGCCCAGGAAGTACCAGGGGGCCTTGGCCGGGTTCATGGTCAGGTTGGGGTTGGCCGGTTCTTCCAGCGGGGCGTTCAAGGTGATGGACCAGACCATGAGGATGACGGTAACAATCAGGGCGACCAGAAACTCCATCCGCATCAGGTAGGGCCAGACGTGGACTTCCTTTTCCCAGCCCGGCTTCCACGGCTGGGTTTTGCGGTGATGGGTCTTGGCCTTCTGTGGGTCGGCTTCCAATTCTGCAATCAAGCGGTCGTTGGCCAGCGCCTGCCGCAGGCCGTACCAGGTATAGAAGGGAATCAGGAACAGGATGGCCACAATGGGTACGTTGTCAGGGGTGGAGATAATTTGCCAGAGTTGGTGCCAGTCCATCTGATTTATCTCCTGTTCCGAGCAGTGGCGGCGCGCTTCATGGCCGCGGGGGCGTGCCGCTGGGAGTCATGATCACGGGTCGCGGCCCCTTTCTTGGGTCCTTCATTTCCGTTTCCAGCATCACCGGAGCGGGGCCGGAGATGCCTCCGTCCTTTCGCACGCGCCAGAAGTGGACGACCATGAAAATGAAAGCCACCAGAGGAATAGCGATGCAATGCCAAATATAAGATCGCAAGAGCGCGTTCGAGTCCACGATGGAGCCGCCCAGCAGCGCAAAGCGCACATCGTTGAAGGGAGTCATTCCCAGCTCAGCCCCAAGAGGTCCTTCGTGGCCCAGCAGGGGAGTGGCGCGGGCCATGTTGGTGCCCACGGTCACAGCCCAGAAGCCCAGTTGATCGTCGGGCAGCAGATAGCCGGTGAACGAAAGCAGCAGAGTCAAAACCAACAGCAACACTCCCACACACCAGTTGAACTCTCGTGGCCGCTTGTAGGAGCCGGTCAGGAAGACGCGGAACATGTGCAGCCAGACGGTGATGATCATCAAGTGGGCGCCCCAGCGGTGCATGTTGCGCAGAAGTTTCCCGAAGGGGACGTCGTGCTCCAGGTAAAGGATGTCGCGGAAGGCCTGCGCCTTGGTGGGGTGGTAATAGAACATCAGCAGGATGCCGGTGAAGCTCAGCACCAGGAAAAGGAAGAAGGTGATGCCGCCCATGCCCCAGGTGTAGTTGTAGCGGACGGCGTCGCGGTTGATCTTAGCCGGGTGGAGATGGAAGAAAACATTGGTGAGCACGCTGAGGGAGCGGTTGCGGGGCTGGTCGTCGTGCTTGACGCGGAAGATGGAGCGGAAGAGCTGGGTTTTTTCCGGCTCCTTCAGCGCCGCGGCTTCTTCCTGGACTTTTTCCTTCAGGGCGCGAGCGCCTTCTTTGGCTTCTTCCAGAACAGCGCCCAGGCCTTTCTTGGGGGCTTGCGGTTGGTTTTCGTCGGCCATCCGACCTCCACTGTCTGATTTGACCGGAAACTTAGACGGTCAGAAAGGCGCCCGAATCATCAAATTCATCGCGCCCCTCTTTTGGTTTTTCATAGAGTACGCTGGTGTCCACGATAATTCGCCCGGTGGCATCCAATTCCACCTTGGCGCGGTCCATCGGACGGGGCGCCGGGCCTTCGAAATTGACACCTTCGCTGTCGTAGCCGCTGCCGTGGCAGGGGCATTTGAACTTGTTCTCGCCTTCCTTCCAGTCAGGAGTGCAACCCAGGTGGGTGCAGCGGGCATAGATTACGAAGAGGCGCTCGGCGTTGCGCACCACCCAGATGCGGAAGTCTTGTTGGAAGCGGGTGTCCACTCCAATGCCGAAGTCGGTGGGGTAGCCGACGGAAAACCTGGTGCGGGGTTCAAAAAGAGTGCGGGGAAAGAAAAAGCGCACAGTGGCTAAGCACCAGATGCCGATCCACCCCCAGAACAAGCTCCAGACCATACGGCGACGCGTCTTCAGCGGATTGCCGTTGGAAGAGGCTTTGGTCCCCTTGGCTGCTACTTGGGCGGGTGCCTTCGCGGCGGGGGCGGCCGGCGGCGGCGAGCCAGCCGGAGTGGTCTGATCCTTGGCGTCGGAGTCCGTCATTAACCCTTGAATCTTAGGAACTGCTAATGTGTGTCTTACGCCCGACCGTCTAAAAGTTAATTTTATAGTACGTCGCCCAGATGGTGTCAAGTGAAGTTGAAGTCGCCCTCAAGTTTTCAGTTGACCGTTCGCAGCACCAAATCTGCCAGAGCGCCGATGAGCCGGGGGGAGTCGTTGAGCGCCGGCATGATTTCGAATTGAGTGAACCCCAGTTCTCTCGCCTGCTCGCGCGCCTCGACGTCAATTTCATACACGGTCTCGATGTGGTCGGTCACGAAGGCGACCGGGACAACCAGAACCGACCGAGCGCCGGCGGCACGCAGCGACTCCAATGTCGTGTGCAGCATGGGTTTCAGCCAGCGCCCCGGCCCCACCTTGCTTTGGTAGCAGAGCGTGTGGGGATGCTGCGGCCAGCCGCCCTGCCGCATGGTCAGGCGGACGGTCTCCTCGATGTGATGCTGGTAGGGGTCGCCTTCCTGGATGATGCCGGCGGGGACGCTGTGGGCGCTGAAGACCAGATGCACGCTCTCGCCCGCCGGGAAACGTGCCAGCGCTTGGTGGATGTTGTGCGTGAGTGCTTCCAGATAGAGAGGGTGGTCGTAGTAGTGCCGAATGGTCTTTACGGGGATGTGATTCCGGGCCGCCATCTGATAGCGCCGGTTCCACTCGTTCAAGCTGCTGCCGGTGGTGACACGGGAATACTGCGGGTAGAGGGGAAGCAGAACCAGTTGGTCAAAGGAGTTGCGCTCAATCTCGGCCACCACCTCTTCGGTTAGTGGATGCCAGTAGCGCATGGCCACGAAGACACGCGCGGGCAGGGTTTTCTGCAACTCCTGCTCCAGGGCGGCGGCTTGGCGCTGCGTCAACTCGATGATGGGGGAACGCCCACCGATTTGGGCGTACCGCTCCCGCACTTTGGCGGCGCGATTGCGCGCTACCAAACGCGCCAGGGGGCGGCGCGCCAGCCGAGCCAGCGGGAAGTCAATGATGTCGGGATCGGAGAACAGGTTATAGAGGAAGGGCTCCACGGCGTCGAGAGAGTCGGGGCCGCCGAGTTGAAACAGCACCACGCCGATTCTTTGGCCGCGAGTATGCTTGTCGGGTGGAGGAGGCTGGTTGGGCATCAGACGGGAGCCGAACCGCGCGCGCGCGTGGATTCCAGGGCTGCGATGACGGCGTCGGTAAATTCGTTGGTGGAAGTGGTGCCGCCCAGGTCGCGCGTCAGGTGGCGTCCCTTCTGATAGACCATCTGCACGGCAGCGCGAACCGCTTCAGCTTCTGCTTGTTGCCCCAAGTGGTCAAGCATGAGGCTGGCGGACAAGGTAAGGGCGGTGGGGTTGGCCAGATTCTTGCCGGCGATGTCGGGGGCGGAGCCGTGGACGGCTTCGAACACGGCGTAGTCGTCGCCGATGTTGGCGCTCGGCACCACGCCCAGGCCGCCCACCAGTCCGGCGCACAAATCGGAGACAATGTCGCCGTAAAGATTTTCCATCAGCAGCACCTGGTATCTTTCCGGGTTGAGGACAAGCTGCATGCAGGCGTTATCCACGATCAGTTCAGTGTACTTGATTTCGGGAAACTCCTTGGCGATGCGGCGGGAGCAATCCAGGAAGAGCCCGTCGGAGAGTTTCAAGATGTTGGCTTTGTGCACGGTGCACACCTGGTCGAAGTGGTGGCGGCGTGCGTAAGCAAAAGCATAGCGGGCGATGCGGAGCGAGGCATGCTCGGTGACCACCTTTAAGCTTTCCACCACGCCCGGAATAATCGTGTGTTCCAAACCGGAATAGAGGCCCTCGGTGTTTTCGCGGACAATGACCAGGTTGACGTTGTCGAAGCGAGTCTTCAAGCCGGGGAGGTTTTGCACCGGGCGGACGTTGGCGTAGAGTTTCAGCGCCTGGCGCAGAGCGACGTTCAGGCTGCGGTGGCCCTCGGCTATTGGGGTGGTCATGGGGCCTTTCAGCGCCACGCGGTTGCGGCGGATGGAGTCGAGCCAGTCGGGATGCAACTGGCGGTCCTGGCGGCGGTCGGTCAGCGGGGGGGGCCGGGATTTCCTCCCAGTCAAAGCCGACGCCGGTGGCATCGAGGATGCGCCGGGTCGCAGCCGCGACCTCGGGGCCGATGCCGTCTCCTGGAATGAGAGTTACACGATGCAAGTGACTTTTTCCCGACCGGTTGCATCTTAGATTCTAGTGCATCGAGCCAAACCCTGAAAGGGGGCCCTTCACGCCGTGCCCTGGGCTTGGTGCTAAACTGGAAAACGCATGCGAGCAGACCTTCATCTGCACACCTACTACTCCGACGGGGCAGAAGCGCCGCTGACGGTGGTGGAGCGAGCGGCAGCGTCCGGGCTTGACTTGGTTGCGATTGCCGACCACGACTCGATGGGAGCGTGGGAGGAAGCTGCGGCGGCCAGCCAGAGAACCGGTGTGCGGCTATTGCCGTCGGCAGAATTCACCGCCTACGAGGGAGGCGCAGAAAGCCACTTGCTCGGGTATTTTCCTGCTCCTCCGGGCCCAGCGGTGCAGGAACATTTGCAGCGCGTGCAGGCACTCCGCCGGCAGCGGTTGCAGACGGCCATCGCGCGGTTGCAGAAGCGCGGGGTGCGGGTCGAGTTCAGCCAGTTGCCCTGCGCGCCCGCGTGCGAAAGTGTCACCGCTTCCCATCTGGCTTTGTTGCTGGTTCAGAATGGGTATGCTCGCTCGATGCGCGCCGTCTGGGGGCGCTACTTGAGCAATGGGGTGGTGCCGGCGTTTCCGGTGACGCCGAAAGAGGTGATCGAAGTAATCCACGCCGGGGACGGTCTGGCGGTCTGGGCGCATCCGAGCCGGCGCGGATTCCAGCGCCGCTTGGAGGAGTTGGTGGCGCTGGGATTGGATGGGGTTGAGGTCGCCAATGGGCGTCGCGGGCAGCAACGGGTGCGGGACTGGCAAGCCGAAGCCCTCAAACATAATTTGGTCATGACGGGCGGTTCGGATTGGCATGGGGAAGGGAAGTTGGGCGAGTTTTCCGTGAGCGAGGAGTTGGTGGGGGAGCTTCTTCGGCGGCTGGGCTGGTAGCTCCGTTCAGCGTCCCGCAGTCGCCATTCGCCCTCTGATTGAGCAGGTGGGACAGTGGGGGAATTGACAGGTAATCAAGTTGGCTGGTATAGTCGATAGTGAAGATAGGGTCGGTAAAGCATTGATAGACCGGCCAGTGAGGATCAAAGCGAGGAAAGAAACAATGGGACTTCAACTGACCGAAACGGCGATCGCTAAAGTAAAAGAGATGTTTGCACAGCAGGACCCGCATCCGACGGCTTTGCGCATCGGTGTGGTGGGAGGCGGCTGCTCCGGCTTCTCTTACCAGATGCAGTTTGAGGAAAAGACTACGCCGATGGACAAGGTGATGGAGTTCGACGGGGTGAAAGTGCTTGTGGACCAGATGAGTTTGATGTATCTCGATGGTACCGAAGTGGACTACGTCGAATCGTTGGAAGGTGCGGGGTTCAAGTTTGGCAACCCCAACGTCAAGAGCACCTGCGGGTGCGGCAGTTCCTTCAGCGTGTAAGCCGAAGCGGCTGGCAAACAGAATTCGAGTCAAGCGAAGAGCTTTTGGGGCGGGATGCCCCAAAAGCTCTTTTTGTTTTCAACGTAGGCAATCATGAAACCCCATCGCCAGCCCAATTGGGAGGAACGCTACGCGCAACCCGGCTGCTGCTGCGGCCGTGAGCCGGTGGATTTTCTCCGCGAGCACCTCGACGAACTGCCCCGGGGTGCGGCGCTCGACCTGGCCATGGGCGAAGGTCGCAATGCGCTCTTCCTGGCGCAGCACGGCTTCAGCGTGACCGGCATTGACAACTCGCCCACCGGCGTCGCCAAAGCTGAGGCACGCGCCCGCGAACAGGGGCTGCGGCTGAAAACCATTGTTGCCGACCTGGAGAGTTACGCGCTTCCGGTAGAAGAATTTGACGTCGTGCTGTGCTGCTACTATTTGCAGCGCAGCCTGTTCCCGCAGATGGAACACGCGCTCAAGCAGGGCGGGGCACTATTGGTGCAGACTTTGACGGTTGAGCAGTTGCAGTTCAGCACCGGCCCGCGCAACCGCGAGCACCTGCTGGAGCCGAATGAGCTCTACCGGGCGTTTCGCCACCTGCGGGTGGCCTACTACCGCGAGGTTGTCCGCGGCGAACGGGCCGTCGCCAGCCTGCTGGCCTACCGAGCGCCGTAAGCGGAATGTTCGTAGCGTCCCGTGAAACTGTACGTCCTATCAGGGAAGGTGTAAGCTTCGGGCGGAGGGGCAGCCGCCGATGAAAGTTGCGCTGGCGCAAATCAATCCCACCGTGGGCGACTTTGTCGGCAACGCCGCCAAGATTCGCCAGCAGGCCGAAGAGGCACGTCGGCGCGGGGCTGACTTGGTGGTTCTGACCGAGTTGTGCCTGTGTGGGTATCCGCCCCGCGACTTGGTAGAGAAGCCCAGCTTCCTGGCACACAACCGGCGGGCGCTGGAGCAGTTAGCCGGTGAACTCCCGCCCATCCCGACCATCGTCGGGTTCGTTGGGGAGGCCAGCGGGGAAACGGGCAAGCGGGCCGCTAACACCGCGGCGCTGCTGGCGGATGGGCAGGTGAAGTTCGAGCAGAGGAAGATGCTGCTGCCCACCTACGACGTGTTTGATGAGGCGCGCCACTTTGCGCCCGCATCCACCCAGCAGGTGTTGGCTTTCTGCGGCTCGCGCCTTGCGCTCACGATTTGCGAGGACTGCTGGAACGACAGCACCTTCTGGAAACATCGCCTCTACGCGCGAGATCCCATCGAAGAACTGATGGGGCAGGGAAGTGATCTGCTGATCAATATCTCGGCCTCGCCTTTCAGCATGGGCAAGCGCGCGCAGCGGCGGGAGATGATGCAGGCGCTGGCGCGGCGCCATCGGGTGCCGGTGGTGATGGTAAACCAAGTGGGCGGCAACGACAGCCTGATCTTCGACGGCTCCAGCCTGGCAGTGGACGCCGGCGGGCGCGTGTGCGCGCAGGCGCGCTCGTTCGCAGAGGACATGGTGCTGTTCGACACCGCCACCGGCGAAGGGGAAGTGCGCGCCCAACCGGCTGAGGGCGTGGAAGAAGTCTATGAGGCGTTGCTGCTGGGCACGCGCGACTACGTGCGCAAGTGCGGCTTCCAGCAGGTGATGGTGGGGTTGAGCGGCGGGATAGATTCTTCGGTAGTGGCGGCGCTGGCGGTGGCGGCGTTGGGGGCAGAGAATGTGACGGGGGTGGCGATGCCGGGGCCGTACTCGTCGCCCGGGAGCCTCGCCGACGCACGCAAGCTGGCGGAGAACCTGGACATTCGCTTTCTGACCCTTCCCATCGCCAAAGTCTTCGACGCTTACCGGGCTGAGCTGGCGCAGCCTTTCGCCGGGCGCGGCGAGGATGTGACTGAGGAGAACCTGCAAGCGCGCGTGCGCGGGAATTTGCTGATGGCGCTCTCGAACAAGTTCGGCGCGCTGGTGCTGAGCACCGGGAACAAGTCGGAGATGGCGGTGGGCTACTGCACGCTCTACGGCGACCTGGCGGGCGGGCTGGCTGTGATCTCCGACGTCCCGAAGATGATGGTGTATGACCTGGCGCGGCACATCAACTGCGAAAGGGAGCTGATCCCCAAGGCGTGCCTGGAGAAGGCGCCCTCGGCGGAGCTCAAGCCGGGGCAGACCGACCAGGATTCGCTGCCGCCCTACGAGGTGCTGGACAAGGTCTTGAAGGACTACATCGAAGAGGGGCGGACGGCGGCGGAGATTGCCCGCGCGCATGGCCTGCCAACGGGACTGGTGCGTGAGTTGATCGAGCGCGTGGACCGCAGCGAATACAAACGCCACCAAGCCCCGCCGGGATTGAAGGTCACCAGCAAAGCCTTCGGCCTGGGCCGCCGCTTTCCCATCGCCCAGAACTACACCGACCCCGACGGGTCAAAGTCCAAATAACCCCCTGGCGCTGAGCAGGGAAGTCCACCCACCCGTAGTAGCAACCCGTAACAGATGAGTGAGGAAGGACATAAGGGGTCATTTCTATATTACATAATACTCATTCTCCGGTAGTAAACCTATGTGCCAATCTCCAGCAAAGACAACAAGGCCCTGGCGAGGCGGATTTACAAATACCGCCGCAAGCATGGCCTTAATCAAGCTGATCTTGCCCGATTGATTCGGGTTTCAGCGCCTACCATATGCCGCGCCGAAAGCGGCAGGCACTCCCTTACGATTCGGAACTTCCACGAAATCTCCCAATTTCTTTTCAGGGACAGCCATGCGTGAAGGACTGCATTGCTTCGCCCAGGTCGGCTCCCCGGTCACCGCATCTGCCTCGATCAAGCCCCGGTACTCCCCGATCCAGCGGCAGAGCAGGGCTTCGGCGCGTAGTTCGATAGCCTCCTGCAAGATATTGCTCTTGAGGATTTGGTCTAGGATTTCTTGCAGTGCTACCCGGCTTTCCTTGCCGGTATTGGCGACGGCATTGAGCCGCCAGAGTTCAAAGTTCTGGAGCATTGCTCCTGTGGACGTGCAGAGGTATTTCACTGGCGGCTTTCCGTTCATTTTGTGTCCTTTCTCCCCCCATCCACTAGCGCCGTCAGCGTTTTCAGCTTATCAGCCAGAGAAGTATAGGTGCATGGGAAATTCCTCCTACGGTCTGTACCTAGACTCCTACGATCCCATTGGAGGAAAGAACTAATGCTTCCAGAACTTACCCTAGAGAGGATTCGGTATTCCGGTGAACCGCGCATCCAGGAAACCATCCGGCGTTTCTGGCGGCGGCACTGCACCGAGATAGCGAGTATTTCGCAGAGTGCTTTCCGGCGAGTGCTGGATGA
>JACZYA010000140.1 GCA_022571295.1 Acidobacteriota bacterium | reverse complement strand
GGTCGTCGTCAATCGCCCCCAGCCCTACCACTCTGCTCTGTTCCGCGCGTTGGCGGCCCACGCGCAGATTGACCTCACCGTGTACTACCTTTTCGACGTCGGCGTAGGCGCGGCGCCCGACCCCGACTTCGGCCGCTTCCAGTGGGACTCGCCCGTGCTGGAGGGTTACCGCAGCCACTTCCTCCGCAACCGGGCCGCCTTTCCCGCCGAGGCGCGCTTTGCCGGCAGCTTCCACCCGGAACTGTGCGCCCGGCTCCATCCGCGTTTCCACGACGCGGTGGTCATCCACGGCTGGTTCGGATTCTCGGTGTGGCTGGCTCTGTTGACCTGCCGCCAGCGCAAGCTGCCGGTGCTCATGCGCTCCTCCGCCCACGTAACTTCTCCCAACTGGAACCACAGGGCCGGGCTGAAGCACTTGGTCCTGCGGGGGCTCCTCCGCCGGTGCTCTGCTTTCCTGACTCTCGGCCGCCGCAATGCCGACTTCTACCGCCGCTGGGGTGTGCCGGAGGAGAAACTCTTTCTGACGCCGCACGCGGTGGACAACGACTACTTTGGACGGCAGCGCGCGGCCTTGCTGCCGCAACGCCCCAGCATTCGGCAGCAGCTCGGCCTGCCCGCCGACGCGGTAGTTTTTCTCTATGCGGGCCGGCTGGCGCTGGAGAAGCGCTTGCCGGACCTGCTGCACGCCGTGCGCGCGCTGGACGATGCGCGTGCCTGGCTGGTGTTGGCGGGCGAGGGTCGCGAGCGCCGGCACCTGGAAAACCTGGCGCGGTCCATCGGCCTGAGGCAAATTCTTTTTCCGGGATTTCAATCCCAGAGCGGGCTGGCGCGCTTCTACGTGGCGGCGGACGCTTTCGTGCTACCTTCTGGCAACGAAACCTGGGGGTTGGTGGTCAACGAAGCCATGAACTTCGCCCTGCCGGTGGTGGTGTCCGATGCCGCCGGAGCAGTGCCCGACTTGGTGGAAGAGGGCGGCAACGGCATGGTCTTCCCGGCGGGAGACCGCACGGCGCTGCGCGGCTGCCTGCGCCGGTTGCTGACCGACGCCAACCTTCGAGTTCGCCTGGGCCAGCGCTCGCTGGAGCGCATCCAACGCTGGTCGCACCACCACTCGGCTGCAAGCGTGCTGCGCGCGCTCGAGTTCGCCACCGGCGCGCGCCCACGGACTTACACGCCATGAAAGTTGCTCCCACCATCGCGGCAGTGCTCTTGGGCTTGCTGGTGATTGTGTCTGTTATCGCCATCGGGCAGGCGTTTCTGGTCACGCGCCGCATCTTTCTGGTGGCCGCCGTGGCTCTGACGGCCGCGCTCGGTGCGGCCATGCTGGCGGCCGCCCGGCGCAGCGCCGGTGGGTTCCTCGACGCCCGGCAATTCGGCCTGGCCGGCATCTTCGTCTTCCTGGTGGTGGGGATGCTGAAGTCGGTGTTCATCTACGACGCTCCCGTCACGCTCAGCGTTGCCACCGCCGGCAAGGCTGTGCTGGTGGCGGCCGCGGTCTTGCTGGGCTTCCTGGTGGGAAGTACGTTCGGACTCCGCCCGCGCTCACGGGGACGAATGGCGCGGAGCGAGCTGGCGGCCAACCGGCTCTTCCCTCTGACCCTGCTGCTGGGATTGGTGGGCCTGGTGGGCAGCTTCGGCTTTGACAATCCGCTGGCCCCGTTTGACCCAGCCGTCTCCAACTACGCCCGGCTGCTGGCCGGTTGCCTGCCGGCGGCGGGGGCGTTGGCCATTTGGCTGCTCTTCACTGCGCGACCCGTCACGCTGGGCCGCCGCCTGGCTTTCATCGCCGTGTTGGTTCCCCTGCCCGTGCTCGCTCTCATCAGTCGTTCCCGCATCCCATTGGTCTTCCTGATCAGTTTTACGTTCCTGGTCTTTGTGTACCGGCTCTGGCTCCGCAGGGCAGAGCGCTTCCCCACCGGGCGCGTGGCTGCGCTGGCCGTGGGCGTGGCGCTCCTGCTGCTGTTCACTGCCGCTGCGGTTGACATGCTGGCAGCGGCGCAGTGGCGGATTGACGTCGCCGCGGCTTCCTACCATCCCGCCGCGGTCTTCAGTCCGGTTCTGCTGGCCTTTGAAAAATTCACGGCCGTGGACGCCTTCGACAATCTGGTGCGCACCATCGAGCTCTATCCCGACCGCGGGCGCTACCTCTACGGCTGGAGCGTAGTGGCGGTGCTGGTGAATCCCATCCCGCGCTCACTCTGGCCCGGGAAGCCCTACGGCTTCGGCCGCCTGCTGGTGGAAGAGCTGGGCCTGGGCCACTACGGCGGGCTCTCGCTTTCGCCTTCGTTGGCGGGGGAACTGCTGGCGAACTTTGGCTACCTGGGCCCGTTCCTGGGCTACCTGCTGATGGGCGTGGTTGCCGCCAGCCTTTATCAGCGCTTCCTCCGGGCCGGAGCGTACTCCCCCTTCCATGTGCTCTACCTGGCCGGCCTCATCCTTTTTCTGCTGGAGTCGCGCGGGGACTTGCTTTCCATCAACATCCGCGTGGGTTGGTATCTGGCCTGTATGTACGGGGTGCTGCGCCTGTCGGTGGCAGATAAAACTGCGGCGGAAACATCGCCGGCGAAATCGGGATGAAAGTTCTGGTCAACGCCGTAGGGGCAAAGATGGGAGGTGCGCTGACGGCCCTGCGCGGCTTGGGGGAGGAGCTGGCGCGTCAAACGGCGCCGCATCACTTTGTCTTCTACGTCACGCGCGCGTTCGCCCGCCATCCGATGCCGTCAGCGCCCAACCTGGAGTGGCACGTCGCGACGGCAGAGACGCCCGCGCGCCGGCTGTGGTGGGATCAGGTCACGCTCCGCCGCCTGCTCCGCCAGCACCGGGCCGACGCGTTGTTCTCATTTGCCAACTACGGCCAGCTCTTTTGCTCCGTTCCGCAGCTTCTCAGCGTGCAAAGTTCCATCTATTTTTCCAACGAGTACCAGCAACTTATCCTGCCCCGCAAGCCCTTGGGCTTCCGGGTTGCTTTTGCCCTGCGGCGCTGGTGGGTTCGCCGCTCGGTACGCGCCTCTGACTGCGTACTGGCGCCGACAGCCAGCTTGCTGGCCGACCTCCGCCGCGCAGTCCCGTTGCGAGAAGGGGGAACCGCCGTCAATCCGTTCGGCGTGGCAGCGACGGCGCTTGACCCGCCCGCGCGCTCCTATGACGGTCGCATTGATCTTCTACTGCCGACTCTTTACACCGACTACAAGAACCTGGGCACGGCGTTGCGCGCGTTGCGGCTGCTGCGGGAGCGGCACGGTGACCGCTTCCGGCTGCTGACCACCGCCGACCCGCGACCGGAGTCGCGCCGCACAAGCGTTACCTGGAAAGAGGACGTCGAACTGTTGGATGAGCTGGTGCAAGCGGGTGCAGTGGATGTTGTCGGACCACTGCCACACAAGGAACTCCTGCAACTGTATGCGCGCTGCCACGTCCTGGTGTATCCCACGCTGACCGAATCGTTCGGCTTCCCGCTGGTAGAGGCGCTGGCCGCAGGCCTGCCGGTGGTGGCCTCCGACATTCCCGTGAACCGGGAGCTGGCCCGCGACGCGGCGCTTTACTTTGATCCGCTCGACCCGGAGCAGCTCGCTACCCGGGTAGAAGAAATCGCTGTGAATGGGAACCGCCGCAAGGAACTGATCCGCCGCGGACGCGAGCAGGCGCGGACATTCTGCTGGGCCGCCCACGTGCGGCGGCTGCTCGACAGCTTGGACAAGCTCGCGGCGCGGGACTAACACACTCGCTGATTCCGCAAGGGACTTGCTACACTGAGCCCGCTGTGGCCAATGTCTCAATCCTGATTCTCACTTACAACGAAGAAGCCAACCTGCCCACCTGCCTGGAGAGCGTGCGCTGGTCGGACGACATCCACGTGGTGGACTCCGGCAGCACCGACCGCACGCTGGAGATTGCGCGCGCCGCCGGCGCCCACATCTACACCCATCCCTTCGAGAACTTTTCCCGCCAGCGCAACTGGGCGCTGGCGAACGCGCGCCTCCGGCACCAATGGGTGCTTGCGCTGGACGCCGACGAGGTGGTGCCGCCGGAGTTGGCGGAGGAAATTGTGCGCGCCGTCGCCGCGGCCCCGGCGGACGTCAACGGTTACGCCATGCGATGGAAGGTGCTGTTCCTGGGCCGGTGGCTCCAGCACGTCAGCCAATACAATTTCTTTTGGTTTCTTCGCCTCTACCGCCATCGCGCCGCGCGTTACGAAGACCGGCAGGTAAACGCCTACGCACTGGTCGAAGGAACGACCGGGCGGCTGGAGAACCTGCTGGTGCACGACAACCACAAGGGCTTGACTGACCTGGTGGAGAAGTTCAACCGCTACGCCGCGCTGGAAGCCGAGGAGACGCTGCGCTTGCGCGGCGGGCGAAGCGAAACCGGCTTGCCGGCCCGGCTGGGAGACGCAGAGGCGGAGCGGCGTCGCCGACTGAAACATATCTACATGCGCTTGCCTTTTCGCGCGCCAATCAAGTTCTTCTATCTGTTTGTTGCCTGTCGCGGCTTCCTGGACGGGCTGCCAGGATTTTTCTATGCGGCGTTGATGGCGGGACAGGAATTTCTGATTGCGGCCCACGTCGCCACCCGCAAGCGCGGGCTTCCGATCCGTTAGCCGAAGTACAGGCAGCTAGTGCCGCGCGATGGCAGCACCGAGGCAACCTTCCAACAGCGTTTCGTATTCGGTCACGCGAGCGGAGCGCTGGAAGTGCTCGACCGCGTAGCGGCGTCCGGCGGCTCCCAGCTTGTCTGCATGCGCCGGGTCAGCCAGCAAGGTGCGGATGGCAGCGGCCAGCGCACTCGCATCACCGGGGGGAACCAGCAAGCCGCAGTCCGCCTCCCGCACGATGGCGCAGGCGTCGCTCTCGCTGGGCAGGCTCAAAATCACCGGACGCCCGCAGGCCATGTAGGTGAGGAGCTTGGAAGGCACGACCGGAGTTTTCATTTCCTTCTTCAGCGTCACCAAGCCGAGGTCGCAGGCCGCCACCAACGCCGGGTAGTCTTGCCACGGCACGAACGGCAACAAACGAACGTTGGCGAGGCCGAGCGCGCGCAGGCGGCGCTCGACCGCGGGCCGCTGGGCGCCGTCGCCCACTAGCAGAAAAACCACGCGCGGCTCCGTCGCCAGCGCGGCGGCGGCCTCGACAATGGTTGTCAAGTCCTGGGCGTGACCCATTACACCGGCGAAGAGCACTACGAAGCGGTCACCGAGACCCAGACGGGCGCGAACGGGATTACCGTTGCGAGTGTCCTGCGGGCGGTGACTCTGAGTGTCCACCCAGTTGGGAATGACGTGGATTTTTTCGCCGGGCACGCCACGGTTCCTCAGCCAAGAGGCATTGCCGGGCGAATGCACGACAATGGCGTGGGACCGGCGGTAGAGAAATTTTTCCAGGCGCTCAAAGAAAGCAATCAACCAACGGTTGCGGAGCGCCCCGAGATCAACGGCGTTCTGCGGGAAAAGGTCCTGGACGTTGAGCAAAAAGGGAGCGCGCCAGCGGCGCGCCAACCAGTGTGCTGCCAAGCCCAGTGTGAGCGGAGGCGAGTAGCACAGGACGGCGTCGGGAGGCGCCAAGCGGCGGCCCGCCCAATAGAAACTCAGCGGCAGCAGTAACTGGCCCAGGCCGCGGCGCCAGTGGCTGAGGTTGTGAATGGGCGGCGCAGCCACCCGCACGACCTCCACTCCATTCTGTTTTTCGCGGCTGATCCAACCTTTCGGTCGAGCGGGCAAGGGCGCAGCGAGGTTGTAGCGCGGGGCGCAGGTGAGAACTGCCACTGAGTGGCCGCGCCGGCAGAGGTCTTCCGCCAGCTCATACATCAAGTGAGAGGCCGAACGCACTTCGGGCGGAAAGGCGTCGGTGAGCAACAGTATCCTCATGGGAGTGACGGCTGGGAGATGCTATCCAGAAACGCCTCTGGCGGCAAGCGCTGGCCGCTTTTGACGCCGCGGGCGAGTGTGTTAGATTGATGCGTCCAGCATGAAACCCAGCACACCCATGCAAGTGCCGCAGTTTGACCTGACAGCGCAGTATGCCGAATTGAAAGACGAAATCCTGGCGGCACTGGAGCGGGTGTGCGCAAGCCAGCGATTCGTTCTGGGCCCGGAGGGCGAGGCCTTGGAGCGGGAGCTGGCCAGCTACTGCCAGGTGCCGCACGCGATTGGGTGCGCGTCCGGCTCGGACGCGCTGCTGCTCTCGCTGGTGGCCCTGGGAGCGCAGGCGGGGGACGAAGTCGTGACCTCGCCCTTCACCTTTTTTTCCACCGCGGGAGCGGTGGCGCGGTTGGGAGCGCGGGCCACCTTCGTAGACATTGAGCCGCGCAGCTTTACGCTCGACCCGACCCGCCTAGAAGCGCATTTGAAAAACCTGAGCGGCGAGCGACGCCGGCGGACGCGGGCAGTGATCGCCGTTCATCTGTTTGGTCACCCGGCGGAGATGGAAGCCATCAACGAGGTGGCGGAAAAATTCGAGTTGCCGGTGATCGAAGATGCAGCGCAGGCGATTGGCGCCGACTACCGTGGACACCGTGTAGGCAGCCTGGGACGGACGGGCTGCTTCAGTTTTTATCCCACTAAGAATCTTGCCGCCGTTGGCGACGCGGGCCTGGTGACGACCGCCGACGGCGCGCTGGCCGACCGGCTGCGCGCGCTGCACCAGCATGGCAGCACGGGCGAGACGTACCACCACGACGTGGTGGGTTGGAACAGCCGCCTGGACGAGCTGCAAGCGGCAGTGTTGCGGGTAAAACTCAAGCATCTGGAGAGATGGACGGAGGCGCGGCGGCAGTGCGCCACGCGCTACGACCGCTTCTTCCTGGAAGCAGGCCTAGCCGATGCGCAGAAGCGCGAACCGGACGAAACCCATCCGGTGGTTCTTCCCTATCGGCCGGGCACGGTGCGCCACGTCTTCCATCAGTATGTGATTCGGGCGCGGGAGCGCGACGCCCTGCGCGGCTTTCTGCGCGACGTAGGGGTGGGAACCCA
>JACZYA010000029.1 GCA_022571295.1 Acidobacteriota bacterium | reverse complement strand
CCCCGCCCCTACCCGGCTGCTGGAATGGGGTAGGGGAGGGCCTAGCTTGTCCTGAGTAGAGCGAAAGGTGCCCTCCCGCTCGGCAAGCTGTCATGCTGAGCGAAGCCTGCCTGTGGTAGGCAGGGCAGGCAGGCGAAGAGAAGCATCCCGAGGGGGTGGGATTCTTCGCTGCGCTCAGAATGACACGGTGGGCCGACCTCTGGTGGCTCTACCGCTTCCTGGTGGCGTTCTTCAAAATGGAGTAAACTACACAGTTAGCGGCGGACCATGACGGACGACGAGCGCTATGAACTGTGGGATGAGTGGTTTGGACACGCTCGGGACTGAAATCCGTGATCTGCAAAAGAGCCAGCACATATTTTGGGAAGTTCAGAAAATCATTCAGGCAAATCCGAAGATCAATGTTTCAAATGCCTTTTATGCTTGGATGGGTTCAATGTATGCGGCTGCTATGTCGGTGGCGATTCGTCGGCTGGTTGATAAGGGCCCCAATAGTATTTCCTTCATGAGATTGCTCTGCGAAGTTTTGGAGCATCCAGTCGTCTTGTCACGCGCCCGGTACAAGAGTCGTTTCGTGAATTCTCAATCGCCTGAAGATTACCAAGACAGGGACTTTGATCGCCAGGTGGGTCGAGGTCGAGACTACATTGACCCCGCCACTGTGTCTTCTCAGATTCAGACTCTCAAGTTGAAAACGGACGGACTGCGGAAGTATGTCAATAAACGTGTTGCGCACTACGATGAAAAAGAGTTCAAGGCAGTCCCGAAGTTTCAGGATGTTGATGATGCCATAGATTGCCTGGATCACCTCTTGACACGTTATTTGCTACTTGTCAGGGCAGTGTACCAAAGAACAGCGCTCCCAACTCCGACGTATGATTGGAAGGAAATTTTTCGCCATCCGTGGATACCGCATTAGAACCTTGACGGTGGTTCCCACTAGCCGCGGTTTCTTGCGGCAGGGCATTGCCTCCGCGTACTCTACCAGCCTTTTGGGAAGTCAATCTGGTAGCGGTTTATATTGTCGAAAAGCACGAATCCATCCAAATTTGGCATCTGCTTGTTGACGTAAGCAGCCAGCTTTTTGCGATACGTTTCCCACTGTTCGCGAGTAGCACAAGCTTCTAGCTTCTCCGGGTAGTCTCTTCCTGCTTGAATACAGTACAAGATACGGTCCTGTTCTATCTTGGGGAGGCGCGCAAAATCCTGGCCGATACTCAGCAACACCTTGTGTTTCTCCTTAAGCGGCAGGCCAAGGAAGTTGGGATCGCGTATGACCGAGTAAAAGTCCAGCGGCTCAGTGTAGCTGTACGGAATGTGAATGAAGAAGCGCAGACGCTGTTTCGCCGGTACGAAAACCGGATAGTCAACTTTAATGTATCCCGAGTCGTCACTCAAGCTTTTTTCTTTTTTCAGCTTCGCCATGACCACGGCACGTGACTTGTCCGGCAGTCGGTAGTCGAAATCGGTGGTATTTTCCAGTGTGTACATGAAAACTAGAGTAGTGTTGACGCCTTCCGTGTCGATGTAGTGGAAGGTTGCCTTGACCGCGCTTGTGTCCCAGGGCTTGGGACGTGACTGATACCAATTGTGCCCGCCGATGATTAGAAGGAGTGTGACCGCAACCCCTGCACCAGCAGATGCGCTGATCAAAACAAGTCGTTTCCACAAAGGCATAGGCATCAAGTAAATTGCAAAGCTCTAGTTTATGCTAGATTTAGCACTGTGACGAAAAACAAGCAAGGTGAAGTTGCACACTTTAAGCGGGTGGTGTTGCTGGTGCTGGACAGCGTGGGCATCGGCGAGATGCCGGACGCGGCGGAGTTCGGCGACGCCGGGCGCGACACACTGGGGCACGTGGCGGCTTCGCGTCCGCTGAAGCTGCCGCACCTGGTCAAGCTGGGGCTGGCGAACATCAAGCCGCTCGAACACCTGACGCCTGCTGAGCATCCTGCTGCCGCCTACGGCAAGGCGGCGCTGGCCTCCCCCGGCAAAGACACCACCACCGGCCACTGGGAGATGGCGGGGCTGCACATAAAGGTACCCTTCCCCACTTATCCCAACGGTTTTCCGCCCGAGGTGATGGAAAAGTTCGAGCGGGCGGTGGGCCGCAAGGCGCTGGGCAACAAGGCCGCGAGCGGGACGGAGATCATCAAGGAGCTGGGCGCGGAGCACATGAAGACCGGCTCGCCGATTGTGTACACCTCCGCCGACAGCGTCTTCCAGATTGCCGCGCACGAAGAGATTATCCCGGTGGAGGAGCTCTACCGCATGTGCCAAACCGCGCGCGAACTGCTGACGCCGCCGCATCAAGTGGGGCGGGTGATTGCGCGGCCGTTCGAGGGGCAGCCGGGCAGCTTCACGCGCACCGTGCGGCGCCACGACTACGCCATCGATCCGCCCGAGCCGCTGCTGATGGCGCGGCTGCAAGAGGCGGGCGTGTTCACCTTCGGCATCGGGAAGATTTACGACATCTACTGCGGGCAGGGCGTGGCCGACCACGTCAAGACCAAGAGCAACGCCGACGGCATCGCCAAGACGCTGGCGGCGCTGGAGGCGCACCGCGCCGGGCTGCTGTTCATCAACCTGGTGGATTTCGACATGCTCTACGGGCATCGCAACAACGTGGAGGGCTACGCGCAGGCGCTGGAGGAGGCCGACGCGGGTATCGGGGAGATGTTGACCAAGCTCGGCCCCGACGACCTGTTGATCGTGACCGCCGACCACGGCTGCGACCCGGCCACGCCTTCCACCGACCACTCGCGCGAGTACGTGCCGGTGCTGGCCTACTCGCCCCGGCTGCCGGGGGGTGTCAACCTGGGCACGCGGCGCTCACTGGCCGACATCGGGCAGACGATTGCGGAGAACTTCGGCGCGCGGGTAGGCTTCGGTACGAGTTTCCTTCCTGAATTGACCAATCAAAATTAGCTCGGCTGCTCGCTGAATGAGAAAGCGGGTGCCGAGCCTGCCTGCGCCTGCCTGCGGTAGGCAGGGTAGGCAGGCACCTCTTCTAAACTATTTGTGGTTGGGGACTCCAGTCTTGAGGCGGGGGTTAGTGGGCGCCGTTCTGGTCGGAGGAGGCGTAGTAGCCGGGGCGGTGGCGGGCGACGACTTTCTTGTAGCGCTTGGGGGCGTCCACCTTGACGCGCACGCGGCGGAAGCTGCCGTCGCGGTCGGAGTTGGAGGGGTAGTAGGCGAGGATGTACTGGTTGCGAATGTCGTGGGCGATCTGGCGGCAGAGGGTCTGCACCTGGTTGAGCGAGATGGGGAAGTAGGCCATGCCGCCGGTGACGTCGGCCAGCTTGCGCAGGATGCGCCGGGCGCGGCGGCAGTCGCGCTTTTCCTCGGTGCAGGGCAAGCCGACCAGGTAGAGAGCGGTTTCGGATTGCTGGGCGTCGAGCAGCATAGCTTCGTAAGTAGAGTAGCTGAGGTGATCGACGCCGTCGGTGATGACCAGCAGGATTTTCTTCTGGCGCGAGCCGCGGTGGATGTGCTTGAGGGAGGCGCGCAGCGCGTCGTAAAAAGCGGTGCCGCCGCGGGTCTTGGTTTTGAGGAGCGCGGCCTGCAAGACGTCCATGTCGTTGGTGAAGTCCCCGCTCTCCAAATCCAGGTAGTAATCGGAGTTGAAGTTGACGACAAAGAACTCGTCGCTGGGATTAGCCAGCTCCACGAAGGCCAGCGCTCCGGCCCTCATTTCCTCTCTTTTTTCGGTCATGGAAGCGCTGTTGTCGAGGACCAGCCCGACCGTGATCGGCACATTCTCGCGGCGGAAGACGGAGAGCTTCTGCTTGATATCGTTTTCGAAGATGGCGAAGTTCTGGGCTTCCAGGTCGGTCACCAAGCGTCCCCCGCGGTCCACGACGGTGGTGTGCAGGACGACCAGGTCAACATCGCGCACCAGGGTGAATTCGCCGTTGCGGCGTTGCGGCTGTTGGGCGCTGGCCAGCAGGCCCACGGCCAGCAGGCCCACGGCCAGTGCGAGGGCTCGCTTTCCCGAGGGGAAAAACACAGAACCGCTATTGGCTGGGCGCATAGTAACCTGATCGAGTAAAGACATTCAGCGGCGGCAGTCCCTTGGGGGCATTGATCTTCACCTGGATTTTCCTCCAGCCCCCATCCCGTCTCACATTGGTTGGACGGTAGCCGATCACATATTGGTTGCGTAGCTCGATGCTGATTTTGGCTGCCACGTCGGGGAGATCGCTGAGGTTGTACAGTTCAATCGCAAACAGGCGCCCGCCGGTCATTTCTGCAATATCTTTCAGCAGGGAGGGTCCCAACGCGATTTCAGGGGCTCCCCGGGCGGAGAGGGGGTCGAAGATGCCGATGGCGTACACCTGGACGTCGCTTTCGCGCACGGCTGCTTTGATGTTGCGGGGGGTGTAGCGGCTGTGGTTGTCGCCCCCGTCGGAGATCACCAGGATGGCCTTCTTGGGGTTGTTGGCCTCGCGCATGGTGTTGAGGGAGAGGTAGAGCGCGTCCAGCAAAGCGGTGCGGCCCTCCGCCCGGGCGGTCAGCAGGCTGTTCTGGATGTCTTGGACCGAGCTGGTGAAGCCGGTCACGATTTTCGGGGCGCCGGAGAAGGCCACGATGAAGAACTCGTCCTGGGGGTTGGCGGTCTTGAGGAATTCCACCGCCGCCTGCGAAGCGCGTTTGAGCTTGCCGCCGTGTTTCATGCTGCCGCTGAGGTCGAAGACGATGCCCAGGGAAAGTGGCACGTCTTCGCTGGAGAAGTGGAGGATTTCCTGCGACATTTTGTCTTCGAGGAGTTCGAAATGCTCCTTGCCCAAGCCGGTCACCAGGCGATTGTAGGGGTCGGTGACCGTCACATTGACCAAAACCAGATCAACGTCCACCCGCAGGAGGGGTTCCCGCCCACCCAGCAAGCGGGAGTTGGGCCCGTCCTGGCTGCCCAGGGATAGAGGCACCAGGAGAAGCGGGATTAGTACGAATCTCCCTCCGAGCAGGCGTTGGAAGCGCCGCTTCATATTGTCCTCTGTTTGTCCGCCGCCAGGGCCATTCTAGCAAAAAGGGCGGGCGCGTGCTAGACTATCGCTCCCGTGCCCGCGAAGTCGCCTTCCTCGCTGCACATCATCGCCGGCATACCGGCCCGCTATGGTTCGACGCGCTTTCCCGGCAAGCCGTTAGCACCGCTGTGCGGCCGGCCGATGATCGAGCATGTTTATCGCCGGGCCACCGCCTGCCCGCTGATCAGCCAAGTGATTGTGGCCACCGACGATGCTCGCATCGTCGCCACCGTCGAGGCCTTCGGCGGCCGGGCGCGCCTCACCCGTTCCGACCACCCCTCCGGCACCGACCGGCTGGCTGAGGTATTTGATTCGGTCGAGTGCGATTTGGTCGTCAATATTCAAGGGGACGAGCCGTTGCTGGACCCCCGCGCGATTGCGCAGGCGATTGAGCCTTTTTTCACCGACCCGTCCTTGCAAGTCTCTACCCTCAAGACACGCATCGGCAATCGGGAGGCGCTCTTGAGCCCGCACGTGGTCAAAGTTGTCACAGATGCCGAGGGGTTCGCGGTGAATTTCTCCCGCCGGCCTGACCCGCCGGTGGAGCCGGAGCAGCAGGTGGATTTGAAGCAGGTGGCCTACTTCAAGCACCCCGGCCTCTACGTCTATACTCGCACGTTTCTGCTGCGTTTTCCCCGGCTGGTGCCCACGGCGCGCGAGCAGGAGGAGCGGCTGGAGCAGTTGCGCATCCTCGAGCACGGGATTCCCATCAAGGTGGTTGAGACCGGCTACGACCCCATCGGCGTGGATACCCCCGAAGACTTGGCGGAGGCGGAGGCCGCGCTGCTGCGGGCGCAGGGGGAATCCGGTGGGTAGAAGTCATCACTCGAATGATGTGTGGAGGTTTCGTCAGGGCACGGCTTCACCTGTCCTGAGCGAAGTCGAAGGAGCCGTGCCGTAGAGAGTGCTATAAAACAGGGGCTTCAGCCCCTGAGGTAATACGTCTGCAAACACAATGGCTGGCTTTGGCATTGATGAGATAGCTTCTAGTGGCGCGCCGCGTCCGCTGCGGGAGGTGGTGCGGCCGACTACGCTGATTGACGCGCCACGGTTGGGCAGGCAGTTAGGGGTGCGGCTCACCCTCGCCAGCGAGACTTTCCAGCACACCGGCAGCTTCAAGTTTCGCGCTGCTTACAACGTGGCCGCGCAGGTTCGCGAGCGGGAGATCATCACCGCTTCGTCGGGCAACTTCGGGCAGGCCATGGCCTACGCTTGCGGGCTGCTGGGGAAGGCCTGCACGGTGGTGATGCCGCACACCTCGGCGCAGGTCAAGGTAGACGCCGTGCGGGAGTACGGCGGGCGGGTGGAGTTGACCGACGTGCGGGTGAAGAGCCGCGAGGAGCGCGTGCAGGAGTTGGCGCGCGAACACCCGCAGGCCTACGTCGCCAGCGCCTTCGACGACCCGCTGGTGATCGAGGGCAACGCCAGCCTGGGGGCGGAGTTGGCCGCTTGCGGGCTGTCCTTTGATGCCGTGATTGCGCCGGTGGGCGGGGGCGGGCTGAGTTCCGGCATCATCACCGGGCTGCGCGCGGCGGGGAAGGATACGCCGGTGTACGCGGCTGAGCCGCTGCTGGCCAACGACGCGGCGCGGTCGCTGCGGGCGGGGCGCATCGTCCGGAATGAAAGCGAGCCGCAGACCATCGCCGACGGCGCGCGCACGCTCAGCCTGGGCCAGTGCACTTGGGCGGTGCTGCGCGAAGGGTTGGCGGGGGTGGTGGAAGTCCCGGAGGAGAAGATCGCCGAGGCGGTGCGGCTGCTGTTCTCGCTCGCGAATCTGAAAGCCGAGCCTACCGGCGCGCTCAGCCTGGGCGCGTTACTGGCTGACCCAGAGCGCTTTCAGGGGAAACAAGTCTGCTGCGTCATCAGCGGCGGCAACGTTGACCCGGCGGTTTATCGTAGAATACTAACGGCAGATTACGAGTGAGGGACGCGGTGGATAAGAACCAAAAAGATTACATTGAGGAACTCAGGCAGAAAGTAGGTGGCAGATGGGACTCCATTTTCAGAGCTCGCGAGAACGCTTGGAAGACGAAAGGGGAGATTGAACAGCTACTGGTAAAGGGGGAGGACAAATTTACTTCTGGAGATACAAACATTGTCGTCTTTGGGTCACTCGGCAGAAATGAGTGGACATCGGGAAGTGATTTGGATTGGACATTTCTTGTTGATGGCCAAGCAGATCCTCAGCACCTGACTATGTCCTTGGAGATCAAACGGAGATTGAAGGAAGCTGGCTACAAGGGTCCTGGAAGGACGGGAACCTTCGGCAATATGGCTTTCAGTCACGACATTATTCACCAAATCGGAGGAACAGGGGATACGAATGAGAATATGACCCGGCGAGTTCTTCTCTTGTTGGAGTCAGGTGCAATTGGAAAGACGGAGTTGGGTGCACACGAGCGCGTTACGAGACAGGTTTTGAAACGCTACTTAGAAGAAGAGGCAAGACTACTGACGGATGATGGCAAGCGCTACAAAGTTCCTCGGTTCTTACTGAATGACATCGTACGGTTTTGGAGGACGATGGCCGTCGATTTTGCAAGTAAGCAGAGAGAGCAGGGTGGCCAAAAGTGGGGCCTTCGAAATGCCAAGTTGCGAATGTCGAGGAAACTCATCTTCGCAACGGGATTGCTTACGTGCTTTAGTTGTCATGGCCTTGCGATATCGCGGGACGGTAAGCCCTTCCCAGACGACACAGATGATTATGATCCGTTGTTGATTCAATTGCTTGACTATGTAAGTCTTACCCCTCTCGATATTCTCGCAAGAGAGTTAGTTTCTCGAAATGTAGCAAACGAGACAAGTAAGCAGATATTTGAAGCGTACGAAGAATTTCTTTGCATGTTGGACGATAAGGGAATACGCGAGAAACTAGAGAAGGAGGTAACTCCAGAGAATTGCAGCAAAAACGAAGTTTTCCAGAGAGTTCGCAAGGTTAGCAAAATATTTCAGGAAGGACTTGTCAAATTGTTCTATAGTGACAGGCTGATTGAATTGACGAAAAAGTACGCCATCTTTTAATGAGACGCATAGGTTTCTCAACAGGCTCACTAGCCCTTAGTGACTTTCGTAGAGGGCTGCATATTCTTCGTCATCATGCAATGCCTATTGTTGAGTTGTCTGCGCTAAGAGAGGCGGAGCTAGTACCCCTTCTTGAGGGGTTAAATGAGCTGGATCTTTCATCTTTTTCTTATGTTTCCTTCCATGCTCCGAGTCGGATTGACCCGTCAAATGAAGAAGAAGTTGTCAGGAGTCTTGGAAAGGTAGTTCGGCGATCATGGCCAATAATCGTTCACCCTGACGCTATCACTCGATTCGACTGCTGGGCCCAACTTGGAAGGTTATTGTGTATTGAGAATATGGATAAGCGTAAGCCTGTCGGACGCACAGCAAGAGAACTCCAAGATGTTTTCATGAAGGTCCCTGAAGCTTCGTTTTGTTTTGACATTGGCCACGCACGGCAGGTTGATCCCACAATGAGTGAGGCCGTCACGATTTTGCGAGCGTTTGGAGACAGGTTGCGCCAGGTGCACATCAGCGAAGTGAATAGCCAGAGTCGACATGATCGTTTGACTTTTGGGGCTATTCGGGCTTTCCGCAAGGTATCGTATTTGATTCCCGAAGACGTGCCTATTGTGATCGAATCAAGAGCGGTTGAGCACGAGGTTTCCACAGAAGTCTCCAATGCAAAAAGAGCTTTGACCTGCGCTCCTAAGACGGATGCATCGCTGGCAGTCGGTGGTTGTGCTGGTCTGGCGGTGGGCGACTAGGAATTCCGAAGCTTGCTGTCCATTGTGGTCCATCCACTTCGACGATTCTTGGAAAGCGGTTTGACAAGCGGGCGGGTTGCGGCGATAATAGGTCGTGCAACTGGCACGCCTGACCGACAGATACTCCCAAAAAACTGAGGTGTCGCAAAAACTGAATGGGGACCAAGTATATCTTTGTCACCGGCGGGGTAGTTTCCTCGCTCGGTAAAGGGATTTCGGCCTCCTCGATTGGAGCCCTCCTCGAAAGTCGCGGCCTCAGAGTCACTCTGCAAAAGTTCGATCCTTATTTGAACGTTGACCCGGGCACCATGTCGCCCTACCAACACGGCGAGGTGTTCGTCACCGACGACGGCGCCGAGACCGACCTCGACCTGGGCCACTACGAGCGCTTCACCCACGCTCGCCTGACCCGCGACCACAACTGGACCGCCGGGCGCATCTACGAGTCCATCATCGCCAAGGAGCGTCGCGGCGACTACCTGGGCAAGACCGTGCAGGTGGTCCCGCACGTCACCAACGAGATCAAAGCGGCCATGAAGAAAGTCGCCGACGGGGTTGATGTCGTCATCGCAGAAATCGGCGGCACGGTGGGCGACATCGAATCGCTGCCCTTCCTGGAAGCCATCCGGCAACTGCGGCTGGAGCTGGGCTGGAAGAACACGCTCTTTGTCCACGTCACGCTGGTGCCGTTCATCGCCACCGCCGGCGAGTTGAAGACCAAACCCACCCAGCACAGCGTCAAGGAGCTGCGCAGCATCGGCATCCAGCCCGACATTCTGCTCTGCCGCACCGAGCGCCCGCTCACGCATGAAGTCAAGGCCAAGATCGCCATGTTCTGCAGCGTGGCCGAAGAGGCGGTCATCACCGCCCGCGATGTTGACACTATCTATCAAGTCCCGCTGGCGCTGGCGGAGGAGAAGCTGGACGAGCAGATTCTCCGGCGGCTCGACCTGCCCGTCGGCCCGGCTGACCTGCGGCCCTGGCACGAGCTCCTGCACCGCATCCGGAACCCCGCCGACACGGTTCGCATCGGCGTGGTGGGCAAGTACGTTCAACTCACCGACTCCTACAAGAGCCTGAACGAGGCGCTGGTGCACGGCGGCCTGGCCCACAACCTGCGCACCGAAGTTGCCTGGATCGAATCGGAAGGCGTCGAGGGCGAGAACTGGGAAGCGCAGCTGCAAGACCTGGACGGCATCCTGGTGCCGGGCGGCTTCGGCAAGCGCGGCATTCCCGGCATGCTGAACGCCATCCGCTACGCTCGCGAGCGCAAGATTCCCTTCTTCGGCATCTGCCTGGGGATGCAGTGCGCGGTCATCGAGTTCGCTCGCAACGTCTGCGGCCTGGGCGACGCCAACTCCACCGAGTTCAACCCCGGCACCCCCCACCGCGTCATCTACAAGCTGCGCGAGTTGCTGGGCGTGGACGAGCTGGGCGGCACCATGCGGCTGGGCGCGTGGCCCTGCAAGCTGGAAAAAGATTCCTGGGCGCACAAGGCCTTCGGCGAGTTGGAAATCTCCGAGCGCCACCGCCATCGCTACGAGTTCAACCGCGAGTACGAAGAGACGCTGGTGGCCCACGGCCTGCGCCTGACGGGCGCCACCCCCGACGCTACCTACGTCGAGATTGTGGAAATTCCTGACCACCCGTGGTTCCTGGGCTGCCAGTTCCACCCTGAGTTCAAGTCCAAACCCTTCGCGCCCCACCCGCTCTTCAAAGCCTACATCCAAGCCGCCTACCGCAACCGTACCGCCGCCCGCGACCAAGCGGAAAGCCCTCGACCCGAAGTGGCGCAGAAAGAAGCTTAGCCCTTCTTCCACCTGCCAGTTGTCCTTGTGGGTCGTGTCTTTAGGCACGACATCTCTCCGAGCAATGATGAAGGGCTTTAGCCCCTGAAGGTAAGTTCAGCCCAGTGGCCCGCACCGCGCAGGCAGGAATGCCTGCGCCACCAAAACCAGGAAGAAGAAACCCCTTAAAGATAGTAGGGCAGACATTCCTGTCTGCCTCTCTGGCGCCTCGCAGACACGAATGTCCGCGCTACTGAGTTCTTGATTCTTGAACGCATCCTAGGTAGCGGCGAAGAATGCGCTTGGGCAAAGCCCGCATTCTTCGTCGGCCTATCCTGAGGCAAGCCGAAGGACTTCGCTCTGTATTTTTTGCGCACTCCCTGCCTGCCTACCGCAGGCAGGTGCGGTTCATTTCTTGGGCATAGGTGGGGGAATTAAGTCAGTTTGGAAGAGGTGCTCGGCACCCGCTTTGCTTTCCCCTTGCTGGGGATTGCTTCCAATCAGCCCAGCAGCAATAATAGCCGCTAACATGCCGTCCACCGTCACCCGCGAAATCGCCGTCGGCTCGTTGAAGCTCGGCGGCGCCAACGGTCTGTTCCTGATTGCCGGCCCGTGCGTGATTGAGTCGGAAGCGCACGCCCGCTCGATGGCCGAGCGTATCGCCGCGGTTTGTGCCGACCTCAAGCTGCCCTACATTTTCAAGAGCAGCTACGACAAGGCCAACCGCACCTCCATCAATTCTTATCGCGGCCCGGGCGTGGCCGAGGGGCTGAAGATTCTCCGCCGCATCAAGGACGACCTAAAGCTCCCCATTCTCACTGACGTGCACGAGCCCGCGCAGGTCGCGGCGGCCGCCGAAGTCGCCGACGTGCTGCAAATCCCCGCCTTCCTCTGCCGGCAGACCGACCTGTTGGTGGCGGCCGGCAAGTCGGGCCGGGTGGTGAACATCAAGAAGGGCCAGTTCCTCTCGCCCGCCGAGATGAAGACCGCAGTGGAGAAGGTCGCCTCCACCGGCAACCAGAAAATTCTGCTCACCGAGCGCGGCACCAGCTTCGGCTACAACAACTTGGTGGTGGACATGCGCTCGTTCCCGATTATGCGCGGCTTCGGCTACCCGGTGGTCTTCGACGCCACCCACTCGCTGCAACTGCCGGGCGGGGAAGGGAAGCAGTCCGGCGGCCAGCCGGAGTTCATCGAGCCGTTGTCGCGCGCCGCCGTCGCCGCCGGCGTGGACGGCCTCTTCCTGGAAGTTCACGACAACCCTCCCGCCGCGCTGTCGGACGCCTCCAACCAGCTCCCCCTCGCCCAGCTCAAACCCCTGCTCGAAAAACTCCTCGCCCTCGCCCGCGCAACCCGAAGCCAGCAGTGAACTGCGACGTGATATTTCTGGTACTGGTTCTCCGGCGGACGATTGACGTGGTGGGACTGACGGGATTAGTGTTGCAGCCATGAGTCTCAAGATTGCGCGGCGGGTGTTGCAGACCGAGCTGGAGGCGCTGCAAGGTCTGCTCCAACGCTTGGACAAGACCTTCGAGGAAGCGGTGGAGCTGGTCTTTGCCGCGCCGGGGCGCGTTGTGGTGACCGGGATGGGCAAGTCCGGCTTGATCGGGCAAAAGATCTCCGCCACCTTCGCCTCCACCGGCACGCCCTCGTTTTTCCTCCACCCGGCCGAAGCCGCCCACGGCGACCTGGGCATGATCGTCCGCGGCGACCTGCTGCTGGCGCTCAGCTACGGCGGCGAGACCGAAGAGATCAACCAACTGCTGCCCGCCGCCAAGCGCCTGGGCATTCCGGTCATCGCGCTGACCGGCAACGGCAAATCCACTCTCGCGCAAGCCGCCGACGCCGTGCTCGACATCCGGGTCGAGCGCGAAGCCTGCTCGCTCAACCTCGCCCCCACCGCCTCCACCACCGCCATGCTGGCGATGGGCGACGCGCTGGCCATCGCGCTGCTGGAGCGCCGCGGCTTCAAGGAAGAGGACTTTGCCCTGCTGCACCCCGGCGGCCGCCTGGGCAAGAAGCTGCAAAAAGTGGAAGACCTGATGCACACCGGCGACCAGCTTCCCTGCGTCAGCCCCGGCACGAAGATGCCGGACGTGATCTACGAGATGAGCCGCAAAGGCATGGGCTTGACCACCGTGGTTGAGGATTCTCACCCCGCCGGAAGCGGGGCAGGCCGCCTGGTCGGCGTCATCACTGACGGCGACCTCCGCCGCCTGATGCAGAAGCGCAAGAAAGGAATCCTGGAGCTCACTGCCGCCGAGTGCATGTCCAAAAATCCCACCACCGTCAGCGGCGATGAACTCGCCGGCGCCGCCCTGCACTTGATGGAGGAGCGCAAGATCACCTCCATCCTGGTGGTGGACAGCCAGCGCCGCCTGCAAGGCGTCATCCACGTCCACGACCTCTGGACTACCCAACTGTTCTAGAGACTGGAGGCTAGGAGCTAGAAGCTGGTGCCTCTGCGGCTTCTGGTCAAGCCAAATTGGCACTATCCACCGCCTTCGTCCGTGTATCTAAATGAGGGAGTCAAGAGGGGGTGAAACCATGCGCGAAACACCGCGGCAGTACAGCAAACGCATAGTCAGCTACGTAGGGAACCGGAAGCCGCTCGCAATCCTGCGCGTAACTCCTAGGCGGTTGGCGCGCCTCAAGCGCGTCCCGCGCAAGCTGATCAAGCGCCGCCCCGCGCCCGGCAAATGGTCGATTGGAGAGATCGTCGCTCACCTCGCTGACGTTGAGTTGGTTATCGGCTACCGCATCCGCATGATGCTGAGCGCCAACCGCACGCCCATTCAAGCCATCGATCAGGACAAATGGGCGAAGAGCGGCGGCTACGGGAAGCGGGACGTGCGCAGGACCATCGAGGCCTTTGGCGCTCTGCGGAAAAACAATCTCGCCTTGCTTCAATCCATGCCAAAGAAGAAGTGGAGCAACTACGGATTGCACGCGGAACGCGGCCGGGAAAGCATCGCCCACACGGTCCGCCTCTACGCCGGCCACGACCTCAATCACCTGAAGCAGATTGAAAATATTCTGAAGCAGTTCAAGCGCGGGTCGAGAGCCACATGACCGAGCTCACGGTTTGGTTCGAGCGCAAGTTCAAGTTTGAGTTCCCGGTCGAGCTCTATCCTAATCTGTGCATGCGTCTGCGAGGTACCCCGGCGCGGTTGGAAGAGTTGGTGCGCGACCTCGCCACGGAGCAGCTAGTCCGCCAGTTCGATGGCAAGTGGTCCATCCAGGAAAACGCCGGCCACCTGCTCGACCTGGAAGCGCTCTGGCTCGCGCGCCTGGATGACTATCGCACCGGCGCGGAAACCTTGGCCTCCGCCGACTTGACCAACCGCAAGACCTTTGAAGCTTGCTACAACCAGCGGCCGTTGGCGGAGATACTGGCGGCTTTTCGCCGCGCCCGCGCGGATACGATGGAGCGCTTGGAGAGTTTCCCGGCCCCCCTCTTTGCCCGCACCGCGCTGCATCCGCGCCTGAAGACTCCCATGCGCCTGGTTGACCTGCTCTACTTCGTCGCCGAGCACGACGACCACCACTTGGCGCACATCTGGGAACTCCGCCGCCAGTCCGGTTGACGATTGACGAATCCGCGTCCGCCCTGTAACGTGCTGCTGGTATGACGAAATCCAAGACCGCGCTCACGCGCCGCGCCCGCAAAATCAAGCTGCTGCTCACCGATGTGGACGGCGTCCTGACCGACGGCAGCATCTCCCTGCTCTCTGAGCCTGACGGCAGCGCGCGCGAGATCAAAACCTTCAACTCCCAGGACGGTGCCGGCCTGCGCCTCATCCAGCAGGCGGGCCTGCGCACCGGCATCATCACCGGCCGCGCCTCGGCCGCCGTCGCCTATCGCGCCCGCGAGCTCAAGATGGAGTTCGTGGAGCAGAACGTGTTTGAGAAGCTGCCCGCCTACCAGCGCATCCTGGCTGAGGCCGGCTTGAAGGATGAGCAGGTCTGCTTTGTCGGGGATGACATCACCGACCTGCCGTTGCTGGTCCGCGTGGGCTTGGCGGTGGCGGTGGCCAACGCGCGTCCCGAGGCCAAGAAGTGCGCCCACTACGTTACCCGCGCCCGCGGCGGCCAGGGTGCCGTGCGCGAAGTGGTGGATCTGCTCCTCCGCGCCCACGGAAAATACGAGGAACTCCTCCGCCAGTTCCGCTCCTAGCCACGGGTCACTGGAATTGGAGCGGGAGACGGGCTAGGGGATCGCCCGGTCTGAACCGTCCAGCATGGGCCGGAAGCTCCTCATCCGCAACTATTGAAAAGAAGCGAGGGCTTACATGCTACGAAGTCCGCTGCCCTGGGTTGGCGGGAAGAGTCGCCTGCGGGCTGAGATCCTCAACCGTTTTCCCTTGACAAGGGCAGGCTGATGGCAGGATTATGCGTCTCCTAGGGATTGCGAATGAAAGGCGAAAGGAAGGCTAGCTATGGCAGACAGAAAGCAATTTGTCGGCGACCTCACTCCCAACTCAGAACTGCAAAGGGCATTGGAGGAGTCGCGGCAGGTTCCCGTGACGGAGGATGAATTGCACGAGCAGAGAATCAGCTTCGCCTTCGGGAATGCCCCGGTCGATGCCACAGGCATCACCAAGGATAGCGTTCGGATGGCGTCTCGGAAAATACGGCTACGCTAGGATAATCAAGTGGCCAGCCCTTGGAGCGGGTCACTCTTTCCCCCACCATGTCCGTCCGCGAAAAAGATGACCCTGTGCTTTATGAGAGAATCCAAGAACAGAATCTCTTGCGGCAGTATGACCTGCTGTCCAACTGCATTGAAATAGGTTTGACGAAAGGCATCGAGGCGTTTGACAAATACACGCTCTGGTGTCTGAACTATGTGGCAGTGGCCAACGTAGCCCAATTCGGTGGCCGCTACCGCGAAGACCCGATTTCCGTCGGCGACCACGCCCCGCCGCATTTCAAGGACGTTCCCGATCTGATGGATCGGTTCTTTTCAATCATCCACGAAAACTGGACGCTCATTGACCATCCGACAATGCTCGCTGCCTATGCGCTATGGAGGCTGAATTGGATACATCCATTCATAGAGGGCAATGGAAGAACAGCTAGGGCAGCCTGCTACTACTTGGTTTGCATGAAACATGGCCAATTGCTTCCAGGGAAAAAGATCGTACCCGAACGGATACGCGAGAATCGCGAGCCTTACTATGCTGCACTGAGAGCCGCTGACCTTGCCTGGGATGATGGCAAACTTGACGTATCCGTAATGGCCAAGTACCTCGAACAACTGCTTAAGGGCCAAGTGGCCGATAGGTAAATTCCCCATTCCAAATCCAGGGGGCTCGTCCAGCAAAGTTTTTGTGCAGCCCAGCTACTTTTTGTGCAGGCGGGGGTTTGTGTGCAAAGCCAGATGATTGGACCAAGTGATCCTTGGGATGGCTCTGCAACATTAACTTCCGAATCCACCTCAGGGTAAGCGGGAGGGAGAAGACTCATATGGTAAACGGCTTGATTAAACATGTGACGGTCGGAAGCGCTGGGTATCGGAAGATTCTCGCGGGGTAGCCGCGCGCATGCTGCCACTGTGCGCCAGTTGTACACTCAGATGCCCGAAAATAGCCAATTATGCCCATCGGGAGGGTTGGTCGTTTCAGCAACCGGACACGTGTACGGTTCAGAACTCTTGCAACTCCAACAACTAGAAGGTGGAGCGGGAGACGGGGATCGAACCCGCGACATCCAGCTTGGGAAGCTGGCGTTCTACCGCTGAACTACTCCCGCCTAAGACTACCGACGACCGCAGGATACCACCGGGACGCAAACTGTTGCAAGACCATGCGTTGGTGATTTTCCGTCGCCCGGCGTCTCCCATCGTTCCCCCCGGTATCCGGGCAAGTCGAACCGGAGTTGTGTGGACATCTCCTTCAACTGAGCGCCCTAGGAAACGACCCTTTGTTTGTCACGATCCCAACCGATGGCCTTTTCTTTCTGGAGAGAGAGGTTTATGAGATGGGCCACTGCCGCCGCCTCATGTCCCATGGTTGCATTTTCAAGTGGCTCCTCGCGCGTGCGCATGTAGCGGAAAAAGTTCCTCACGTGCTCGGTGGTGGAGTCATACCCGGAAGGCACGGCAAAGGATGCCAACGTTCGCCGTGGTTCCGGTGGTGTCCGTTGCGGCTGCAAAGGAAGATTGTGTTCCCGGTAAAACTCCTCCCGCAATTCTCGTGGCCAGGCCTCGACCACGTAGGAATACCCTTCCGCATGGCGCTCTTCGTAGAGGGTCCAACCACGATGCGTCAACTCCAGGGTGGCCTGCGTCCCCAGGATCTGCACCACCTGATCGCCGTAGCCGTTCGCCTGCGTCGCCCCGATGGTCAGAATGACATCTTCCGGATACTGGCAAACGCTGCTGAGCGTGTCGGGCACATCGCGTCCGTCCTTCCAATGAAAGATGCCCCCTACGGTAGCGACCCGGGTAGGTATACCGAGGTCCAGCAGCCAGTGGATTTCCGTAATCAAGTGACTCAAGACATCTCCTGCCAGGCCCTCGGAGTAGTCTGAGTAGCAGCGCCAGCGGAAGATACGTTTGGGGTCGAATTCCCGATAAGGTGCCGATCCCAAGAAAGCCTTCCAGTCGATGGTCTCTGGCGAAGCATCCGGGGGAATCGGTTTGACCCAGGCGCCTATCAGACTCCCGGTGTCCCACCGGGCCTTGACCTGTGTGATCCGGCCCAGGCGCCCCTCCTGGATCAACTCCTTCGCTTCCGGCAGATGGATGGAGCTGAGCAGTTGGCTGCCCACCTGCAACACTCGCCCGGTTCGGTTCACCGCCTCGACAATGTTCTTGCCTTCTTCAATGGTGTGCGCCAGCGGCTTCTCGAGATAGACATCCTTGCCGGCTTCAAGGGCGTCCACCGTCATCTGCCGATGCCAATGGTCCGGCGGGGAAATGACTACTGCGTCGATGTCTTTGCGGTCCAATATCCGGCGGTAGTCTTTGGTCATCTCAACCTTTCCGCTGAGAACCTCGGCAGCACGCCGAAAACGCCCATCGTAGATGTCGCACACGGCTGCCACTTCTGCGCCGGAAGTCCTCGCGACTACCATCGCCAACTGCCTGCCGCGCACTCCAAAACCCAGTATGCCCACACGGATTCTGTCTGAGGCGGCCATCTTTTCGGCCGCTTTGAGCAGGGGAGCGCCCGCCGCCATAAGCCCCAGTCCTACCGTCCCGCTGCCTGCGGTCTGGATGAATTCTCGGCGGCTGATCCGGCGCTCTTTCCCTTTTTGCTTCCGCATGGTTATCTCCTTCTGATTCTTTCCGAGGGTAATCTTCTATGAGCTCGCTTTTCACTGGACGGACTGGGCGCAGCCCGGCTCGGCTAGATTTCAAGGCTTAGCTTGTTCACCAGATAGCGGCGATTGGCCAGTGCGGTTTCCCGCGCCGCCGAGCGAGAGTCCGCTTCCACAACAATCCAGCCGTCATAATCGATCTCCCGCAAGATCGAGACCAGAGCCGGGAAGTCCACCGTGCCCCGGCCCAACCGCGCAAAGCGTCCTCGCCGGCCTCTTCCCCCCGGTTGGGTTGGATCGAAGTCTTTGAAGTGCATATGCACGATGCGGCGGCCGTAGGTCGCGAATACCTCCACGGGATCAGAACCTCCGGCCACCAAGTGGCCCGTGTCCGGGGCCAGGAAGAAATAGCGCGGGTCGGTCAATTCCATCAGACGCCCGATGTCTTCGCGATACTGGATCATGTTTCCTAAGTGGGGATGAAAACCTACTTTGATTCCGTACCGTTCCAGCGCGCGTCGGCCCAGCTCGTTGGCGGTGTCGGCCATCCGGTGGAAATCATCGCTGGTGGGATTGTGGGTCTCCGAGCCGCCCACCACCAGCACCCTTCCCCCCATCGCTTGCAGAAACTCCGCTGCCTGCAGATTGCGAGTAAGGTTCTGGTAGCTTTCCTCTTTTTTTTGCAGATCGCTGGTGCTGTAAAGAGCTGCCAGTTGTAACTCAAATTTCTGCATCCGACGCCGAAATTCCTCCCACCGGCCTTCGTAGAGATGGGAGATGGTGCTCTCGCCCTCAACGCCGGGAAATCCCAGCGCAGCCAGGTCGCGACACCCGCCCCACCAGTTTTCCGGGTAGTACCGTCCCCAGCTCAACAGTTGGTAGCCTACGCGGAATTTCTGGTCAGGAGCCAAGAGCATCGAGCCTTGCAGGGAAACAGGTAGAGCCGCAAGGGTACACCCGGACAACATGCCTTGCAGCCATTGTCGCCGAGAGCACTGCATTGTGCTGGACTTCCCCTGCTATAACCCTAAGCGGTTAGCACTCTAGGGCGAAGAGGCGCGGGTGTCAAGGCGCGGCGGCGGCCAACGTACCGGCGGAGTTTCTTGCGCGAAGTTCCCGCTTGACAGAGAAGCACGCCGGCATACACTACCTCCACCGCGCACGGAGAGTTGTTCCAAATGAACGATCGAAAAAAGGTCTTGGAGGAAAAGGCCGAGTCTTCTAGGCGGTTAGAAGATCGGCGCCGAGCCTTGAAGCAAATCGGTGCGCTCTCGGGGCTTTGCGCACTCGATTTGTTGTGCGGGTCCGAGCTCAAGGCGGCCGTCATTGACCTGGTCGAAATCAGCCACCCGAAGCAAGCAAGGCTCCAACCAACCACCGCCGAGATGGAGTACCGACCCCTGGCGACGGGGACTGTGCCCAAGTCGTTCACTCGCGGCGACCTGGACCTGCTGGGCGACTTGGTTGAATTGATCATTCCTACCACCGACACCCCCGGTGCGCGTGCCGCTGGCGTTCACTGGTACATTGACGCCGTGGCCGAAGTGAACACGCAAGTCCGCCAAAGATTTTCGGAAGGCTTGGCTTGGCTCCGCGAACGAAGTCAGCAGCATTTCGACAAACCCTTCGGGGTTGTGACCGAATCCCAACGCGTAGAGTTGCTCACGCATATGAGCCGGTTGCCAGCAACAGATCCAGGAAAGAAATTTTTCGAGCTTGCGAAACAGTGGACGCTTGACGGCTATTACAAGTCCCAGATCGGCCTGCTCCAGGAGTTGGGCTGGGTGGGGCACGAATACCTGCCCTCTTTTCCCGGTTGCCCCCACCCCGATCCGTCGCACCGGCGGAAAGGGGCCGCTGGCCGGCTCCTTCAGGAGCAGGATGCATGAGCAACCAGGACGTCTATGACGTCGTCTTGGTCGGCACCGGAGCCGGCGGCGGGATGATGGCTCATTTCCTGGCCACGCATGGAGTGAAGGTTCTCAACCTGGAGTACGGCGCGCCGGTGCCGACCGAAGACTTGGGATCGTTCGAGATGTTCCACCAAGCGTTTGCTCGCATGCCTTACGCGGAGTTGCAGAAAGCCCTTTACGAACCGGGACCGGAAAGCTGGAAACGGTCGAAATATTTCATTTACCAGAACGAGTGCGACTACAAGACGGCGGGTGAAGGTTGGTATTGGCGCCGCTACCGGAACGTGGGAGGGCGAACAACGTGGTGGGCCGGCGTATCGCCGCGCCTGAGTCCGCTTGATTTCAGAGCCGGCAGCACGGATGGATTCGGGCCGGACTGGCCGCTCACCTACGAGGACCTCGAACCCTACTACGATTGGATCGATATCAACCTGGGCAACGCAGGTCCCAGCATGGGTCATCCCGATTGTCCCAAAGGGATCTATCACAAGCCCGCACCCCTGCGCTGCGGCGAGCGCGTCTTGCAGGATGCCGTCTATGGAAAACTCACACGCGAGTTCCCCCTCATGCAGTGCGAACCCATTCGCAAGATGATTGCCACCGAGGAGATGGGGCCGGGCCGCTCGCCCTGTTACTACCATGGGGCCTGCTGGGAAGGCTGCGCTGTGGGCGCGCGTTTCGACGCCGCCCAGCACTTAATTGCTCCGGCGTTACGACTCCCGAATTACACCCTGCGACAGAACGCGGTCGTGGCCGAAGTCCTGGCAGACAAGAACACCGGCAAGGCCAAAGGCGTCCGCTACGTAGATCGCCTCACCAAGCAGAGCTACGAGGCCTATGGCAAAGTCGTGGTGCTTGCAGCTTCTGCCATTGAGACTGCTCGCATCCTATTGAATTCGAAATCTACTCTCTACCCCAGCGGCATCGCCAACGGCAAGGGCCAAGTGGGGAAGCACCTGTGCGAACAGATCCGCTGCCTCGCCGACGGCTACCTTCCGCAGCTCTACGGGATGAAGTCCCACAACGATGACGGCTATGGCGGCAACATCTACATGCCGCGTTTTACCCGAACCTACCAACAGAAAGCAGGCTTTATCCGCGGGTATGAGGTTCGAGCGGGCAGTGGCAAAGGCATCAATGGCGGCGTGGCGAGTTTTGGCAAAGACCTCAAGGCCGGGATCAAGGAGCATTACCAAGCGCACTTGTTCCTGGAAGCTTTCGGCGAGAAGCTCGACAACCCCGGGACTTACGTGGAGATCGACCCGTCGGGTGCGGTGGATAGCTACGGCATCCCGATCGTCAAGATTCACTCGGCCCTGCACGAGAATGACAGGAAGATTTTTCGGGACATGCAGGAGAAAATGCAAATCCTGCTCGAGGCCACAGGGGCGAAAAACATACAGATTGACCAGGTGCCGCCAACGCCGGGCATCAGCGAGCATGAAGTTGGAACCTGCCGCATGGGAGACGACCCGAAAGAGTCTGTGTGCAACTCCTTCGGTCAAACCCACCAGGTAAAGAATCTGTTCATCGCAGACGGAGGCTTTTTCACCCAAGCCACCGAGAAGAGTCCCACCATTACAATCCTCGCTCTAGCCATGCGAGGCGCCGACTACCTGGTCGAGGAATTGCGCCGGGGGAGCTTGCAGGCATGAAAGCGGCCCGCCTCGCCATTCCCCTGGTGCTGGTTGTTGCTCTCTTAGGCCACCTGGGCCGGATTTCGGCCCGGATCCCCTACGCCAAGGAAACAGGAAAGAAGTGCATCGTCTGCCATGCTACTACGCGCCCGAGTGCAGGCGACTTGCACTGGGCCGGAAAATACTACGCCGAAAAAAGGACGCTCAAAGGGTACACGCCGGACGCCATCACCAGCGCCGCACAAATAACAGCGGGCTCTGCAGTCGCCCCTGCAGGCGAGCCGTCGCCGGAACGGATCCCCAGGGCGCTGCGCCAAATCTACCAGACCAAGTGCTCGGCCTGCCACGGACCAAGGGGCGAAGGAATCCCTGCGCTGAACGCTCGCGATTTCACCGACTCAGCTTGGCAGGCATCGCGCACCGACAAAGAGATTCGGCAGGCCATCGAAAAAGGCCGCCTGCCCTTGATGCCACAATTTGCCGACAGCTTGGATGACGAAACCATCCAGAGCTTGGTGAAGCTGGTGCGCCAATTTGGTGTGATCGGAAAGGAAAAGCAGCAGTAGCAACTCCCAACGGGAAAAAACCATCGTGAAAAAAGTATCCAGTCAATACGTGCTGGCCGGCGTGGCCTGCGCTTCGATTCTTGTGTGGGGGAGCATTGCCACCCTGCTGGGTTCGATTCTGCCCAGTCTATCCACGCGGGCGGATCTGTCCGTCACTCAGGCGGGCCACATATTTCTCGCCAATGGGTTTGGACTGGTCGTCGCCAGCCTTATCGCCGGCCCCTTGATCGACATCTGGGGCAAGAAGGGCGTCCTGCTGGGAGGGGCCGGGCTGGTGGCGGCGAGCTTGCTCCTGTTCGACTGGGCAGTGACGCCGCTCACGGTGATGGCTTTCGCCTTCACCCTGGGAGCCGGGGGCAGCGCACTGGTGATCGGCGCCAACGCCGTGGTTTCCGACCTGTTCGCGGAGAAACGGGAGGCGGCGCTCAACCTGTTGAACTTCTTCTTTGGAGTGGGCGCGTTTGTCACCCCCTTTGCGATTGTGCCGTTGGAGCGGACAGGGGGTTTGCGGGCGGTCTTGGCGGCGCTGGTGGTCATCGCAACTGTCTCGCTGGTCTTATCTGCCGCGGTTCGATTTCCGCCCCCGCTGCGGAGCGGCGGCTGGTCTTTCGCGGAAGCGGCCACTTTGGTTCGCAGGTCTCGCTTCTTGCAACTGGGAGCCATTCTGTTCTTGTATGTGGGAATAGAAGCTTCGATCTGGAGCTGGCAGGTCACTTTCTTGATTGAACGATTCGGGGTTGACCGCTACATGGCGGCGCGGGTGCTTTCCGGCTTTGCGATCACGCTCATGATTGGCCGGCTGCTGTCGAATCGGATTCTGCTGGTCTGGGGGCCCGTGCCGGTACTGCTGGCGAGCACCGCCGCCGGGGCCGTGAGCTTGGGGCTGGCCTATAATGTCGGCCACCTGGGCGTCTCGGTCGGCGGCTTCCTGGCGACGGGGCTGTTTCTTGCCAGCGTTTTCCCGACCGGGGTGGGGTTGCTGGGGCGGAATTTCCCCCAGCTCTCGGGTACAGCCACCGGGCTCGGCATCACCTGCGCCTGGTTGGGAGCGATGGTGGTTCCCCCAGCTATTGGTTACGTGGCCGCGGAGTATGGCTTGCAAACGGGGGTACGGTTGATTTCATTGGCGGCGGTTGTGCTTTGTCTCCTGTCTGCGGCGGTGTACTGGCAGCACAAAACTTCCGCATCGAAAAGTTGATGCCGTCTGGATATGTGAGTGGCGATCGGCATCGAGAGGGGGACATGGCCTAAGGAGGATTCCCTATGTCCAAAGATAGCAAACTGACGAGACGGAAATTTGTCGAACGGCTGGGCAAAGGCGCAGTTGCGGCCGGGACGCTGTTGGGCGCCGCCCCGTGGGCGTCACAGGCCCAAGCACCGGCGGCCAGCAATCGCGTCAGGCTGGGCCTGATTGGCTTCGGGATCAGAGGGCGTCAATTGCTATCGGCGATCCAACGCGTGCGGGGCGCCGAGGTGGTGGCCGTGGCTGATCTCTACGATGGCTATCTCGAACGGGCGCGGGAATTGACCGGCAAGGGCGTGGAAACCACGCGCGACTACCGCCGCCTGCTCGACCGCAAGGATATCGATGCCGTGGTGGTGGCCACGCCCGACCACTGGCACGTCCGCATCATGCTCGACGCCGCCTCAGCCGGCAAAGACATCTACGCTGAGAAGCCCCTGACGCACACGTGGGAAGAAGGTGAAGTGCTCCTGAGCAAATTGCGCCAGACAGGCCGGGTGGTTCAAGTCGGCAGTGGCCGGGTCAGCCAGCCGCTCTATCAGAAAGCCAAGGAGATCGTGCAGTCGGGCCGGCTGGGCAAGGTTACCTTTGTCACCGGCTGGTGGGATTCGAGCAGCTCCATCTATGCCTGGCGAACTCCCATCCCGGCCGATGCCTCCCCCCAGACCATCGATTGGAAAACCTTTCTGGGCACGGCACCCGAACGAGAGTTTGATCCCAAGCGGTTCTTCCGCTGGCGGTGCTACTGGGACTACGGCGAAGGGCTGGGGGGCGACTTGTTTTCGCACCTACTCACTACCATTCACTGGATGCTGGACGCAAAGCTGCCGCGCTCCGCGGTGGCGCAGGGAGGCATCTACCGCTGGAAGGACGGACGCGACGTGCCGGACACTTTCAATGCCCTCTACGACTACCCGGAAGGGTTCGCTCTCTCGCTGAGTTCCACCAAGAACAACTCCAGCCGGGATCGGGGCATCCGCTTCCTGGGAACCGATGCTGCTCTGCTCATCACCTCCCGAGAACTCATCGTCCACACCGAGCCCGAGGAAGAACGATACTCCTACGTGGCCGAATCTTTGCCCAAAGAAAGCCGGGAGTTATTCTATATCGTGCACGGATTGGACCGGAGCGGGCGTCGCCGCACTCCTCCGCAGGTGAGAGAAGCCGTGGAACGTTACCAGCTTCCTGCCCGCCGCTTGGGCGGTGGCAGCGGCCATATGCAGGATTTCATCAACGCTGTGCGGACGCGGCAGGCTCCTCGGGAAACGGTCGAGATGGGCAATAACGCTGCACTCGCGGTCCACATGGCCAACCTGGCCTATCAACACGGGACCAAGGTTAGCTGGGACGATAAGCAGCATCGGCCCACTTGGTAGTTTCTTTCGGACGGCGGGATGACTTCAGTTTTCCAAGAGCCAGGCGTAGCTCTCGCCCCATTCATCCCGTTAGAATGCACTAGGCCAACCCAGCTCCGCTGCGGGGATGGCCCCTGAAGAGCAGTGGCTGCGGCCCGGTATCCGGAGGTGAACGATGAGCAAAGAATCTCCCTTGCAATCCCAAGCGCGGCGCAAATTCCTGCGCAGTGCGGCGCTCCTTCCTTTGGTGCACGCCGGCGGCGTGCTCCTGGGCGCCTCGGCTGCGACCTCGACTACTGCGCAGGCGGAGAACGCGGCCGCCGCTCAGAGGGAGTTTGTTCGCGTCCCCGGCTCTGCGCTGGCGGCTCACCTCAAATCTTCCCCGTTGGCGATTCTCCCCCTGGGCAGCGTCGAGTACCACGGCCCCAGCGGCCCGCCGGGCACCGACAGCATGATTGCCACTGGTCTTGCCCAGCGGCTGGTTCCGCGCCTGCGCGCCTCGCTGTTTCCGACCGTTCAGTACACCCACAGCCCCGCCCACACCGCTGCCTTCCGCGGCACCATTTCCATCCGTCCTGAAACCATCACCGCCTATTTGACCGATATCCTGACCGGCTTGATCGCCCACGGCTTTGACAAAATCTTTGTGCTCAACGGCCACGACGGCAACATCGGCTCGGCCCGGCTGGCCATTTCCCAGGTCACGCAAGAGCACCAAGATGCCGCCGTGTTGTTTGTGAGTTGGTGGGAGACCCTGCCCGGCCCCCTGGTGGACAGCCTGCGCCTCTTCAGCCAGCCCAACGGAGGCCACGGCCACGGCGGCCCCTTGGAGCTCTCGGTCGCGGCTGCCTTTGCCCCCGAATCCGTCCTGCCCGGCCAGGGCCCCGACCTGCCCCCCATCCAATCGTTTACGGAAGACTTCCCCTACTACCTGGAGAAGAGCCGGGCGGAAGGCTGGCCCGGCTACTCCGGCAAGCTGAGCGAAATCTCCCCCGAAAAGGGGGAGCGCTTGGTGCAAATCGCCCTCGAACGACTCCAGCAACTGGTCGAAACCTGGCTGGCGAATCCGGCCAAGCCCGGAAGTTGGTAGAGGCCTACCTGCCCGGCGAGGCTCGCCCTGCCAATTGCGTTTTACCCCGTGGCGGGGTACACTAGGGCATCTTAGCTAAGCGCCTAGATAAAAATGCCTTTTTGTGTTGCTACTGCGCCGGTGAGTTGGGGTGTGATGGACACACTCCCACTCCCATCCGGCTGTTCCTACTCAAGCGTGCTCGATCAGATAGCGCAGGCGGGCTACGGCGGCACCGAACTGGGCCCCCACGGTTTCTTTCCCACCGACCCCACCACCCTGCAACCAGAGCTTGACCGGCGCGGCTTGAGGCTTTGCTCTGCTTTTGTGATGATGCCCCTGGGAACCAGGGATGCGCACCCAGCCGGGCTGGAGCGCGTGCGGCGCACGGCACAGTTGGTCAGTCAAGCCGGCTGCCAGCTCTTAATCCTCTGTGACGAAATCACCCCCGACCGGTGTGCCGCCGCGGGACGTC
>JACZYA010000028.1 GCA_022571295.1 Acidobacteriota bacterium | reverse complement strand
CTCCGCCCTGCTCCTGCACTAGCCGCTAGCGCGCTAAGACCTTGTTGCTCCGACCGGTTACGATCGTTTCGGTAATTGCCTCCCGAGGGGGCAGGGCTTTTCGGAAAAAAGCGGAGATCCCCTCACCCAAATTTTATTGTCCGGAAGAGGTGCTCCGCACCCGCTTTTCGTCAGGCTCGCACGGGCATCGTCGACCTTCCCTCAGCGCCCCAGGGCCAAGCGAAGGATGAGCGGCTCAGGCAGGCCGGCCTGTTGCATCCGTTCCTGCGTGGCTTTGATGTCGTAGGGGACGCGCCAGTACTCCACCACGCGCTTGCGGTCGTCGTAGAAACCAAAAGCGGCGCGGGCGTCGCCGTCGCGGGGCTGTCCGATCGAGCCGGGGTTGACCAGATATTTCGCACCCGCCTCTAGCGGCAAATCGCTGGAAGCCGCGCCCGACCCCAGGCTGGGTTCGAGCACCTCAATCCCTCCATCCTGCCCCAGCACAAACCCACCTTGGAAGTGCGTGTGCCCGCAGAACACCAGCGCCGCCTCGGCCTGCTCCAGGCTCTGCTGCGCCTCCAGGGGCATAAAAACGTATTCATCTTCGTCCCGCAGCGACCCGTGCACGACTTGGAAGTCTCCCACCCGCAGCGGACCGCGATCCAGTTGGCGCAGGTAGGTGAGATTCTCGGAGCGCAGTTGCTCGCGCGTCCAGACGGTGGCGTCCCGCGCCACCGGGTTGAAGTCCTCGGCGTCGTCAATGCCGCAACCGGCCTTGTCGTGGTTGCCGCGCACGACGGCGACCGGGTCAAGCGCCCGCACCCGATCAACCACCTGGTTCGGGTCGGGCCCATAGCCCACAATGTCTCCCAGGCAGACCACGCGGTCGTAGCCGTCGCCCGCTTGCGCCAGCACCGCCTCCAGCGCCGTCAGGTTGGAGTGGATGTCGCTGAGAATCAGGTATCTCATCCGGCCCCGCAGAAACCGCCATTATAGTGGCCACCTTCTGATTTTGAAACACGCCCCGCTTACCTCTCTAGCGCTGTACATGCTGGCACATCACACATTCCCCCTGGTAGCGGCTAGGGCATTCCTGGCGCGCAGCCCGCAGTCAGCGCAGGAGCATGCAGTCGCCGTAGGAGTAGAAACGGTAGTTGGCTTCGACGGCGTGGCGGTAGGCCGCCAGCACCCGCTCGCGCCCGGCCAACGCGCACACCAGCAGCAGCAGCGAAGAACGCGGCAGATGGAAGTTGGTCAGTAACCGATCCACCACTCTGAATTCATAACCGGGATAAATAAAAATGTCGGCTTCCGCCCGCCCTGCTGCCACCCGCCCGTGACGTGCAGCCGAATCCTCCAGCGCCCGCACCACTGTCGTCCCCACCGCCAGCACTGGACGCCCCGCCGCCCGCGTCTGCGCGATCGCTTCCGCAGTTTCCGCCGGAATCTCGTAACTTTCCGCGTGCATGCGATGGCGCTCCACCGTCTCAACCCGGATAGGCTGGAAGGTGCCGTAGCCCACCTCCAACGTCAGTTCCGCCATCTGGCAACCGCGCGCCCGCAGCGCCTCCAAAACTCGCTCACTGAAGTGGAGTCCGGCGGTGGGCGCCGCCACCGCTCCCCAGCGGCGAGCAAAAACAGTCTGGTAGCGTTCCCGGTCGGCACGCTCGTCGGGGCGGTCAATGTAAGGCGGAAGCGGCACGTGACCCAACCGCTCCAGCGTCTGGCGAAAATCGCCCGCGCAGCGGAAGCGCAGCGTGCGCAGGCCGTAGTCGCCCCGCGCGATCACCTCCGCTTCCAGCTCCCCCTCACCGAACACCACCACTTCCCCCGCGCGCATCTTGCGCCCGGGCCGCACCAGCGCCTCCCAGGTGTGCTCATCTTTAAGCGGCCGCACCAGCAGCACTTCAATCGGCGCCGTCAGGTACTGCTTACGGATGCGGCTGCGCGGGCCGATGGGTTCGGCGCCCAGGCCGCGACGCCGACCCAGCAGCCGCGCCGGAAAGACGCGGGCGTTGTTCACCACCACCAGCTCATCGCCCCGCAGCAGCTCCGGCAGCTCGCGAAAGCGCCGGTCGTCGAAGACGCCCGTCCCACGATCGAGTAGCAACAAGCGTGAAGCGTCGCGCTCCGCCAGCGGGCGCTGCGCGATGCGCTCAAGTGGAAGCTCGTAATTGAATTCCGCCAGCCTCACCGCCTTGCCATTCTACCTGTCTCCCCGACCTCCTGCATTGCCCCGCCTTTTCAGCACTCAAGGGCGTCGCCTTAGTGGTACACACGCTATTTGGTACGAGTAAAAACAATACATCAACTCTAACTATATGAAACATATACATTTATATATGAAACATTTACTTGACATTATGCAACTCATATAATATCATCTGCATCTAATCATATGTAGCGTTGCCGGAAATTAAACCGGTACTAATTCCTGCTAGGAGGTAAGTCATGAACAGAGAGCTAATTCAGTGGGGACCGTTCCACAACCTGGCGGGCTTGCAGGCCCGCTTCGACCGTCTCTTCGGGGACTCCTTCGGACGCCCGTGCGGCGACCTAGGTGAGACCCTGGAGCGCTCCAGTTGGGCGCCGGCGGTGGACATCCACGAGACCAGCGACGCCCTGGTGCTGCGGGCCGACCTGCCCGGCGTGGACCCCAAGGACGTTGACATCCAGGTAGAGAACAACACCCTCACCCTCAGGGGCGAGCGCAAGTTCGAATCCGACGTCAAGGAGGAGAACTACCAGCGCGTCGAGCGCGTCTATGGCTCTTTCGTCCGCAGCTTCACCTTGCCCCGCACCGTGGATGCCGACAAGGTCGAGGCCGCCTACCGCCACGGCGTGCTGGAAGTCAGGCTTCCCAAGAAGCCCGAGGCCAAGCCGCGGCAAATCAAAGTCGCGGTGACAAACTAATAAGGGGACGATGGCCGTCCCGGCTCGTCCGGGACGGCCTCACCCTGTTTTAATCCGTTTCTAATAACGATGCGCTTTCATTACTAGCACTCATGGCGATTCGATTCGACAAGCTGACCATCAAAGCGCAAGAGGCCCTGCGCGCAGCGGAGGAGCGCGCCGCTCACTTGCACCACCAGGCGCTCACACCGCTGCACCTGCTGGCGGCGCTGCTGGTGCAGCCGGAAGGCATCGTAGCCCCGCTGCTGCAGAAGCTCGGCGTCCGACCGGAGACGCTGGCACTGGAGGTGGACCGCGAGTTGGCTCAGCTTCCCCGGGTGGAAGGGACGGCGCAGACCTACATGAGCCCCGGGCTGGAGGAAACCCTGCGCCTGAGTTTCAAAGAGGCCGACCAGTTCAAGGACGACTACGTTTCCACCGAGCACCTGCTGCTGGCGCTGGCGCAGCAGAGCGGCCAGACCGCGCAGCGCCTGCTCACCGCTCACGGGGTTACGCGCGAGGCGGTGCTGAAAGCGCTGGAAGCCGTGCGCGGCAGCCAGCGCGTCACCGACCCCAACCCGGAAGCCAAGTACCAAGCGCTGGAGCGCTACGCCCGCGACCTCACCGAGCTCGCCCGCCGCGGCAAGCTCGACCCCGTCATCGGCCGCGACGATGAAATTCGCCGCGTCATCCAGGTGCTCGCCCGCCGCACCAAGAACAACCCTGTCCTGATCGGCGAGCCCGGCGTCGGCAAGACCGCCATCGTCGAAGGATTGGCGCAGCGCATCGCCACCGGCGACGTGCCGGAAATCCTCAAGCCCAAGCGCATCGTAGCGCTCGACCTGGCGTCCCTGATCGCGGGCGCGAAGTACCGGGGCGAGTTCGAAGACCGCCTCAAAGCGTTGCTGAAAGAGATCGAAGAGTCCGACGGGCAGATCATCCTCTTCATCGACGAACTGCACACGCTGGTGGGCGCAGGCGCGGCCGAAGGCGCCATCGACGCCTCCAACATGCTCAAGCCGCCGCTGGCGCGCGGCGAGCTGCGTTGCATCGGCGCCACCACCCTGAACGAATACAAGAAGTACGTCGAGCGCGACCCTGCACTGGAGCGGCGCTTCCAGCAAATACTGGTGGGCGAGCCCACGGTCGAAGACACCATCTCCATCCTGCGCGGACTCAAGGAGCGCTACGAAGTCCACCACGGCGTGCGCATCAAGGACGCGGCGCTGGTGGCCGCCGCCCTGCTCAGCCACCGCTACATCGCCGACCGCTTCCTGCCCGACAAGGCCATTGACCTGGTAGACGAAGCCGCCGCCTCGCTCCGCATCCAGATTGACTCGATGCCGACCGAGATTGACGAAATCGAACGGCAGATTCTGCAGGCCGAGATCGAGCGCCAGGCGCTGAAGAAAGAAGACGACCCGCACTCGCGCGAGCGCCTGAAGAAAATCGAGAAAGACCTGGCCGAGCAGCGCGAGCGTTCCAGCCACCTCAAGGCCCGCTGGCAGACCGAGAAGGAAGCCATCGGCCGCATCCGCTCCCTCAAGGAAAAGATCGAGCAGTTGAAAGTTGAAGAACAGAAAGCCGAGCGCGCCGCCGACCTCAACCGCGTGGCCGAGATTCGTTACGGGCTGTTGGTGGAAGCGCAGAAGGCGCTCGAAGCCGCGCAGGCGAAGCTCAATGAAATGGAAGGCGGGCAGCGTATGCTGAAAGAAGAAGTAGACGAAGAAGACATCGCCCGCATCGTCGCCAAGTGGACCGGCATCCCGGTGGGCCGCCTGCTGGAAGCCGAAGTTGAAAAGCTGGTCAAGATGGAGGAACACCTCCGCCGGCGCGTGGTGGGTCAGGATGAAGCACTGACACGCGTGGCCGACGCCATCCGCCGCTCGCGCGCCGGCTTGAGCGACCCCAAGCGCCCGGTGGGTTCCTTCCTCTTCCTGGGCCCGACCGGCGTGGGCAAGACCGAGCTGGCCCGCGCCCTGGCCGAGTTCCTCTTCGACGACGAGCACGCCCTCATCCGCCTCGACATGTCGGAGTACATGGAGAAGCACACCGTGGCACGGCTGCTGGGCGCGCCGCCGGGTTACGTCGGCTACGAAGAAGGCGGGCAACTGACCGAGCAGGTGCGCCGGCGGCCCTACTCCGTCATCCTGTTCGACGAAATCGAAAAGGCCCACCCCGACGTCTTCAACGTGCTGCTGCAAATCCTCGACGACGGCCGGCTCACCGACGGCAAAGGCCGCACGGTGAACTTCCGCAACGCGGTGCTCATCCTAACCTCGAACGTGGCGAGTCAGGCAATTTTTGAGTTGGCGCAAAGTGACCGCGACGCGATGGAGCGTCGCATCACCGAGGCCTTGCAGGCCACCTTCAAGCCGGAGTTCCTCAACCGCGTGGACGACAACGTCATCTTCAACCCGCTCGGGCGCGAGCAGCTCGACCGCATCATCGACTTGCAGCTCGGCCACCTGCGTGCGCTGCTGGCCGACCGCAAGATCACCATCGAGCTGAGCGAAAAAGCCCGCGAGCTGCTCTTCAGTCAGGGCTTCGAGCCCGCCTACGGCGCCCGCCCCATGAAGCGCGCCCTCCAGCGCCTGATTCAGAACCCGCTGGCGAAGAAAATCCTCGCAGGCGAAGTCCTGCCCGGCGACTCCCTGCTGGTAGACGCCACCAACGGCGCCATCCACTTCGAGCGTTCACCTACTAAAGCCTTGGCGTAGGCCGGTCAACCCGCCGGCGTCACCGCCAGATAAGAGTGGAATGTCATTCCGAGGCCACACGGCCGAGGAATCTACTTTTTGCGCGAGTTCGGTTTTGAGTCGGTTGTCATTCTGAGCGCAGTCTGCCTGCGGCAGACAGGCCCGCGACCAACAAAAGTCCGGAAGGGGTGCTCCGCACCCGCTTCCGCCCGGTGGCAGGTGCCACCGGGCTTGGCGTGACGATGGGTAGCGGCGAAGAAGCCCGCTTGTCCCGAGCGTGGTCGAGGGATAGGGATTCTTCGTCAGCTTTCCTTCCGTACCTGGCTCTGTGACTCTGTGGCAAGACGTTTTCACCACCGAGGCGCAGCGGAAAACCCCGCGCGCGCAGTGATAAGCTACTGCTGATGCGGAAAGCTGATTGGAGCACGCGGCCGCTGGAGGACGAGCTAGGCGAAGTCCTGCGCGCCGAGCTGCTCTCCTGGCCGGGCGTGCAGGCGCGACCGATGATGGGCGCGCTGGCTTTCTTCCGCCGCAAGCAGATGCTGGGCTGCTACGTCAACCGCGCCCTCAGCAAAAAGAAACCAGAGTGGCTGGGTCGCCCCGGCGAGCCCACCTATGCCTGGATGCGGCTGCGACCGGCCGACGCCGAGCGCGCGCTCAAGCGCAAGGCGGTGCGACCGTCACGACTAGGGTTCACCGGCTGGGTGGAAGTGGAGCTGAGCTCGCGCGCGCACCTGGAAGAAACGGTGCGCTGGTTCGGCTGCGCGTACGAACATCCGCCCCGTAGTGTGAAAAGGAAGAAGAAAAAGCGCCCTTCGGCTGCGCTCCCTTCGACTGCGCTCAGGCAGGACAGGCGGGGCACGGCGGCGCTAGCAGCCCTATCCGCTACTGCTCGCTTTCTTCCCGAACGTCGAACAAGGTGATCTCCACCCCGGACGATTTGGGCTCCAGGCCCACGCCTCGCATGCGGGTAGCGGATTCATCGGCGAAGAGCACGCCGTCGAATTCGACTCGGGTGTGCCCCTTCCAGTGCTTGAAAGCGCGAACGCTGATGCGGCCCTCCTGGCGCTTGTACTCAGCCCCAAGCTGCTGGCGGTAGAACTGGTCCACCTGCTCCAGGGAATCCCGGGTGTGGAATTTGGCCACGGTGATGTCGAGCGCGCCCCTCTCATCCCCGATTTCTCCCCACAGGCGCACCGAAGCACTGTCGTCGTCCGACCGTGCGCCAGGATAGACCGGCAGCTTGAGGTCGCGGGCCACGTCCCCCGCCTTTTCCACCGTGATGCCGCCGAAGGGCGTGCTGATCTCGACTCGCTTTTCCCCGCCGCTGTCGTCCACTTCAATGTGGACGTAGCGTTGCACCGCCCAGACCGCCACCAGCGCCACCAGCACGCACAGCGCAATGATCCCGCCGATGATGGCCAGCACCACCTGCAGCGTGCTGCCGCGTTCGTCCCGCCAACGGCGGGGTTCACCCCGCAGCGGGCGGGGCTTGTCCCGCCGACTTTCCTGGTTCAAAGAGTTCACGCTAATCATTGGCACACCCTCCCCTCACCCCGTTCTACGGAAATGGACATAGAATTGTTCCTTGCTGCTCTGCTCTTACAGGTCTAATCAGTTGCTAGAAAGACCCCTCCCCGTTTGTCATTCTGAGGAGCCTGCCTTGGACAGGCGACGAAGAATCCCACCGTTGCGACCTAACCGAAGGGTGGGATTCTTCGCTGCGCTCAGAATGACGGCAAACAAAGTTTCTTCAGCTTCCCGCTAGGAGAAGCGGATCTTGCAATCGCCCTCGCGGTCAACGTGGACTGCGTCCACGAAGCGCACGTTGTGGGGTTGAAGAGTCATGACCAGCGAGTGGGTGCGGTCGCCTTCGCCGAAGAAGCGCACGCCGCGCAGCAGGTCGCCGCTGGTGACGCCGGTGCAGGCGAAGACGATGTTCTTCCCCGGCGCGAGTTCCTCGGTGCGATAGATGCGCTTGGGATCCTTGATCCCCATCTTCTCCATGCGCTCCACGTCTCCGGGCCTGATGGTCACCAGCCGGCCCAGTATCTCGCCGCTCAGGCAACGCAGGGCGGCAGCGGCCAGGACGCCCTCGGGTGCGGCGCCGATGCCCATCACCGCATGCACGCCCGAGCCGATAACGGCAGCGGCGATGGCCGGCGCCACGTCGCCGTCGGAGATCAGCCGAATGCGCGCGCCGGCGGCGCGAATGTCTTTGATCAACTGTTCGTGTCGCGGGCGGTCGAGCACCACGATCACCAAGTCCTCTACTTCGCGGTCCAAGCGCTGGGCGATGGCGCGCAGGTTGTCCTTGACCGGTGCTTCCAAATCCACCGCTCCCTTGCAGGTCGGGCCCACCGCCAGCTTCTGCATGTAGATGTCGGGCGCGTGCAGCAACCCGCCGCGTTCGCTGGCCGCCATCACCGTTATGGCGTTGGGCTTGCCGGCGGCGCAGAGGTTGGTGCCTTCCAGCGGATCGACGGCGATATCGATTTCGGGAAAGTTGTCGCCGTCCTTCGGCGGAGCGCCCACTTCCTCGCCGATGAAGAGCATGGGGGCTTCATCGCGCTCGCCTTCACCGATGACGATGCGGCCCTTGATCGGAACCGTGGCCAGCTCCTTGCGCATGGCTCCGGTGGCGGCCTTGTCGGCGCCGTGCCGATCGCCCAGGCCCATGGTGCGCGCCGCCGCAATCGCCGCTTCCTCTACCACCCGCAAAAAGTCCAGGGAAAGATCACGTTGCATGTTCACCTCCCCAAAAACTATTAATCCAGTCCGGAAGGGGCGCTCAGTGTACCTGTACGGGCACTCGCCCTTCCGCTACTCATAGGCCGGGATGCCGGTAATGTGGTGGCCGAGGATGAGCGTGTGGATGTCGTGCGTGCCCTCGTAGGTGTACACCGACTCCAGGTTGACCATGTGGCGGAAGACCGGATAGTCGCCGGTAATCCCGTTCGCGCCCAGGATGTCGCGCGCCTTCCGTGCCGACTCCAGCGCCACCCAAACGTTGTTCTTCTTCAGCAGCGAGACGTGCGCGAAGGTGGCCTTGCCTTTCTCCTTCAGCCGGCCCACTTGCAACGCCAGCAGTTGCCCCTTGGTGATTTCCGTCAGCATCCACACCAGCTTCTCCTGCACCAACTGATGCCCGGCGATGGGCTTGCCCGCCCACTGCTTGCGCTCCTTGGCATAATCGAGCGCGGTCTGGTAGCACTCCATGGCCGCGCCCAGCGCGCCCCAACCGATGCCGTAGCGCGCCTGCGTCAGGCAGCCGAGCGCCGCCCCTAACCCGTCGGCCTTGGGCAGGCGGTTGCAAGCGGGAATCTTGCAGTCGCTCAGCGCCAGCCCGCTGGTGATGGACGCCCGCAGCGAATACTTGTCGTGCACGTCCCAGGCCTTCAAGCCCGGCGTGCCCTTCTCTACCAGGAAGCCGCCAATCTTTCCGTCGTCGTCCTTGGCCCACACCAGCGCCACATCGGCCACCGACCCGTTGGTGATCCAGAGCTTCTCGCCGTTCAGGACGTAGGCGTCGCCCTGCTTGCGCGCCGTGGTCAGCATCCCGCCCGGGTTCGACCCGAAGCCGGGCTCGGTCAGCCCGAAGCAGCCCAGGGCCTCGCCTTTCTGCAAACGCGGCAGCCACTTCTGCTTCTGCTCCTCGGAGCCGTAAGCGTGGATGGGATACATCACCAGCGCGCCTTGCACCGAGACGAAGCTGCGCAGCCCGGAGTCGCCCCGCTCCAGCTCCTGCATAACCAGGCCGTACTCCACCGCCGACATCCCGGCGCAGCCGTAACCCTCCAGGTTCGCTCCCAGGTAGCCCAGCCGGCCGATTTCAGGGATCAATTCGGTGGGAAAGGTGCCGGCCTGCGCGTGCTTCTCGATGATGGGCTTGACGTTCTCCTCCACCCACTGCCGCACCGAGGCCCGCACCACTTTCTCGTCTTCCGTCAGCAATGAGTCGAGTTCGAGGAAATCCACCCCTTGAAAAGCCATGCTGTGTCTCCTTATCCCCTGCGGCAGCAACCGACCGATGGTGAATGCTATCACCCGCCTCGCACCCGCCGCAACTCTCTCCCGCGGCGCGCCCCCAAAGTTGATCCCATGGTCACCCTCCGCTGCGAGTAGCGCCGGGGCCGGAAACCAACCGCTCCACCGCTGAGACTTGCCTGCGCCTGCCTGCGGTAGGCAGGGCAAGCAGGCGCAGAGAGCGCCGAGGAATTCCCTGCGGTTTCTCTGTGTTCTCTGCGCCTCTGGGGCAAGAATTCTTTCCAGATGCTGCAACTTTTCCTCCCCTCCAGGGTTCAACCTTTTGGAAGCCGGGAACCGAATGACGAAAGGAGAGATAATCATGCAATCGAGCAACCTCATTCGCTGGATGCTGGGGTCGGTGCTGGGGGCAGCTTTGCTTTTGCCCGTCGGCCTGGCCGCGCAAGACACCGGTGACCCGAGCGACGACCCAACCGCAACCGAGCAAACCGACCGACAGAACCGCCACCGCGAACGCCACCAGAAAGCCCAAGAACGGCTCGCCCAGGCCCGCGAACGGCTCCAAGCCAACCGCCAGGCCTACCGCCAAACGGTGGACGAGTTCGGCAAGGACAGCCCGCAGGCGCGCGAGGCCAAGGCCAAGCTGCGCAAGGACAAGCAGCGCTTGAAACAGGCGAAGAAGCGCTTCGCCAAGCGCGACGGCCAGCTTCACCGTCGCCGCGCCCAACGCAACAGTGGCCAGGCGCGGCCAAGCGCACAAGGACGCCGCCGGGCTCGTACTGCCGGAGGCCGCGCGCGCGGACCGGGACGCAATCGCTGACCTGACCTTTCGGCCCGCCTATTCTGCGGCGGCACCGCTCGCCCCCCTCTGCGTCGGTGCCGCTGCTTCTTTTCTCTGCGCTCGCTTTCTTAAGTCTTTCTAACCTCCAGACCGCTTCCGGAGCGCCCACCTGTCTTGACCGATTCGCGCCCCTGTGTTAGAAATCTTACTCTTTGCTCTCCATGGGGAGTCGGGTAGAGTCCTTTTGTAACTCCCAACGAGCAGGCAGATGGATTCCATCGTTCACCAATTGGCCGACCTTCTCTGGGGCGCTTTGCCCACCGCTATTATTGTCTTCGCTTTCTACCTCTTCCTGCGCTGGAGTTTCTGGCGTCCGCTGGAGCGCGTGCTGGCCCAGCGCCAGGCCGCCACCGAAGGCGCCCGTCGGCAGGCCGAAGAGTTCATGGCCGGCGCCGATAAAAAGCTGCGCCAGTACGAGGAGGCGCTGCGGCAGGCCCGGGCCGAAATCTATCGGCAGCAGGAAACCGCCCGCCACGCCGCCCTCGACGAGCGCAGCCGCATCCTGCACACCACCCGCGAGCAGGCCAACCAGTCGGCCCGCCAGGCCCGGCTCGACATCGCCCGCGACGTCGAACAGGCCAAGCAGGCCCTCGGCGCCCAAAGCCAACTCCTGGCCGAGCAGATCGCCAACAGCTTGCTGGCACCGGAACGCTCGGCCGCGGGCAGCCGACGAGGCCGCAACGCATGATGGGTCGCGCGCTTCTTCTCTTGCTGCTGGTTTTGCTCGTCTGCTTGCCGGTTCTGGCGGCCGAGGGCGAAGACGGCAACAACTCCGAACTGATTTTCAAGTGGATCAACTTCCTGGTGGTCTTCGGCGGCGGCGCTTACTTCGCCCGCACCCCGCTTAAGCGCAAATTCGCTGAAATCCGCCAGGGCATCCGCACTGAAATCGACCAGGCCCGCCAGCAGCGGGAAACCTCCCAGCAACGCCTGCGCGGGATTGAGCAGCGCCTCGCCGGCCTGCACCAGGAAACCGAGCAGATGCGCCGCGACGCCGAGGCTGAAGCCGCCGCTCAACTGGAGCGCATCCGCGAAACCGCGCAGCGCGAAGCCGACCGCATCTTGTCCACCTCCAAAGCCGGGATTGAGTCTGCCGGCCGCGCCGCCCGCTTGGAACTGCGCGCCTACGCCGCTCGCCTGGCTGTCAGCCTGGCCGAGGAGCGCATCCGCCGGCAACTCAGCCCCAAGACGCACGCAACTCTCTTCCAGGCTTTCATCAAAGACTTCTCGACTCTGAGCACCGCCCCATCGGGCGCGGAGCGGAGGCACTAGGCTATGGCCCGCGCTCTTGCTCGCCGCTACGCCCGCGCTTTGGCTGACATCCTTTTTGAGGCCAAGCTCGCAGAGGCCCGCAAGCAAAAAGAAGTGCGAAGCGTAAAGCAGCAGTTGGCTGAGTTCGCCGCGCTGCTCAGCGGGCACGCCGGACTGCGCAACGTCCTCGCCAACCCGGCTGTGAGCAAGGAACAAAAGCTGGCCCTGCTCGACCGCCTGCGCGGCACGCTGAAGTGGAGCGAGTTGACGCGCAACTTCCTGGCCGTGCTGACCGAGAACCGCCGCCTCAACCAGCTCGATGCCGTGGTGCAGGCTTTCGACCAGGAGGTCTATGCCCGGCTGGGCATCGTTCCGGTCGAGGTCACCACCGCCACTGAGTTGAGCGATACACAAAAGAAACTGCTGGAAGAGCGTCTGGCGGCTCTGACCGGTTCGGCGGTCGAGCTCCGCTTCCAGCAGGACCCGGAAATTCTGGCCGGGGTGGTGGCCCGCCTGGGCGGCACCATCTACGACGGCTCCGTGAAAGCGCACCTGCGCCGCATGCAGGCGCAGTTGACCCGCGAAGCAGCCCCGGTGGCGGGGGCCACCGGGCTCGGTGCCAAGGGGCTCGGGTAGCGCGCCATGCTGCGACGACTCAATTTTTTTCGCACCGAGCCTCCCGGCCCCTGCCGGGAGGGGATAGGCACAGATTCCGGTAAGTAGCCAGCAGGGAGGCACGACAGAATGGCAAAGATCAAAGCCGACGAAATCACCAAGCTCCTCCGCGAGCAGATTGAAAACTACCAGCAGACCGTGGCCGTGGAAGAGGTAGGCTCGGTGATCTCCGTCGGCGACGGCATCGCCCGCGTCCACGGCCTGGAGAAGTGCATGGCCGCTGAGATGATCGACTTCCCCCACGGCGTCACCGGCATCGCCCTCAACCTGGAGGAAGACCAGGTGGGCATCGTGCTGCTGGGCGAGTACACCAAAATCCGCGAAGGCGATACCGTCAAGCGCACCGGCAAGATCATGTCGGTGCCGGTGGGCGAGGCCATTGTCGGGCGCGTGGTCAACCCGCTCGGGCAGCCGGTGGACGGCAAGGGCCCGGTCATGACCGAGCAGTTCAACGCGCTCGAACGCCTGGCCCCGGGCGTGGTCGAGCGCCAGCCCGTGCGCGAGCCGCTCCAGACCGGCATCAAGGCCATAGACGGCATGATTCCCATCGGCCGCGGCCAGCGCGAGCTGATCATCGGCGACCGCCAGACCGGCAAGACCGCCATCATCCTCGACACCATCCTCAACCAGAAAGGCGGCGACGTCATTTGCATCTACGTCGCCATCGGCCAGAAGCGCTCTACCGTCGCTCAGGTGGTGAAGACGCTCGAAGACGCCGGCGCCATGGACTACACCGTGGTGGTCGTCGCTTCCGCCTCCGAGCCCGCCACCATGCAGTACATCGCTCCCTACGCCGGCTGCGCCATCGGCGAATACTTCCGCGACTCCGGCCGCCACGCCGTCTGCTTCTACGACGACCTCTCCAAGCACGCCGCCGCCTACCGCGAAATCTCCCTGCTGCTGCGCCGGCCCCCGGGACGCGAAGCCTTCCCCGGCGACGTCTTCTACCTGCACGCGCGTCTGCTGGAGCGCGCCGCCAAACTCAGCGCCAAAAAGGGCGGGGGCTCGCTCACCGCCCTGCCGGTGATCGAAACCCAGGCCGGCGACATCTCCGCCTACATCTCCACCAACGTCATCTCCATCACCGACGGCCAGATTTATCTGGAAACCGACCTCTTCCACAGCGGCATCCGCCCGGCCATCAACGTCGGCCTTTCGGTCAGCCGCGTGGGCGGCAATGCCCAAGTTAAGGCCATGAAGCAGGTGGCGGGCACGTTGCGGCTGGAGCTGGCGCAGTACCGCGAGTTGGCTTCCTTTGCGCAGTTCGGCTCCGACCTCGACAAAGCCACGCTGGCGCAGCTCAACCGCGGCGCGCGCCTGACCGAGCTGCTCAAGCAAGACCAGTTCGCGCCGCTGCCGGTGGAAAAACAAATCATCATCATCTTCGCCGGCACCAACGGCTATGTGGACGACCTGCCCGTCAGCCAGTGCGGCGCCTTCGAGCGCGCCCTCTATGATTTCCTTGACACCAGCCAAGCCGGCTTGCTGCAAAGCATTCGGGAGAAGAAGACGCTCGACGACGCGCTGCGCAATGAACTCCACAAGGTGCTCAAGGAGTTCAAGCAGCACTTCACCGCCGAGCACGCCGCCCAACCCGCGCAATAAGTAATGAGGAGTGCCACCATTTTTTATCGCGCCGAGCCCCCCGGCCCCTGCCGGGGGGAGATCGAGAGCAGACCTCAGGGGCTAAAGCCCAAAAGGTTTTTGTCACGTTTTTCGGCACGGCTAAAGCCGTGCCCTGACAGAAGCGGAGTTGAGTAGCTAAACAATGCCGACGCTGATTGATTTTCGCCGCCGCATCCGCTCGGTCAAGAACACGCAGAAGATTACCCGGGCGATGAAGCTGGTTTCGGCGGCCAAGCTGCGCCGCGCGCAAGAGCGCGTCTTCAACGCTCGCCCCTACGCCGGGCAGATGCTGACGGTGTTGCGCTCGCTGGCGCAGCGCACCGAGGCGCACGCGCATCCCCTGCTGGTCAAGCGCCCGGAAAAACGTATCCTGGTTCTGGTGCTCAGCGGCGACAAGGGCCTGTGCGGGCCGTTCAACACCAACGTGCTGCGCCTGGCCGAGCGCTTCCTGGCGGCGCGCACCAACGGCGCCCAGCCGCAACTGATTGCCATCGGGAAGAAAAGCCGCGACTACTTCCGCCGCCGCCAACGCGAGCTGGTGGCCGAGCACGTCAACCTGTTCCTGCGCGGGGTGGATTACTCCAACGCCAAAGAAGTGGCCGCGCACGTCATTGACCTCTACCGCACCGAGCAGGTGGACGCGGTTTACCTTATCTACAACGAGTTCAAGAGCGTCCTGGCCCAGCGGCTCATCACCGAAAAGCTGCTGCCGATTGAAGGCGTCCTTCCCACGCGCACTGAAGGAGACCTGGCCGTGCCGGAAAAAGAAGCAACCGGGAAGGAAGAGGCGGAAGAAACGCAGGTGGACTACCTCTACGAGCAGCCGCCGGCGGAACTGTTCGGGCGGCTGCTGCCGCGGCACGTGGAGGTGCAAATCTTCCGCGCGCTGCTGGAGTCCAATGCCGCCGAGCACGCCGCCCGCATGACCGCCATGGATGCAGCCACCACCAACGCGTCGGAGATGATCGACCGGCTCACCCTGCACATGAACAAGGTGCGCCAGGCGCAGATTACGCGCGAGCTGATTGAGATTGTCAGCGGCGCCGCAGCATTGTGACGTAACTCGTGACTTGTGTTTCGTGACTTGTGCAAATCAAAAGCTTCGAGGACTTGGAAGTTTGGCGGAAAGCCCACGAACTCACTTTGCTCAGCTATCGACTGACAAGGGCATTTCCTCCAGACGAGCGTTTTGGCCCGATTTCGCAGTTGCGCCGCGCTTCCAGTTCGGTGGCGGCGAACATCGCGGAAGGCTATGGACGGCGAACCACCAAGGAGCTCTTGCGGAGCCTGCGGATCGCCAACGGGGAGGCCGAGGAAACGCGGTACTTCTCTCTTTTGAGCAAAGATTTGAGTTACATGAACGCACAAGAATTCGATACGGTGAATCAATGATGCCGATCCGTGAGTCAACTCTTGAGCGCCCTGGGGCGGTCGCTTCAAGCCTCGGCGGCACGAGTTTCGAGTCACGAATCACGAGTCACGCAAAGCCCTAGGAGACAGACATGAACCCCAGCGAGTACAAGAACGTGGGCAAGGTGGTGCAAGTCATCGGCCCGGTGGTGGACGTGGAGTTCGAGGAGCAGAATCTGCCCGCCATCTACAACGCCATCCGCATCACCAGCGAAGGCTTCGATGTGCCCAATGAAATCGACATCATCGTCGAAGTGCAGCAGCACCTGGGCGAAAACCGCATCCGCTGCGTGGCCATGAAGCCCACCGAAGGCATCGTGCGCGGCATGAAAGCCTACGACTCCGGCGGCCCCATCACTGTGCCGGTGGGCAAAGCCACCTTGGGGCGCGTGATCAACGTGCTGGGCGAGCCGGTGGACGGTCTGGGCGAAGTCAAATCCGAGACGCGCTACCCCATCCACCGCCCCGCGCCCTCGCTGGAAGAGCAGTCCACCACCCAGGAGATGTTCGAGACCGGCGTGAAAGTGATTGACCTGCTCCAACCCTTCCTGCGCGGCGGCAAGGTGGGCCTGTTCGGCGGCGCCGGTGTGGGCAAGACCGTGGTCATCATGGAGCTCATCCACAACGTGGCCCTGAAGCACGGCGGCGTCTCGGTGTTCGCGGGCGTGGGCGAGCGCACCCGCGAAGGCAACGACCTCTGGCTGGAGATGACCGAGTCGAAAGTAATCACGCCCGGCGACCCCGAGAAGTCGCGCGCGGCACTGGTCTATGGGCAGATGACCGAGCCGCCCGGCGCACGCCTGCGCATCGCGCTGACCGGCCTGGCGGTGGCTGAGTACTTCCGCGACGAGCAGGGCATGGACGTGCTGCTCTTCATCGACAACATCTTCCGCTTCGTGCAAGCAGGCTCGGAAGTCTCGGCGCTGCTGGGGCGCATGCCTTCGGCGGTCGGCTACCAACCCAACCTGGCCAGCGAGTTGGGCGAGCTGCAAGAGCGCATCACCTCCACCAAGAAAGGTTCGGTCACGTCGGTGCAGGCCATCTACGTCCCCGCCGACGACCTCACCGACCCCGCCCCCGCCACTACCTTCGCTCACTTGGACGCCACCCTGGTGCTCTCGCGTCAGGTGGCCGAGCTGGGCCTCTACCCGGCGGTGGACCCGCTGCAATCTTTCTCGCGCATCCTCGACCCGCGCATACTGGGCGAGGAGCACTACAATGTGGCGCGCTCGGTCAAGTCCATCTTGCAACGCTACAAAGACCTGCAAGACATCATCGCCATCCTGGGCATCGAAGAGCTGAGCGAAGAAGACAAGCAGGCGGTGACGCGCGCGCGCAAAATCCAGAAGTACCTTTCGCAGCCGTTCTTCGTGGCCGAGCAGTTCACCGGCTTGCAAGGCCGCTACGTCAAGGTGGAAGACACCATCCGCGGCTTCAAGATGCTGGTCGAAGGCGAGCTGGACGACATCCCCGAGCAGGCCTTCTACATGACCGGCCCCATCGAGGACGTGCAAGAGAACGCCGAAAAAATGAAGGCGGAAGTGTGAGGCGGCGACCTTGATTCCTGAATCCTTGGAACTACAAGTGGTCACGCCCGAGCGGCAGATGGTGCGCGAAGAGGTGCACGAAGTGCAGGTGCCGGGCCGCAACGGCTACCTCGGAATTCTGCCCGGCCACGCGCCCCTGCTGAGCGAACTCCAGACGGGCGAGCTCAGCTACCGCAAGGGAACCCGCTGGAGCTACCTCAGCATCTTCTGGGGCTTCGTAGAGGTGTTGCCCGGTCGGGTCACCATCCTGGCGGAAACGGGCGAGCGCGGGGAAGAAATTGACGTCGCGCGCGCCCGCCAAGCGCAAAAGCGTTCCGAGGAGCGCTTGCAACACGTGGGCGACCCGAAGGTTGACTTCGACCGCGCCCAAGTGGCTTTGCAGCGGGCGCTCATCCGCCTGCAGGTTGCGGGCAAGGCCGGCCACACCGTTGCCGCCGGCCACCAAGCGGAAGAACCCACCCACGCGCCCTAGCCGGGTGCGGAGTCCGCGGATTTGAATCCCCCGCGGCCCCGAGTTCATCTATTAAAGTGCGCTTCTACCTGACCGAAAGATAGAAGGAGAAAACACCAACGATGGCGAACATTCGCATATATGTATCTCCCTGGTGCGGTGATTGCCGCAACGCCAAGCGCTTCCTGGACGAGCGCGGCCTGACCTACGAGACCATCAACATTGACGAGCAGCCCGACGCCGCCGACCTCATCATCGAGAAGAACCAGGGCAAACGCAAAGTCCCCACCTTCGAGGTGGACGGGCGCTGGTTCGCCGCCAGCCCCTTCGATCCCGACCAACTGGCGCAGAACCTGGGGCTCGACGCGTAGCCCCCCGGCACCGCTCCTTCTTCCCTCCTCAAGAGTAGAAAGAATCGCAGACGGCGCCAGCGGCGGTTTGCTTCCCTCGCCCTGCTTCGCTACACTTTTCCCATGCACGTGCACGAAACGCCGGGAATGGACCGCGCCCTGAAGTGGTCGCTGGGCATCAACCTGATCTTTGTGGTGGTGGAGTTTGCCGCCGGTTACCTGGCCGGCTCGCTGGCGCTCATCTCCGACGCCGTGCACAACCTCAGCGACGTGCCCACGATGCTTCTCTCCCTGGTCGCGCTCTACGTTCAACGCATGCCGGCCGACCCGCAGCGCACCTACGGCTACCAACGCAGCGGCGTGCTGGCGGCGTTCGTAAATGCGCTGGTGCTGGTGGCGATTGCCTTCTACATCTTTTGGGAAGCCTACCGGCGCATCCTGGCGCCCCGGGCCGTCGATACCGATCTCATGCTGTGGGTGGCGGCGCTGGGAATCGTAATCAACGGAGGCATTGCCTGGTCGATGTGGCGCGGGCGCGGCGACCTGAACCTGCGCACCGTGCTCATCCACAACGCCGGCGACGCTGCCTCCAACGTCGGTATTCTGGCGGGCGCCCTCGTCATGGCCGCCAGCGGCTTCTACGTCCTCGACCCCATCATCAGCTTCGCCATCGGCGCCGGGGTGCTGTGGAGCGCCTGGGGTGTCATCCGGGAGACGACCCACATCCTGCTGGAAGGCACTCCGCGCAACCTGGAGGTGGAGGAGGTGGCGCGGGCCATGCTGGCGGTTTCGGGGGTGGAGGAAGTGCACGACATCCACATTTGGTCGCTGGCCGCCCAATCGCACGCGCTCTCCTGCCACGTGCGAATCGGAGAGATGAGCACCAGCGAGAGCGGGCAGATTCTCGACCAACTGAACGCGCTGCTGGCGCGGGACTTCCACATCACCCACACCACCATTCAGTCCGAGCCTCTGGCCGCGCCTGGAATCAGGCACGAGTTTCCGGTGGGCATTCGCCGGCAAGATTCCTGAAACCAATCCGGGGAGAAGAAAACTACGAGGTGGCTTGGGTGCTGGAGGCGGAGGTGTGGCTGCGCTTGGCTTCGTACATCCGCTGGTCGGCTTCGGTGACGAGTTCTGCGGCCTCACGTCCTTGGGTGAAAATACTGATGCCGGCGCTGATAGTCAGCTCAAAGCGCCCGTCTTCGCTGTGGGTGTCCCAATCTGTGATCTTTTTCTGGAGACGCTCCACAACTATTTCTGCGCCCTCCTGATCGGTATCGGGAAGCAACATGATGAACTCGTCGCCCCCGTACCGGATGATGTAGTCGGCCCCGCGCACGCAAGTGCGAAGGATCTGAGCGACCTCCATGAGCACGTAATCGCCCTTCAAGTGGCCGAAGCGGTCGTTGATGCTCTTGAAGTTATCAATGTCCATCAGGATGACAGCGAAGGGCTTGGTGTAGCGCTCGGAGCGCCTGATCTCCATCGCCAGCAGCTCGTCCAAGCAGTTGCGGTTGTACACCTGGGTCATGGGATCCCGCAGGCTCTCCAGACGCCCCACTTCGTTCTTGAGCGTCTCCAACAGGAGTTCCACCTGCATCTTTCGCGACTCCTTGCTTCGCAACAAGCTGTAAATCTGGAAGGCCACCACCGTCACCGCTACCGCGTACAGATAGGCAACCGCCTGCCCCAGTGTCAGGTCCACGGGCTGGGCGGCTGCGTCGGGCGCGCGCCGAAGGAACAGGTGCATCAGTCCGCCCCCGACCAACAACAGGGAGAGCAAGCCCAGGCTCCACCACAGCCAGTCGCGCCGGCCCAGGCCGCGGATCTGCTCCTTAACCCTTTCCAGTTCCGCAGTTTGAAGTGCCACTACTCCTCCCGTCCTCTACCATCGGACGAAACCGCCCGGATGTTAGCCCCGTTTCCCTCAAGCCTCAAATGCAGAAGCAAGTGCCAACCGGCACCACTCTAGCCTTTCTATATAGTCACACAATGCAACTGTCAAGCAGACTGGCGGTTACCTGCCTCGCTGCCCGGTTCGCTGCACGAGCTAGCGCGCTTCCAGCCGCTCAATACCGAGGTGGGAGAAAAAATCGGCACGGCGGAAGCTAGGACTAACCAATGGATGCTCGTTCAGCATCTAGGGTTTCCAGGCCCAACGCGAACGCCGGAATCCCAAGGGAAGGTTCTTTGGCCAAAACAAGCTCAAGATTCTTCTTGGCGATCTCATTGGTAGGATCAGCTTTGACAGCTTCTCTTAGAGCCCAACGGGCCTCGGATATTTCTTCTAAACCTGCCAGCGTCGCTCCATAACCATTAAGACACTCAGAAAAGCTTAGGCCCATTCTTATGGCTTGTTTGAAAATCCTTTCCCGACGTGCAAATGCACGATTCCCCAGCTTCGACGCAAAGTAGGAAACGAATGCCAATCCAAGATTCTTCCGGGGAATATCCGAAGGGTCTATTTCAAGAGCCAGCACAAATTTTTCGAGTGCTTCACGATACTGCTTCACCTCCGCGTGGCGGATACCGAGTTGCGTATAGGCAGCGACAAGATTCTTTTGCACCAGTGTTACAGTTGCCCTTGAAGGCCCCACGACCAGCGCGATATTGAAGTCTTTAAGTGCCTTGTCGATCGCTCCCCGTCGAGCGTACTCAACACCACGGTTAAGATGGGTAATGGCCAGATTCTCCCTGGCAGTTTCTCGCTGAGGCTGAAGCTCAAGTACAAGTTCATAAACCGCGATGGCCGAATCAAAGGCACTCTTTTGGGCCAAGCCGTTGGCCGAATTCACCAAGTGCCCTGCAAGCTGGGGATCCATTTTAAATGCCTTGGCAAATTGACGCTTGGCTTCCTCCACCAACCCATTTTGCAAATAGAGAAAACCCTCTTCAAACGCTAACTCAGCCTCGTTAAGAACGGGCTCGAATGCCGCTGCCTCTTGAATTTTCCAACCGCCTCGAATCTGTTTGGCTGCGAGAGCGACAAATTCCTTAGCAACTCCGTGTTGATCCGTGATCTCCAGCAGGAAGGCTTCCCGGGATTCGCCGAGAATCTCAACGATGGTGCCTCTCGTGCCTGCACGGATGCCGAGTTCCGGCAAGTCGATTCGGGTTTCGGCAACATCGAGAAGCCTAGGATTGAGCTCCGTATTCATATTGTCCACCTACTCAGAGCGCAAAAGCTGTCTGAGCTTTTCCTGCTCCTGAGCCTCTATATAACAAGATATTAACACAGGCACATCGGGCTGCTGGGTTTTGAATATCCAAGCGACGGTAACCACGGCTTCTCGACCGTTTAGTCCAATTATGGGATGATAAGTTCTCCACCGCTGACCGTACTTATCTTCGCTCCCAGAACGGGCTGGCGCACGGGGCAGCGTTGCTTTGAATGAGTTCCGCCAAGACATTCGCGTGCCTGCGCTCGATTCCCAGCATCTCCTTGAAGATTACCGCCTTGCTTCGACCTTCCGGATGGGTGGGGTTGAGAGCATAATCACGCAGTTTTTCGACTGGAACAAAAGCACGCTCGCGTTGCGGCAACAGTTGCAGCGCAAAATCTCCCCAGTGCTAAGAACCTAACGATTGCGTTCCAGCCGCTCGATGCCATCCAGGTAGGGCCGCAACACCTCCGGAACCACCACCGTGCCATCCGCCTGCTGATAGTTCTCCACCAGCGCCATCCAGGTGCGCCCGATGGCCAGCCCGGAACCATTCAGCGTATGGACGTAGTCGCTCTTCTTCTTGCCCGGCAGCCGATAGCGGATGCCGGCGCGGCGCGCCTGAAAACCCTCAAAGTTCGAGCAGGAAGAAATCTCCTTGTAGCCGTTCTCCCCCGGCAGCCACACTTCCAGGTCGTAGGTCTTGGCGGCGGCGAAGCCCAGGTCGCCGGTCGAGAGCGCCACCACGCGATAGGGCAAGCCGAGCTGCTGCAAAACGGTTTCCGCCTCGCGGGTGAGCGACTCCAGCTCTTCGTAGCTCTGCTCCGGCCGGACGAACTTGACCAACTCCACCTTCTGGAACTGGTGTTGGCGCACGATGCCGCGGGTCTCCTTGCCGTAGCTGCCGGCCTCGGAGCGGAAGCAGGGCGTCCAGGCCACCAGCTTCAGCGGCAGTTGGTCGGCGTCGAGGGTTTCGTCGCGAAACATATTGGTCACCGGCACCTCGGCGGTGGGAATCAGCCAGTAGTCGGTGCCTTCCAGTTTGAACAGGTCCGCGGCGAACTTGGGCAACTGGGCGGTGCCGACCAGCGAGGTCGAGTTGACGATGAACGGCGGCAGAACTTCGGTGTAGCCGTGCTTGCGGGTGTGGAGATCGAGCATGAAGTTGGCCAGCGCCCGCTCCAGCCGGGCGCCCAGGCCCGAATAGAGCACAAAGCGCGCCCCGGCAATCTTGGACGCGCGCTCGAAGTCCAGGATGCCCAGCGCCGGGCCCAAGTCCCAGTGGGCCTTGGGCTCGAAGTCGAACTTGGGCGGCTCGCCCCAGCGCCGGACTTCAGCGTTGTCGGCGGCGGAGCGGCCCACCGGCACGCTCTGGTGCGGGAGGTTGGGAACCGTCAAAAGAAAATCCTTCATCTCCTGGTCCAGCTCGGCCGCGCGCTTATCTAGTTGCTTGATGCGGGCGGAGGTCTCTTTCATCTGCGCCATCAAAGCGGAGGCGTCCTGGCCCTCTTTTTTCAGCCGCCCGATCTCCCCGCTGGCGCGGTTGCGCTCCGCCTTCAGGGTTTCCACCTGGGTGATGGCGTCGCGCCGCTCCTGGTCGCGCGCCATGAACTCATCCAACCCCGCGCCGCCGAGGCCGCGATCGTGGAAAGATTTCTTGACCCGCTCCAGGTGTTCGCGCACGTAGGCCAGTTCCAGCATCGCGAGCTATTCTACACGAGCCCAGCCGCAGCGTGCTCCGCCTCTCACCGTACTTTGACTTCCACCGCGTCGTCCGCTAGGGTGGGAGCATGCGCGCTGCATTTGTTCCGCTTGCCCTGTTCGTTCTCGCTCTCTCCGCCTGCCAGCAGGAGCCGGCGAACCCCAAAGCGAAAATCGAGGCCGCCATTCACGACCACTTGTCAAAACAGTCCGGCTTGGCCCTGGACAAAATGGAGATGGAGGTGCAGCAGGTGGACGTCCGTGGGGATACCGCCGAAGCCCGGGTGGTCTTCCGCATCAAGCAAGGCGAGGGCGAAATGCTCTTTCGCTACTTGCTGCGGCGCGAGGACGGCCATTGGGTGGTCGAGCGCGGCACCAGCGGCGGCGCCTTACCTCCCGGCCATCCCCCCATGACCCCCTCACCAGAAACACCAGAGAAGCTCCCCCGCACCAGTAACTGAACGCGCTCGCCTTTGTGACACTTCCCTTCAGTTAGAACTGGGGCGCGGGTGAGACAATTCATTTGGGTCGGTGGCAGGGTTGTAGAGGCGGGGGTCTTTCCAAACCGCCCAATCGTAGGTGGGATCAATGTTCGGGCCCGGGTGGGTTCCCAGAATCAGCTCGATGTCGGTGTCCCGCAGGGACGTCAAATCCAGCCGCACCGGCTGCCAACCGCGCTGCTCCGGGACAATCCGAGGGTGAACATGCTGGGAGAAAAGATAGGCAGGCACGATCTCGCCTTCCCGACGAACGGCAACGTAGAAAGTCACCCCGTCGCCTCCCTTTTCCCAGGCGTCCGACAGCAAAGCCACCGCCGTCTCCAGCACCGCGGCCTGTTCGATCCGCAGCGGAAAGATCAATTCGGTTCCGGCCTGGAAGAAAAATACCCGCTCGGACTTCCCCTCGACACTTACCTCCCTGATTTCAACGCCTGCTTCCAGCTTACCCGGCACGATAGCGGCTACGCGCGCCTGCGGGAGTAAATCGAGCAAAGAAATCGGCGGCGTAACTTTGATTCCCTCAATCGGCGCAGCACCGCCGCAACTCGCCAAAATAGACACGAGCCCCAAGCAAGATGCAATCAGCCACCTTCGGTCATAGAAGAGATATTCCACCAGCATCTTTCTTTTCGGGTGGGCCACTAGGAGCGTGGCCGGGACCTGCTCGACCTGCCGGCAGATTTCTTCCCGCCCGCAGGCGCAGACGACGCTCGCTTGGCCGCCTTCGTCTTGGGCTCGCGGTTGCGCTGGTAGAGCAGGCGGAGACCATCGAGAGTAAGGAACTCGTCCACTTGCGGTTGGTGGCGGGAGGCCGAAGCCAGCAGCGACGCCTGCCCGCCGGTTGCGATGACGCGGGTTGCCGGGCCCATCTCCTCTTTCATCCGGTCAATGATGCCGTCCACCGCCGCCAAGAATCCGTGGTAGAGCCCCGATTGGATGGAGCCCACGGTGTTGGTGCCGATCAGTTTTTCCGGCTCGCCGAACGAGACCCGCGGCAGGCGCGCGGCTCGCTGGAAAAGCGCGTCAGAGGCGATGTTGATACCAGGAAAGATGATGCCGCCGAGGTACTCGCCGGCGGCGGAGAGGGCGTCGAAGGTGATGGCGGTGCCGAAATCCACCACCACCGCGGGCCCGCCGTATTTCTCGAAGGCAGCCACGGCGTTGGCGATGCGGTCGGCCCCCACCTCCTGTGGATTGTCGTAGTGGATGCGGATGCCGGTCTTGATTCCGGGCCCGACGAACAGCGGAGTGAGGTTGAAATAGCGCTGCGCCAACTCGGCCACCGTGCGGTCGAGAGGGGGCACCACCGAGCTGATGATGATTCCGTCAATCTTGCCGGCATCGATGCCGGCCAACTGCAGCAGGTTACGCGCCATGAGGCCGTAGCCGTCCACGGTCTGCTGGTGATTGGTCATCAGGCGCCAGTGGGCCAGCAGCCGTTTACCCTCGTACACGCCCAGCAGGGTGTTGGTGTTGTTGACGTTAATAACCAGCAGCACAGTTCAGAGCTCCAACCATTGCACGCTCGGCGCGCAATGATGCGCGCGCCTTTATTTTTCTACTCTCGAATTCAGTTTCCCTACGCTTCACGGATGTCGCCGGCCAGCACAGGGACGGTCTTGCCGTCCGCGTCGCGGCGCACCAGCAAGCAGCCTGTGGGGTCAAGCCCCGCGGTCACGCCGCTGAACTCCTCCCGTGCGCCCAGCACCCGCACGTGCTTGTTGCGAGCATAGCTGGAAAACCGGCTGAAGCGGGCAAGCAAAGGCGCGGCCCCTTCGGCCAGCAGACGATTGTAGTCGCGCTCGAAAGCAGCAAGCAAGCGCTCCAGAATTTCAAGCCGCGAGTAGGTCTTCCCCCCGACCAGGCGCAGTGAGGTCGCAATCGCCTCCAACGCGGGCGGAAACTTGCTGTGGTTGACGTTCACCCCCACGCCCACCACCAGGTAGCGGATGCGCTGGGCTTCCGCCTGCATCTCGGTCAGGATGCCGCAGAACTTCTTTCCCTGTGCCAACAAATCGTTGGGCCAGCGCAGGTCCACTTCCAGCCCGGTGACTTCCACCACCGCCTCGCGCGCCGCCAACCCGGCCACCAGCGTCAGCAGATGCGCCTGCACCGGGCTGAGCGGCGGTCGAAGAATAACCGTACAGTAGATACCGTTGGTTTTCTCTGAGTGCCAGGCCCGCCCCAGGCGGCCCCGGCCGGCGGTCTGCTCTTCCGCCACCACCAGCGTCCCGTGCGGCGCGCCCGCTGCGGCCAGCCGCAGGGCCACCGCGTTGGTGGATTCGGTCTTGAAAAAATGGTGGATGTGTTGGCCCAAGGAAATTCCTTGCAGGCGTCTCTGAAGAATTTGCGGCAGCAGGATGTCGGGCATGCTCTCCAGTTGGTAGCCGGTGCGGCCGTGCCCTTTGATGCGCACGCCCAGGGTGCGCAACTGCTCCACCCAGCGCCAGACGCTGGAGCGGCTGACCCGCATCTGGCGCGCGATCTTGGCGCCGCTCAGCACCACCATCGGGTGCTCCAGCAGCAAGCCCAGCAGGCGGCTGAGGCGACGGTCGGTAGGCTCCGCCACGCTCGCTTCCCCATCCGCCCGCCGGGGGCGGGATGGGCTCGGAAGCGTGGCGCGCTTGCTCATCACTCACTACTCATTACTCATTACGCATTAAGGCAAGTTTCGCAATCAGCCCGGCCTAGGGCTTGGGGTTGCCGAGCGGAATCAGGTCGAAGCTGACGTCGGCCGCAGGCGCCGAGTGCGTCAGCGCGCCCACGGAGATAAAGTCCACGCCGCACTCGGCGTAGGCGCGAATGTTGTCCAGCCCAATGCCGCCGGACACCTCCACCAAAACGCGCCCTTGGATGATTTCCACCGCCTGCTTCACCTCTCTGACCTTCATGTTGTCCAGGAGAACCGCGTCGGCGCCGGCCCCCAGCGCCTCGCGCAGCTCGGCCTGATCGCGCACTTCAACTTGAATCACCTGGGCGCTCCCGTACATTTTCCGCGCGCGGCGCGTGGCCGCGCCCACGCCCCCGGCCATCTGCGCGTGGTTCTCTTTGATCAGCAGGGCGTCGTAGAGGCCCATGCGGTGATTGGCGCCGCCGCCCACGCGTACGGCGTAGCGCTCCAGCAGGCGCAGGCCGGGCGTGGTCTTGCGGGTGTCGCGGATCTGCGCCCCGGTGCCGCCCACGCGGGCG
>JACZYA010000139.1 GCA_022571295.1 Acidobacteriota bacterium | reverse complement strand
CCCAGCCCGGAAAATTGATCCAGCCAGGTGCCCGCCAGAACAACGCTTTCGCCTTTGAGCTCCACCACCGCGTAGAGGTAGGGAACCACGGCGGTGAGCCGGTCGGGAACAAAATCGCGCTTGAGTTGCCGGGCCAATGCGCCGGGCAACAACTCCGCCGCAGAGTTTTCGCCTGCCGTAACGCGCGGCGTCACCATCAGGTTGGCTCCATAGAGGCGGAACTCCGACTGAATCTTGCGCTGGGCATCAACGTAGAGGTTCAGCAGCGCCGCCGTCAGCGTGGCCGCCAGCGTCAAAGCCAGCACGGCCACCAGCGCGCGGCTCTTGCGCTGCCACAACCCTCGTCGAACTAGACGCGCAAACACCTTATCGCTCCTTCAAGACCAGCGCCGGGTCGGTCTGCTGCACCACGCGCAGCGGCGCCAGCGTTCCCAGCAGAGCCACGGCGCAGGCCAGCACCAGCATGGCCGGCAGCAAGACAGGTTTTATCTCCACCTCGGCCCCGAAGACGCTCTGCGAAATCAATTGCGCTCCCAGCAGGCCGCCCAGATAACCGAGCCCGCCGCCCAGCAAACCGAGCATGGTTGCCTCGGCCACGAACAGCGTGCCGACGGTGGCGTTGGCTGCCCCCAGCGCTTTCATCAAGGCAATTTCCGGACGCCGCTCCAGGACGGTGGTGGTCATGGTGCTCAGCACCGCCAGCACCGCACCCAGCAGCGCCGCGATACTCACCACCGCCAGCAAGCGTTCCACCCGAGCCAGAATCGTCGTCTCCGCCTGCGCCACGCGATGCACCGGCGTGGCCACCACATCGCCCAGCACTTCTTGAATCTGGTGGGCCACCGAGCTCACGTAGGGAGAGCAGTACCAGCGGTCGAATTCGGCCGGCGTCATGCTGCGGGGGTCGCGCCGGGCAAACTCATCCTCGGGGTTGACCAGCGCGCTCACCTGCAAGCGGCGGAACGCACCTGGGCGACCGCTGACTTGTTGCAGCCACGCCAGCGGCACCAGGACCTGCCGCTCCTCGTCGCCGCCGGTGCGCACCAGGCCGCGCACGGCGAGAGAAAACTGCCGCCCGTCCGGCAACGTCAAAACAATCTCATCCCCGACGCCCCAGCCAAACCGCTGCGCCAGCTCCGCGCCCACCACCGCTTCGGGCTCGGCTGCATCGGCCGGCCAAGCGCCTTCCAGTTGCCAGTCAGGGTTGAGCGCGCGGATACCGGTGGCGAAGCTGGTGCCGTCTTCGAGCGCCAGCGGCCTATCGAACCAGGTGCCCACCAGAGCGACCGAGCCGCCGCCGGGCTCGACCGCGCTCTGATAGAGGTAGGGAGCAAAGGCCAGGATGTGGTGGCGCCAGAAAATCGTTTTCAGCCGGGGGAGGTCGTCTTGGCGAAGGAAGCTGCCTTCGCTCAGCGGGCGCAGGTCCACGCCGCCGATTTCCAGCGGCAAAGTATCGGCCTGGGGGCGGACGATGATGTTAGCGCCAAAGGAGCGCAGCTCGCGCGCCAGCTTGTCGCCGATGTCCACCGCCACGCTCAGGGTAGCGGTGGTGACGCCGATGCCCAGCGCCAGCGCCACCAGGGCCAGCAGCTTCCGCCGGCGTTGGCGAAGGAAGGAACCGCGAAGGATGCGGAGGAACATGGGATTCTCTACTGGTTCCGGAAGAAAACTTTTCCGCTCACCAGCTCGCTCAGGGGAATCACCAGCTGGCCGCCTTCCACGCGGGATTCAATCGGCACCGGGTTGCAGCCGCCGGGCAGGCCAATGGAGGGAGTGTAGATGACAGCGGAACAGTGCTTGCAAATCACGTTGGCGCCGTCCTGGTAGTAGCCTTGAGGGCCGCAAATCCGGCAGGCATCGAGCGCCACTGCCAGGCGCTGGTCCGGACGGCGGATGACGATGAACCGGACACCAACGCGATCATGCTGAAGAATGAAGCGGTGCAGGCTGCCGTCGTTGACCTGCGCGATGGGAATGCGAATCACGTCGCTGGCGGCTTCCACCGGCGTGGCCGGGGAGAGCTCCGCCGCGCTGCGGGCGTACACGTACTCGGCCGTCAACACCACCAGCAGCACCAGTGCCGCCAGGGCGGTGGCGCTCATCCAGCGGCGCTCCCGCCGCTGCTGCCAGCGCAAGCGGCGCTGCTCGGCTTCGTTCAAGCCTTCCGGCAGCGCGACCGACTGGCGTTGGCGCAGCAACTCGCGGCCCACCAGCCAAGCGGCGACACCCAGCAGCACTACGAAGAAGAAGATGTCGTGGCGGACGATGGGGCCGATGATTCCCATCATGCGCGGGCCGCTGGGGATGACCATGGCTTCGGACAGCTCGTGGATGCCGCCGACCACAAGCTGGACGGCGATGACCGTCAGCATGATGCTGGTGGCGTCGAAGAAACGATCCAGCCGAATAGGCAACGCACCGTGGAAGAACGCCAGGCCCAAGCCCACCGCCAGCCCCAGGCCGAGCAGGGTTCCGAAGAAAAGCAGCAGCCCTTCGGTGTCGAGCGCGACCGCGCCCAGCAGCAGAACCGTTTCCGCGCCTTCGCGCAGCACCATAAAGAATACGAAAAGGAAGAGACCCAGGGCGGCAAAGCGGGCGTCCCCAGCGAACCGGCCCACGCGCTGCTCGATTTGACTTCGCAGGGTGCGGGCCACGCGGCGCATCCAGATGATCATTGTGACCAGCAGTGCCGCTGCCACCAGCATGAAAACTCCCTCGAAGGTTTCCTGGTTCCAGGCAAAGCGCCGCAACGCCACCGCCAGCGCCACGCTGGCCAGCAGCGCAGCACCCACGCCGTACCAGACGGGCCGCTGGAGATCGAGGCGCCCAATTTTGCGCAGGTAGGCCAGGCAGATGCCGACCACCAGGGCGGCTTCCATTCCTTCACGGAGGCTGACCAGCAGGGCTGAGAGCATGGTTACTTGCCTGTTGCAACTAGTTGCAACTGAGTTGCAACTACCATTGTCCAGTCTAGGGCAATCGTCCAATCCTGTCAAGAAAGGTTGCTGCGCGGCGGCTTTGGCCGCGCCGAAGTTACAGGCTGGCGCTCAAATGGTAGAATGCGTCCATCATGCGTGTTGCGGCCTGGCTTTTGTGCGCGACCCTGCTGCCCGCTCTGGCTGCGCCCGCGCGGGCCCACCCAGCGGAGGAAATCGCAGCCGTCGAGCCCACCCATGCGATTCGTCTGGAAGGCAACGCGCGCGAAGTTTTCCTCCAGTTGGGACAGCTCTACGGCGTCCCGGTGCGGGTGACGGACGACTTCCCTGCCCGCCGCATCCGCTTGCGGCTCGAACCGGTGGACTTCACCACCGCGCTTCGGGTAGCCGCACAGTTGGCGGGGGCCTTTTGGGCTTTCCAACCGGACGGAAGCGTCCTGCTGGCAGAGAATACGCCCGCCGCCCGGGAGCGGTACGAACCGCAAACGGTGCAGACCTTTGCCCTCTCCGGGCGGAGCGCGGAAGAGCTGACCGAAGCGGTGCGCCTGCTGCGGGAAATCCTGGACATGCGGCGCATCAACCTGGACCTGCGCTCCGGAACGCTTACCATCCGCGACACGCCCCAACGCATCGCCTTGGCCGCCAAGCTGCTGGAGCAGTTGCAGGCGGAGCCGGGCGAAGTGATGGTGGAAATGCTGCTGCTGGAGGTGGACAGCGAGCGGGCGCGGCAACTGGGCATATTGCCGCCCGACCTGGCGGTGCTGGTACACATCGGTGCTGGAATCCTGCCCACCGACGACCCGCTGGCGTTCCTGCAAGCGCTGCAGGATTTAGCGCGGCAGGGGGTACTGCCGGCGGTGCTTCTGACCGACCGCTTCGACTTCACCCAAGGAGTGCCGGCTGCCACCATCGGCGGCGGCCGCAGCCAGTACCTGGTGAACCTGCCGGGCGCGACCCTGAGCCTGCGCGAGCTGCTGCGCACCGTGCGCAGCCTGCGGCGAGTGACGCTGCGCACACGTTCGGGCAAAGAGGCGAGCTTCTTTGCAGGGGAACGATTCCCCGTTACCTTCACCACCTTTTCTTCGATTTTCATTCCCGCAGTGGTGCAGGAACTCATCCGGCAGGGCTTGTTTCTGCCGCCGGTGCCCGCGGTTCGCTACGAAGAGCTGGGGTTGAGGCTGACCGTGCATCCCTACATCCATCCGGGCCGCGAGATCAGCCTGGAGCTGAAGCTGGATTTGGTGGCGCTGGCCGGTCAAGACTTCAACGGTATCCCAGTCTTGACCAACCGGCAGATCGAGCAGAAAGTTCGGCTGCGCGAAGGCGAGGTGCTGCTGCTGAGCGGGTTGCGCGCCCAGGAAACCGAACGGGTGCGGACGGGGCTGCCGCTGCTGGGAGCGATCCCCGTTATCGGCCACCTCTTTCGCCGCACCGCGCCCCGAACGCGCGATACGGAGCTGTTCTTGTTAGTGACTCCGCACATTGTGCGCCTGCCGTCGCGGGAACGCTTCAGGTTGCAAACGCTTTACATCGGCACGGAGCGGGAATTTTCCCCCGCGGGTCGGGCTCCGTCAACGCCCCGGCGTCTCCCAACTCCAACACCGACTCAGCCACCCACCCAGCCGCAACGACCCACCCCGCAGCCGCCGCAGAGGATTCCTCCTCCACAACCACGTCAGAACTGACTGCTGCTTGATCCAGCGCGCGTTGACTTGAGTGCGGGCGCAGCCTAACATGAGCGCCGCGAGAGGGGCGTCTTTCCGTTGATTGGGAAAAAGATTTCGCATTACAGCGTCACTGAGAAGCTGGGCGCAGGCGGGATGGGCGAGGTCTATCGCGCCACCGACACCAAGCTCAACCGCGACGTGGCGCTGAAGATTCTCCCTGAAGCCTTTGCGAATGACGCGCAGCGCATGGCGCGCTTCAGCCGGGAAGCGCAGGTGCTAGCTTCTCTGAACCATCCCAACATCGCTGCCATTTACGGATTGGAAGAAGCCGACGGCATCCGCTGCCTGGTGCTTGAGTTGGTCGAAGGGCCGACCCTGGCCGAGCGCATCGCCGCCGGGCCGCTGCCGACAGAAGAAGCACTGAACATCGCCAAGCAGATAGCCGAGGCGCTGGAAGCCGCGCACGAAAAAGGCATCATCCACCGCGACCTCAAGCCCGCCAACGTCAAGGTCACACCGGAGGGCATGGTCAAGGTGCTCGACTTCGGCCTCGCCAAGGCCCTGGAAGATGATCCCTCCTCGATTGATATTTCCGAGTCACCCACGCTGAGCGTGGCGGCGACGCAGGCAGGCGTCATCCTGGGCACGGCCGCCTACATGAGCCCGGAGCAGGCGCGCGGGCAGGCGGTGGACAAGCGCGCCGACATCTGGGCCTTCGGCGTAGTGCTCTACGAGATGCTGACCGGCAAGCGGACCTTTCAAGGCGAAACCATCTCCGACACCCTGGCTGCCGTCCTTCGTGCCGAAGTAGATTGGGAGGCCGTGCCCGCCGGCACGCCAGCGACAATTCGCAAGCTGCTGCGGCGCTGCTTGGACAAAGACCGCAAGCGCCGCCTGCGCGACATCGGTGAAGCCCGCATCGCCATCGAGGAGTACCTGGCCGACCCGGCCGCCGCGTCGGTTCTCATCAGCACGCCCACGGTTGCGCCGCAACCGCTGTGGCAACGCATCCTGCCGTGGGTTTTCGGGGGCGCGATGACGTTGGCTTTCCTGCTGACACTGTGGAGCCCCTGGGTGCAACCCGAGCGCACCTCTCCGGTGCGCCTCAAGGTGGAGATCAGCCCGGAGGAACCCCTGTTTACCGCGCAGGGCGCGGCGGTGGCGCTCTCACCCGACGGCCAGACCTTAGCCTACGTGGCCCAATCCGGCGGCACCAGCAGGCTCTACATCCGCGCGCTCGACCAGTTGCAAGCCACCCTGCTTTCCGGCACCGAAGGCGCCCGCGACCCCTTCTTCTCGCCCGATGGCCGCTGGGTGGCCTTCTTCACCAACAACGCCCTGAAGAAGGTTTCGGTCACCGGCGGCACCCCGCTCACCCTCTGCGAAACCCAGATCAACCGCGGCGGCACCTGGGGACCGGACGACACCATCGTTTTTGCCTCCCACATAACCGCGGGCCTCTCACGCATCCCGGCAACTGGCGGCACGCCAGAAGAAATCACTACCCGCGGTGAGGGTGAACGCTCCCATCGCTGGCCCCACTTCCTCCCCAACGGCAAGGCCGTGCTCTTCATCGCCCAGGACCAGGGCGCGGTCTACGATGACGCCACCATCGAGGCGCTCGTGCTGCGAACCGGGGAGCGCAAGGTGCTCCATGAAGGCGGCACCTATCCGCGCTACCTGCCTTCCGGCTCGACCGGCCATCTGGTCTATGTCCGCGAAGCGACGCTCTTTGCCGCGCCCTTCGACCCCGACCGGGTGGAAGTTACCGGCCAGCCCGCTCCCGTTCTGGAAGGAGTGGCTTCTTTGGGAAGCCCCGCCAACGGCGGCGCGCAGTATGCCTTTTCTCCCACCGGAACGCTGGTCTATCTCCCCGGGGCCGCCTCGAGCTCGGTCTATTCGCTCGTTCGCGCGGACCGCTCCGGCCAGGCCACGCCCCTGAGCGACGACCAGCGCTTCTATGGTAAACCGCGCCTCTCGCCCGACGGCCGCCGGGTGGCCCTGACGGTAGGCGAGGCAGCAAGTTGGGACATCTGGGTGTATGAGATTGAGCGGGGGACGATGAGCCGGCTGACCTTCCAGGGCAACTCCAACGATCGTCCCACCTGGACCCCCGACGGGCAGCGCATCGCCTTTAGCTCCGACCGAGACGGCGGCGCGGTGAATATCTACTGGAAGCGGGCCGACGGCGCCGGCGCAGCCGAGCGCCTCACCACCAGCAAGAACCCCCAGTACCCATCGTCTTTCTCGCCCGACGGCAAGCGCCTGGCCTTCCACGAAGAGAGTCCGGAGACCGATTGGGATCTGTGGGTACTTCCGCTCGAGGGAGAAAGGAAACCCGAGCTTTTCCTCGCCACCCCCTCGCCGCTAGAGGTGTACCCCGAGTTTTCTCCCGACGGCCGCTGGATTGCCTATATGTCGAATGAGTCGGGACACATGGAAATCTATGTCCGGCCCTACCCCGGCCCTGG
>JACZYA010000138.1 GCA_022571295.1 Acidobacteriota bacterium | reverse complement strand
ATCCGCATCGAAGCCTTCCCCGGAAAACTGCCCCGGGCCATTGACCAAACCCGCGTGGCGCTCCGCCGCACCCGCAAAGTGCCCTATGACAAGCCCGACAACTTCGGCTATTCCACCGCCGATTCCGTCATCAAGCAGTTTCACGACATCGTCGGTGTGGTGGCGCTGGTAACGGGGGTGATCGCCTCGGTCGGCCTGATGATCGGCGGGGTGGGCGTGATGAACATCATGCTGGTCAGCGTCACCGAGCGCACCCGCGAAATCGGCGTCCGCAAAGCCATCGGCGCCCGCCGCCGCGACATCATCTGGCAGTTCCTCACTGAAGCCGTGGCCCTCACCGGCGCCGGCGGCATCATCGGCGTCCTGGCCAGCATCGGCATCAGCACCCTCATCCGCACCACCGTCCCCAGCCTGCCCAGCTTCGTTCCGCTCTGGTCGGTGGTGATGGGAGTGGGGGTGGCTTGTAGCGTCGGTCTCTTCTTCGGTATATACCCGGCCGTCAAGGCCGCCCGCCTCGACCCCGTGGACGCCCTCCGCTACGAGTAACCCCGCAGCCTCCCCGCGTTGACTCGCCCACCCGCGCGGTCTAAGATAGCGGACAACGAGGGGGGGTCCTTCCTGTGCTCTTCACCTAGCCTCTATAGCGTCGCTATCTCCCACAGTAAGCGGAACTACGAGGCCGTGGCCGAGCCTGTTGAAGGCGAACCTCTGACCCCTAGGAGGAGGCCCCATGGAGAAAATGCATCCACGCCACTATGTGATTGTCGTCCACGGAATTGGGGAGCAGAAAGAGAATGAGACCGCCACCGAAGTGGTACACCGATTTGCGGAGGCCCGCCACCCCAAAGAAGGAATCCAGTACGAAAATCTCCTGCCCTCTTATCTCTCCGCGCAGTCGATCCGCCGCGGGGGCATGGGGCATGGGTGGTCGGAATTCAACGGGATTCCCGTTGACCCCAATACCGACACCGGCAAGTTCGACGGAAGTCCCGCCACCGAGACCTCCGGTCGGAACTTTCGCTTCGTGGACCTCCACTGGGCACGCATCCTGCAGCGTCACCAAAAATACTACGCCTCGCCGGTGGAGCGGTGGGCGCCGGCTCTCCTGGATCGTTTCAAAGAAGAGAAGAATATCGCCCCCAAGAATTGGCTTCCCCCCTGGGCCGAGCCACTACTGGAATCCATAGTGGGGACCTTGCTGCCCATCAAGCGTTTGCTGGCGCTTTGGAAACCCAAACTGGCCAAACGGATCTTCGACGACTTTCTGGGCGACGTGCACCTGTACGGCGACTATGCGCGCACCCGCGGCCGTGCCGTGCGCCACTTCCACGTCATCCTGGACGAAATCTTCCTGCGCGACTTCATCGACTGGTGCCATCGCGATGAAAAACAGCAAAACCCCTATCAACCACCAGTGTTTACCATCATTGCCCACAGTCTGGGTACCGTGCTCAGTTTCGACGCTCTCGTCTATGCCCACGCCAAGAGGGAAGTGCGAGAGATGTATGCGAGCTCGCAGCACTCTTGCCCTTCATTACCATTCGTCGGCTATACCTTTGACCGCAAAGCGGAACGCGAGACGTGGGATTATCTTGTGGAACATTCGCACGACACGGGACGCTTGGAGCAATTCAAGAAGAAATTTCCCGAGTTTACCGACGCATTCCCGCAAACTCCTTTGCTCTTATGGCGGAATCACGTCAAACACTTTATCTCCCTTGGCTCCCCCATCGACAAGTACCACGTCCTCTGGTTCCAGAACTATCTGCACATGGGGCTGAACACCAAGGACGGTAAACCGCCGGCCAACGCTAGCGATTTTACCTGGTGGAAAAAAAACAAAGGTACACCGGATAGCTGGCTGGAACCCGCCACCCCAAGAATCGTCCACTACAACCTCTGCGATGAGCAGGACCCCGTGGGCCATCACCTAGACCTAGCCCAGGCCAGCGAAAATTACAAGAAGGTCTTCGATACCACCTCCACCTGCGTGGCGCATCGGGACGTGGTCTTCCGCCGCTATGCCGTCCCCGGCGTAGCTCACGTGAAGTACTGGGAAGACCGCGAACTCTTCCAGGGAATTCTTTCGGAGATAATCGACAAGAAGACACCACCCGGATGGTTCTCACGGGAGGATTTCCGCTTGGGGGATGGCTCCACGTACTCGAAAGCTCTGGTCTGGGCCTACTTCCGCATTCCCTTTGCCGCCGCAATGTTCACAGGGCTGCTATTGACCTACGGTGTTTTGGGATGGGCGCACGGAGGCTTCGGCATCGCCTACCTGGCCGCCATCCTGGGGGCCGTCCTGCTTTGGACAGCGCCCCGTCCGATTGAGGCGTATGAAACCGAAGCCCGACCAGGGCAGGCCAAGAAACCTCGGCGTTGGAAATTCAAACGCAGCATCCTCGCCCACCTGGTGGCGGGAGCGGTGCGATGGAGGCGCATACTCATCCAGCTGAACGAGCAGGACAAGTCTGCCCAAGACGAGAATTGTCCCGCTGGTGCCACCCGCCTAGAATTGAAGGTCAGGGGAGGGTTTAGGAAGAGGGTTTGGCGGCGCTACCTAGTCGGCTTGGCGGTGTTCACCGGCTCGGCGTACGCCGCCGCGGCCATAGGCGCTGCGGGTCACCCTTTTCAGCTGGAGCGCATCCTCTCTTCTCTGGCGGTTTATTTCGAAATGATCCGCGCCGGCGGCACGACATTGCTCCAACGGCTGCCCGCGACGGGCCTGATTCTCTCATCCTGCTACTTGGCTACGATGCTCTACACGCTCCTTCAATACTTCAAGGCCAAGAAGGAAGGCGCCAGCGGAAAATGACCGCGTGCTTGGGTGCGGCAGCCTAAGCATTCACGAAAGACCTGCGGGTTGCGGCGCGCACCGCCACCCGTTCCCTCCGTGTACTCAGCGAACGTCCGGGCTGCCCGCCTCGACCCCGTGGACGCTCTCCGCTACGAATAGCCGCGCAGGAGCGTAGCAGGATTTTGCCCGGTCACCGGGCAGGGGCAACCCGACCGTGTTGCAATGATTCAAACGATATGCCAATCTGCCTGGTGTTCACCTCAAATGAAGAATGAAGGCGGTCGGGGCACGCTACCTATGCTGGTAACAGTCCCAAAGGCGGGGGGTAAGATGAAAAAAATCGGTTTGGTCCAATCTGTTTCGGCGCTGGCCATCGGCGCCATCCTGTTGGCGGGAATCGGCTGCACCAAGGGCGCGGGAAAAATTTCTGTGACGACTTCCTCGGAAGAGGCTCGCCAAGCGTACTTGGAGGGTCAGGTCCTACTCGATAATGTTGGCGTCACGGGCGCTCGTCCCTTCTTCGAAACGGCTGTGGCCGCAGACCCCAACTTTGCCCTGGCTTATCTGCGGCTGGCGTTTACCCAGACCAATCCCAGCGACTTTCGCGCTCAAGTGCAAAAAGCCAGCGCGTTGGCGGACAGCGTTTCAGAGGGAGAGCGGCTCTGGATTCAGTCGGTTGAGGCTGCGAACCAGGGCAATCCCGCCAAAGCGCTTGAGCTCCTCCAACAACTGGTGACGGCCTACCCCAACGATGAGCGTGCCCACTTTTTGTTGGCTGGGAACTATTTCTTCGCACAGCAGAATTTGGCGCTGGCGATCGAAGAGTACGAAAAAGCGGTCGCGATTAATCCGGAGTTTGCCGCGGCCTACAACCTGTTGGGGTATGCCAACAGAAACTCGGGGAACACCGCGGAAGCAGAGCAGGCTTTCAAGAAGTACATCGAGCTGCTGCCAAATAATCCCAACCCCTACGACTCCTACGCGGAATTTCTGTTGAACACGGGCAGGTATGATGCCTCCATCGACTCTTACCAGAAGGCCCTGTCCGTCGATCCCCATTTCGTCGCGTCCTACATCGGCATCGCCACCAACCTTAACTTTCAGGGGAAACACAAGGAGGCCCGGGGGCAAATTCAAGAAATGTTTCGCACCGCCCGCACCGACGGGGAACGCCGGCTAGCTTACCTGGCCACCGTGACTTCCTATGTTGATGAAGGGCAACTGGGCAAAGCCGTGGAAGAGCTGGGCAAGCGCTACGCCCTGGCGGAAAAGAATGGCAGCGCCATTCAGATGGTGGCCGACCTGAACATCATGGGCAACCTCCTTCTGGAAGCCGGGAAAGTTAGGGAAGCGCAGGCAAAGTACGGTCAGGCCTGGACCCTGAGCGAAGAATCCGATATTCCCGCCGCTGCCAAGGCCGCCGCCCAGCGAGCGCGGTATGCAAATGCAGCGCGGGTGGCGCTGAAGAAGAGCGACGTCGCGGCGGCAAAATCCGCCACCGAAGAGTTCCGCACACTCGCTGAAAGCGCAAACATTCCAGGCCAAACCAGGCTCTACCACCAGTTGTCCGGGATGCTTGCCCTGGAAGAGAAAGCGTACGACCGGGCTCTGGAAGAACTCCAGCAGGCCAATCAGCAAAATCCGCGCACTCTCTTCCGGATGGCGCTGGCCTACCAGGGCCAAGGCGACAGCGAGAACGCCAAGTTGTTGTGTGAGCGAATCGAAGGACTCAACCAACTCAACAGCATCAACTACAGCCTCGTCCGGCACAAAGCTCAGCAGTTGTTAGATTCGATCTAAAGCGTTGCCAAAGAAACGGGGCCAGCGCGCAGTCAGGAAGAAGAAACGGCGGGCGAAAAAAGTCCGCCAGTCCGCCCGCCGTCCGCGCATCACCAAGAACGACCAAGCCCTGCGGCAACACGTCGTCAAGCTGCTCGACTGGCGCGACGCCCACATCGGCTTCGACCAGGTCATCGCCGACTGGCCCGCCGAGCTGCGCGCCGCCAAGCGGTTCGCGGAGGCCGACGCCGTGCGCGACGAGCTTTCGGCCCTTGGCGTCACGCTGACCGACTCGACGGAGGGCACGACGTGGGCGCTGGGGAGCCAGAGCTAGTTAACGCGGACTCAGCCGCACGACCACCGCATCGCCTATGCCGGCCGCAAGCTCCCGCGCCGCGCTGCCGTTCGGCACCGCTACCTCCAGCCAGCCGCCGCTGCCGATGACCGCGACCAGAGGCCCCTCGCCCTGGAACGACGTCGAGAGGCCCGTGACCTCGCGCCCGCCGATGCCGACCGTGAGCGCGCCGTCCGCCGCGGACAGCAGCGCCTCGGCGATGTTCGTGACGAGGTTGCCGTAGCGGTCGACGTGCTGCACGCAGCCCTCGATCCGCCCATCGCTCTCGACGGCCACCGGCACGGCGAACGCCGTGACGTGCGTGAGCCGCGGGCCCAGCGCGCTCGGTGCGAGCCCGGCGCTCAGGTGCGCGGCGACCGGCGCGAAGATGTCGCGCCCGTGGAAGGTGCTGCGGACCGGCTCGCGCCAGTACTTCCGCTCGGTGAGGTGGTACGCGGTCCAGCCGTCCGGCAGCGTGACGCTCCCCGGCACGAACGGCGCGGCATCGGGTCGCGGTGCGCCAGCGCGAGCCAGCACGTACGACAGCGTGCCGTTGTCGGGGCCGACGAACGTCGCGCCGGGGCCGCACGCGGCGATGGGCAGCCGGTCGGTGCCGACGCCGGGGTCCACGACGGCGACGTGCACGGTGCCGGGCGGGAAGGCGTCCCACGCGGCGTCGAGCGCGTACGCGCCGGCGCGCACGTCCTGTGGCGGGACCTCGTGTGTCACGTCGACGATGGCGGCGTCGGGGTTGATGCCCAAGATGACGCCCTTCATCGCGCCGACGTAGATGTCGGCGCCGCCGAAGTCGGTGGTCAGCGTGATGATGGGGCGGGCCATGGGCAGGGCCGGTCAGCTGACGAGCATGTTGGCGAGCGCGAGCGCCACGAACACGACGCCGAGGCCGATCGTGATCTGGAACAGCGTCCGCTCGACGCCGCGCCGGGTCCGGTACTGGGCCGCGCCGCCGCCGAAGAGGCCGCCGCCCGCGCCGCGCACCTGGAGCAGGATGCTGATGACCAGCAGCGATACGACCAGGATGACGGCGAAGCTGATGGAGGTCTGCATGTCTCTAGCTTACCTCGACGGGCCTCCCGGCCCAACCCGGTACCGCCGCAGGGCCGGTGCGCGACCTTTCGCGCTCGCCTACTGCTGCAGCGCGCCGAGCTGCTCGGCCACGAGCCCGGCGACGATGCCGGGGTTCGCCTTGCCGTGCGTCGCCTTCATCACCTGGCCCACCAGGAACTTGGCGGCCGTCTCCTTGCCGCCGAGGAAGTCCGCAACCGCGCTCGGGTTCTCGGCGATGGCCTGCGCGACGGCGCCCGCGAGCTCGCCGCTGTCCGTGACCTGCGCGAGCCCCAGCTCCTCGACGACCTGCGCCGCGGGCTTGCCGGTCTCGTACATCGCCTCCAGAGCCGCCTTGGCCTGCGTCGTGCCCAGCGTGCCGCCCTCCAGCAGCCCGAGCAGCCCGGCGAGGTCGCCGGGGCGCACCGGAGAGTCGTCGATGCCGGCGTTCGCCGCGTTGAGGTGCGACGCGAGCTCGGACAGCATCCAGTTGGCGACGCGCTTGGGAGCCTCGTTCCCACCGTGGCCTTCCCGGACCGCGCCGACCGCCTCCTCGAAGTAGTCCGCCAACGCCGGGGTGTCCGTCAGCCCGGAGGCGTCGTATTCGGAGAGGCCGTAGCCTTTCGCGTCCTCGGCCGCCATGAACCGGGCCCTCCGGGCCTCCGGCAGCTCCGGCAGCAGCTCCTCGAGCTCGGCGACCCAGGACGGCTCGACGTGGAGCGGCGGCAGGTCCGGCTCGGGGAAGTAGCGGTAGTCGTTCGCCTCCTCCTTGCTGCGCAGCGAGACGGTGATGCCCTTCTCCTCGACCCAGCCGCGCGTCTCCATGGAGATGCGCTCGCCCTTGTCGAGCTTCGCGGACTGCCGCTCGATCTCGAACAGGATCGCGCGGTAGACCGCGCGGAAGCTGTTCATGTTCTTGACCTCGACCTTCGTGCCGAGGGCGCTCGCGCCACGGAGCCGCAGGCTCACGTTCGCGTCGCAGCGGAACGAGCCCTCCTCCATGCTGCCGGTGGAGACGCCGAGGTACTGGAGGATCGAGCGGTAGGCGACCAGGTAGGCGCGCGCCTCCTCGGCTGAGCGCAGGTCCGGGCGGCCCACCATCTCCATGAGCGGCACGCCGGAGCGGTTCACGTCGACCAGGCTGTACCCCTCGCCGGTCGCCGGGTCCACGCGGTGGAAG
>JACZYA010000027.1 GCA_022571295.1 Acidobacteriota bacterium | reverse complement strand
AAGGTGCAGCGGGTGCCGGCTGCTCAGCTTCAGGAAAGTATCGATCGAGAAAAGCTCGGAGCAATTCGCCCCGGGCCCGACCGCCGTGGGTGACGTAGGAAACGAATATGCCAATGTTGTGTCTCGGTAGAAGTGCCAGGTCGGTATGGAACAGAGTGGTGTCACCCGCGTGACCGATGATGTGCAGGCCGTTGACCCGGCTCTCATAGAAGCCGTGCGCCATGCCCGGCAGGCGCGGGTCGAGCGTGTAGAGCTGGCTGTGCATGAGCTGAGCGGTAGCCTCTTGCAGAATTCGGGCGTTGTTATAGCGTCCGTTTTGTAGATGCGCAATCATGAAGCGCGCCATGTCGGTGGCGGTGCTGGAGAGCGCCCCGGCCGGACCGAAATTGCTGATGAACTCGAAGTTTCCTTTCTCGTACACGCCCTTTTTCCGCTTGAAGCCGGTGGCCATATTACCTGCGAGGCGGTCGGGTAGCGGTTCACGGAATGTGCTATTTTCCATTCCCAGCGGTTCGAAGATGTTTTTCTCAATGTACTCGTTAAACGACATCCCAGAGATATTGGCGACGATGAGCCCGGCGAGTGCCGTCCCGAAATTCGAATAGGACGAATACGTACCGGGCGGACGCACGCGCCAGGGGATGTGCGCCTTCAGAGACTCGCTCAAAGGCACAATCTCCTCGGCGCTTCTGACGAAAAGGTAGCCCAAGCCTCCGTCCTCGAACCCGGGTGTATGGGTCAGCAGATGTTTCATCGTAATCGGCTCGGGATAGGTGTCGGGGATTTGGAAGGTCGTGAGATAGTCGTTCACGTTGGCGTCGAGGTTTAGCTTCCCCCGCTCGTGCAGCTGCATGACCGCTGTCCACGTGAACAGTTTTGACGTCGATCCCGGCCGGAAGAGGGTCTGCTCCGCGTCCACCGGGATGCGCTTTTCCCGGTCGGCGTAGCCATATCCTTTGGCGAAGAAGAGGGCGCCGTCCTTGACTACGGAGATAGTCGCCGCCGGGATCTTACGCGATTGCATGTGCGCGGCCATTACGCCATCAATGAAGGTCTCCAACTCCTCCGCGCTTCTGAGCCCTCGCGCTGGCTCACTCTCGCGGCGGGCGGTGTCCGATGCACCTTTTCCAATCGCATTGGTTTCCTGGGCGAACGTGGGCTGTGACCAGGATAGAGTCAGGACAACGATCGTTGCCAAACTCATCTGCCATTTCACGTTTGCAAGCTTAAGGTCCATTGGTTCTCTTCCCCCTGTTGAACTCTCAGCGAACTTGGGCCCAGCAGTTCCGAAGAGCTTTGCTCTAAACTGCCCCGCCGCGTCCTGTGGGACCGTGTGGGTGCCGGCCGGCTAAAACTCGATCTTCAAGCCGAACTGCGTTTCCATCCCGGGCAGTACCTGCAACGGCTGCCCGAACGGAGTGGGCCGGCCGGGAACTTGTTCAACTGCAGCTGGGTTCTGCCGGTTGAAAAGGTTGAAGAACTCGATCAAAGCCGTCACGGTCACTTGTTCCCCGACCTGGAAACGCCTGGAAGTTCTCAGGTCCATGTTCGTAAACCGCGGTGCCTCAAAGCTATTTCGAATTACACTCTGGTCGCGGCTGTTGAAATTGAGATTGCCGTCCACGTCGTCGGGGGTGTCCGTGAATTGGTTGAACGGAAAGCCGCTTTGGGTGCGGAAGATGCTGCTGACCTGGAATCCCCAAGGGAGCTCGACCAGCCCGTGAACGAAGAAGGTATGCTCAAGAGCTAGACTGGACCGACCCTTGTCCTGATCAGGACCATTGTAAAACACGCCGGCCTGGGGGACAAAGTTGCCCGTGTTGTTGGGCCCGGTCCAGAAGGAGCCATTGGCGTTGGTCTGGCCGGAGACGGGATCGGTCACCACCGGTGGGACGCCGATGAAGCTGTCCGAAGGGATACCTGCGCTTCCTGTCCCGAAACCGGCACCCAGGTTGGCAATGCGCGCATTGTCGACGGCATCGGTGTAGGTATAGCTCCCGGTCAAAGTGAAACCATGACTGAAGCGCTTGGTGACGGTGACAATCACCGCATCAATCTTTCCTTCGTACCAGGGTCCAAACCCACTTATCTCCCCAAGGGTGTTGGGAGGGTTAAAGGTGCGTGCGTTGCCCGGGATACGGGAAATGAAAGCAAGGTTGGTCTGCCGCACGCCCAGAAGGTTCTCGATGTCTTTGTGAATGTAATCCACCGCCACCACCAAGTCCTGGGTGATCTCCTGTTGCACGCCCAGATTCCAACTTCGGGTGAAGGGAGTGGCGAAACTCGGATCGAGCGAGCTAGGGGAACTCTGCGCGGGTGCGCCGGTATGGGAGAGGACTCCGAAAACCGGGTCCCAGAACCAGGAGAAGCCGGCCGGCAGCAGGACATCGGCGTTGACGGCCGTCAGAAACTGGTCGGGCGTGAGTCCGGAAAGGGTCTGAACGTTGCTCATGGTTACGATGGCCTCGGCTGGGATGGGAGTTCCCCCCGCCGCCGTCACCAGCGTAGTGTTGATATGGTCGAAACCAAACACCGGGAACGGACCCAGCGGGCAGGGAGTCCCGCTGGCAGCGAGCTGCACATCGGTCATGGTAGGGTGTACGCATATTCCGAACAGCACCGGCGCGATGGTGGTCAGGTTGTAAAACAACTGGGGGTAGGAGAAGGGTTGGACCACACTAAAAGAGGAACCGCCAAAAGCGGGGATACGCCGGACCAAGCCCAGGCGGAAATGGTCGAAGAAAATGCCGAAGCTCCCACGTACTACCGTTTTCGACAGGGGCGACCAGGCGAAACCCGCCCGTGGACCGAAGTTGTCTCTAACCTCAAACTCCGAATCGTAGTCCCAGCGCAGGCCCAGGTTAAGGGTGAGGTTGGAGAGGATCTTCCAGTCATCTTGGACGTACAAGCCGGTGTAGTTGTTGCGCAGGCGGACAAGGCTATCCGCGGGGGTTAGGCCCCCGCCGGTTAACAGAAGAAAAAACCCACAATTCACGGGGCCAAAGCGGATAAAGTTCGCCTCCGTGCAAAAAATCTGATTAAACACGGTCTGGAACTCCTGGCCATCCACATTGGTGCGGAGGAAATCCACGCCGAACTTGAAGTCATGCTGGCCCACGTTCTTGGCCAGGCTGGCCCCAAAGGAGGTGTACTTCTGATCGAACTCGCTCGGCCCCGGGTTGGCACCGAATGTCACTGACCCAACGTCGCCGAAGACCCCGAAAGTGTCAATGGCCGAGAATATGTTGAAGCTGGTTGCCGGACCGGCCTCGGGGTGTGCGGGCCGCTCTTGCGAGGGTTCGTCGCGATACTGCAAATAGAGGTTGAGCACAAACGGGTTACCCTGATCGCCCAGCAAGGCCGTGTCCCGGAAACCCAGCATGGTAGTCCGCGTATCGAAACTTCTGCGGGTCGAAGGCAAGCTAGTGGCTTGCGACAAGGACAGGAAGTCGGTGACGTGCCCGTTGGTCACGTTGATTTCCTGGCTCAAGCGATGCCGGCCCAGTTGCTCGTCCAGCTTCGCGAACAGCCGGGTCTGGAAGGTGCGGGTGCGCTCGTTGAAATTGTTCTCAAAGTCCTGGAGCAATTGGGGAGTCCCCGGCACGAAGGCAAAGTTGAGCTGACGACTCTCCCGGATGCGCTCGGCTGAACCGAAAAAGAAAACTTTATCTTTCACAATCGGCCCGCCCAGAGTGACGCCGTAGTCCCAGCGCAGCAGGAAAGGAGCGTCGGTCACGGTGGCGTCGAGGCTGTTGTTGCGGTCCAATGCATTGTTGCGGTGGAACAGGAAAGCGGAGCCGTGCCAGTCGTTGGTGCCGCTCTTGGTGATGACGTTGACGATGCCGCCCGAGCCGTGCCCGAACTCGGCCTTGAAGCCGGTAGTGAGCACCTCAAACTCCTGAATGGTGTCCTGGTTGAACTGCGCCGCTGGGCCCCCGCCGAACTCGTCTCGGTTGGGCATGCCATCGATCAGAAAGATGGTGTTGCCGCCTCGTTCTCCCAGCACAGGCGTGGAGGAATCAGTCCCCTCATCGGCCTGTCTGTTGATGGCCACGCCGGGCACGAGTTGCATTAAGTCGAGATAGTTGCGCCCGTTGAGTGGCATCTCCACAATCTGTTGCGGCACGATGGTGGTGCCGGTGTCGGAGGTGTTCGGCTCCAGCAGCGGAACGGCGGCCTCCACCGTAATCTGCTGCTCCACCGCCCCCACCTCCATTGCAATGTCGAAGGTCAGGACGCGGTTCAACACCACTGCCAGGTTCTCATAGGATCGGACAGCGAAGCCGGTGCGGGTGGCCGTCACGGTGTAAGTTCCCGGCGGCAAAGCCGTCACGCGGTAGAAACCTCTTGCGTCCGTGGTGGCCGTCCTTTCCACGCTCAGGGCACGGTTGTTTACCTCGACTTCCACCCCTGGAAGCGGCAGTCCTTGCGGGTCGGTCACCGTCCCCTGAATGGTCGAAGTGGTCTGGGCCCCCAACCACAGAGGCAGAACAAGCAAAGACACACAGACGGCAGTTCGGGTAACTGCGAGTCGCCAATCCCAGTTCATCGGACTCCTCCACCTAAATGATTTGTCTTTCCTTGACCTTCTACCTTCTCGCCTCTAAATCCTCTGCGCCGGCCGCCTCGTGCGCCGGCCCGGCTTCCGCCCACAGCGCTTCTTGTCCAGGTTTCAGGAAAGTGAAACGTTCGTTTCATACAGCGTGCGCCGACATCCCCACTACTCCCCTCATAGCCGCTAGGAAGCGACAATATCCTAAGTTGGACAAGAACCCCCTTGTCGGAACGTTGCGATGCTAGTGAGCAGATTCGTTAATGTCAAGCCCTTTTAGAGAGGGCAGACAGCGATCCATGGGACATTCGGGCGGGGCACCCGGCGCCGCTGCGCCGGCCGCTTCCGCGTCGACGGCGGAAGAAACGAATGTTGATTCCCCTTGACAGTGCCCGCGACTTTCGTTTATTTCAGAGGGAAGAGTTTGGGGGTGAGAGGGTTGGGACGCAAAGCCCACGCGCCGAAACACAAGCAGGGCAGTAGCTCTACGCTGCTGCGGTTCCTGAGCCCCAAGCGGCAGGAGCTCATCCGCCCGGTGCTGGAGCACCCGCGCGGCTACGTGCTGCTCAGCGTGCGCGGCCTAGCCCGCAAGTTGGGAGCCGACCCCGCCACCACCATCCGCATCGTCCAAGGCATGGGTTTCGCCAGCTTTCAGGAGTTCCAGCGCTACCTGCACGAGCTTTCCATTCTTCACGCCACCTCCCTGGAGCGCATGCACACCTCCTCGGCGCGCGACTCCAATATCCCCGCCCACATGCGGGAAACACTGGAGCGCAACCTCAAGAACCTGCAAATCCTGCGCCACAGTCTGGACTTCCAGCGCGTGGCCGCGCTGGCCCGGCGAATCTACAAGGCCCGGCGGATTCTCCTCCTGGGCGGCGACCTCGCCGCTTCCCTGATCACCTACCTGGAGTACCACCTGTCGGTGCTGGGACTGAACGCGGTTTCAGCCTCCACCCCCGGCGCTGTGGCTCACAAGGTGCGCAACGTCGGCAAGGGAGACTTGGTCGTCGCCATCAGCTACCGCCGCGGGCTGCGGCAAACGGTGGAGGGCTTGCAACAGGCGCGCGCCAACGGAGCCTACGGCGTCGGCATAACCGATACCTACGTTTCCCCCATCGCCCGCTTCGCGGACGAGTTCTTCCTGACCTCGGTCGAGACCACCTCTTTCGGCGCTTCCTACGTCGCCCCCATGGCTTTTCTGGAAACTCTTTTGGTCGCTTGCGCCAACTATCGCCGCGGGCGTACCCTGGCGCATCTCAAAGAAGTCGACGAGGAGCAGCGCCACGGCTTCCGCTGGTACCAGGAGAGCTAAAACATGACTGCCACCGTTCGGATCTGCCCGAAGTTGTTCGTGGGATCGTTTACCTTGCTGTGGGTGCTGCTGCTCGCCGCCGCTCTGCCGGTCCTGAACGTCGACGCCCAGGAACCCTTTGACGTCGTCATCCTCAACGGGCGCATCGTGGACGGCACCGGCAACGCCTGGTTCTACGGTGACGTCGCCTTCCGGGGCGACCGCATCGCGCGCATCGCCGCCGCCGGCCAGTTGCGCGACGCTCCCGCCGCCACGCAGATTGACGCCCGCGGTTTGGTCGTCGCCCCCGGCTTTATCGATATCCAGAGCCATTCCCGCGGCGCCTTCCTCACCGGCGACGGGCGCGTGGTCAGCAAGATCACCCAAGGTATCACCACCGAAATTCTGGGCGAGGGCTGGACTAACGCTCCTGCCAACGACCGCACCCTTTCCCTGACCGGAAGCGTCGACCCCGAGACGCAAAACCTCACCGACAAGTTCCGCGGCCCGCACGGCTTCGCCCACTGGCTCCAAGCCATGCAGGAGCACGGTGCCTCGCCCAACTTCGGCTCTTTTGTGGGCGCCACCACTGTGCGCATGTACGTCAAAGGCATGGCGCAGGGCTCACCTAACGAGGCCGAGCTGGAAGAGATGCGCCAGCTCGTCCGCAACGCCATGGTGGACGGCGCCTTTGGCGTGGCCAGCGCGCTCATCTATCCACCCGGAAACTTCGCCACCACCACCGAGCTGGCGGAAATGGCCCGGGCCATGGCGCCCTACGGCGGCGTCTACATCACCCACATGCGCTCGGAAGCCGATAAGTTTATTGAGGCCATCGACGAGGCCATCGAGATCGGCCGCAAGGGGGGCGTGCCGGTGGAGATCTACCACCTCAAGGCCGCCGGCCGCCGCAACTGGCACAAGGCGTCGCTTGCCATCGCGCGCATCGACGCTGCCCGCGCCGAAGGCCTCGACATCCAGGCCAACATGTACCCCTACATTGCCGGCGGCACCGGCCTTACCGCCTGCCTGCCCCCCTGGGCTTCGGCCGACGGCAAGCTCTTCTCCAATCTCCAAGACCCGGACATGCGCGCCAAAATTCGGGAAGAGGTTTTGAACCAAAAAGGCGAGTGGGAAAACCTCTGCCCGCTTTCTACCCCGGAGGGCGTCCTGATTCTGGGCCTGGAAAAAGAGGAGAACAAGCAGTGGATCGGCAAGCGCTTGGCGGAGATTGCCGCCCAGGTGGGCGAGGACTGGCTCGACACCGCCATCAACCTCATCCTTTCCGAGCAGCAGGGCATCGGCACCATCTACTTCATGATGACCGAGGAAAACGTAAAGCTGCAGATGGCGCAGCCCTGGATCAAGTTCGGCACCGACGCCGGCGGCTGGGACCCCACCCGCGCGCGCGGCTTGGTGCACCCGCGATCCTACGGCACCTTCCCGCGCATCCTGGGCAAGTATGTGCGCGAAGAGCGCGCTATGGCGTTGGAGGAAGCCGTCCGCAAGATGAGCTCCGCCGGCGCCCAGCCCGGCCGCATCGTCCGCGGCCCGGGCTATGCCCGTGATTGAACCCAAGAGGAGGCACCGATGCTTCGTCGAGCTGCTTTCATATTCCTGATTGCTTGTTTCAATGTTCCTCTTGTCGCCCAGCAGAAATATGAGATCAAGATTGATTTCAACCAGCGCGTCATCATGCGCGACGGCGTCGAACTCTCCGCCGACGTTTACCGCCCCGATGCTCCGGGAAAATTCCCCGTGATCCTGAGCCGGACGCCCTACTTGAAGTCCAGCGTCTACACCTTCGCCAAGTCCTTTGTACCGCACGGATATGTCTGGGTTGCCATGGATGTACGTGGGCGTGGCGACTCCGACGGCAAGTTTATCCCCTACCGAAACGACGGCGTGGATGGTTACGATGCTGTCGAGTGGTGCGCTCAGCAGCCGTGGTCAACCGGGAAAGTGGGCACGATCGGTGGCTCGTACAACGGCCGGATCCAGTGGCTGACCGCTGTGCTTCAGCCGCCGCACCTCACCACTATGATCGCCTTGGTCACGCCCTCCGATCCTTTCGTCGAGTTCCCCACCGGTTTGCCGATACCGCTGATGATCAGCTGGTATCACATGACCGCAGGCCACGTGTCGCAGAACATGGACGCCGTCGACTGGGCGAAGTTGCAGTGGCACTTACCCATCTACGACATGGACGAGGCCGCGGGCCGCCCCAACAAAGTGTGGAAGGAGGGAATCGACCACGCACAAGCGGGTCCTTACTGGGAGCCTCTGCGCTACCAGAACAAGTACAACCGCGTGAAGGTGCCGGTGCTCCACATCTCCGGCTGGTACGACGACGAGCAGGTGGGCACACCCTTGAACTTCATCGGGATGACGGAGAAGTCCCAGCCGGAGGCGGTGCGCACCGGTCAGAAGCTGTTGATGGGCCCGTGGCCGCACGCCATCAACTCCGCCTCCAAGCTAGGCGATGTCGATTTTGGTCCCACGGCCATCATCGACTTGAACGGCTACTGGTTGCGCTGGTTCGATTACTGGCTGAAGGGCGTCGACAATGGAATCATGAAGGAGCCGCCGGTGCGGATCTTTGTTATGGGCGCCAACTATTGGACCGACGAAAACGAGTGGCCGCTTGCCCGGACCCAGTACACGAAGTATTTTCTGCGCAGCAGTGGACGCGCCAACAGCCTCTATGGCGACGGGAAGCTCTCCACCCAGGCGCCGTCCAAAGAACCGGCCGACCAGTACATCTACGACCCTGCAATCCCGACCCCCTTCATCACCGAGCAGACGTTCGCGCAAATCGGGGGCCCGGACGATTACCGGCCGATCGAGCGGCGCGATGACGTCTTGGTCTATACCTCCCCTCCCGTCACGGAAGACACGTTGATCTGCGGCCCGGTGCGCGCCCAAATTTACGCCTCCTCATCGGCAAAGGATACCGACTTCATGGCCAAGCTCCTCGACGTGTGGCCGACCGGCTTTGCGCAGCGCTTGACCGACGGCATGGTGCGCGCCCGCTTCCGCCAGGGAATGGACAGGCCCGAACTGATCGAACCGGGGAAGGTATACGTTTTCAACATCGACCTATGGAATACGTGCCAAACCTTCCGCAAGGACCACCGCATCCGGGTCGAGATCTCGTCCTCCGCCTTCCCCAAGTACGACCGCAATCCCAACACGGGAGAACCGCTGGGCAAGACGGCGTCTATGCAGACCGCAGACGAGAAGATTTATCATGACGAGGAGCACCCCTCGTTCATCCTGCTCCCCGTCGTGCCGCCAAAGACTGCTCCAGCCCCGAATTAGCGGAGGACGTTTCAGTAATCTTCAGGATAGAGCGTATTTTGACCGTGGTCAGTCCGTCAGGTTTCCGGCCAACAGGGAATTTGGGGAACATTGAGGGCAAGGTCTCAAAATCCGGTGGGGCTTACCCCCCGTGTGGGTTCGACTCCCACCTCCAGCACCATGATTTCCGCCACAAGCCTTGCCCCGAGAGGACAGAGCGCGCCGAAGGCTCAGGTGCAAAGGAACTCGGCCCCCTGTGTGGGTTTCCCTCGACTGCGCTCAGGATAAACGACTCCCACCTCCAGCACCACGCTCTTCCCCGAGTAAGCCTGCTAGGTGGGAGGCAGCGGTTGGTTTCGGTGAGACGCTTCTTACTACCTACACTGGTTGTTGAGGCTGGGCCCGGCAAAACTGACGCAAGCGGTCGTAGTCGCTCTCTTTCAGGCTCGCAAACTGGACGCCGATTCCGTGCCCCTCGTCCACCCGCCGCACCGTCACATCAATGGGAATGGGAGAGATGCTGTCCAGCCAGAGCTTGAGGGAAACGTGTTGCCCGGGCGGCAGGTAGCGCCGGTCCTCGATGAACGCCCCCACCGGGCTCAGGTCTCGCACCCGCGAAAGGTAGTTCGGATATTCCACCAGCACCATTTTCTTGGGCTTGATGCGCGGCAGGCTGGTGCGACGGTCGTTGGCGAGCAGCGGCGGCTTGACGTCCCAATAATTGCACAACAGGCGCATCCCTTCCCCGGTCATGTTCAGGAACTCGACCCCCATCCCGCGCAACGATTCCACTCGGCGGACCACCGCATCGATCTCCACCGATCGCTCCACATCCAGCCAGAAAGTGATGGGAAGGATCTTCCCGGGAAGCAACGGGCGATCGCTCTCAATGAACGCGCCCGCAGGGCCGATGTCGCGCACGCGACCGAGATAATTCGGGTAGTTGGCCAGCAAGGGACGGCTGGGTCGGATGCGCAGGTGCGTTCGACGCTTACTAACCATCTTGTCCCGGCACTATACCACCAGTGGGGGAAATACTATCAGACAAAGGCTTGAATGCAAGAGTGTTACCCACCACCCTCCAAACAAAAGCTCCTGTCGTCCGCTACTCGATCACACTCAAGATCAGTTCCTCCACCTTGGCCCAGACCTCCGGGTCGTGGTCCATTTTGGTGTGCGCCGTGCGAAAAATCTTTTTGAACCAGGAGACCTCCGAGAGATCAATTTTCTTGTTTCGATAATCAAAACGGAAATTCCCCAAGATGGCAGTTTTCTGCGGGTCCTGGGCGCGAAGCTTGGGCTCGCCCCGAATGATGAGGCCGTTGGGTTGGAACAGATTCGCCGCACGGCGGACGTTGGACGGGATCACCGCATCGCCCCAACCGATGCTATCCACTTGCACGGTGAGCAAGACCGGCACATCCATTTTCTTCAACTGCTTGGCCAATTTAACCACCGCCGCGCCCCCGAAACTCTGTCCATACAAGATCAAACGGACAGCAGCCCGTTCTGCCTCGTCCAGCGTGCCATCCTGGTTGCGGTCAAAGGCGTTGCGAATAAGTTGAATCGCCAGCGGGCGCTTCCTGTTCTCCACCGTCTCCACGTGGACGCGGGGGAGATTCAGAGCACGCAGCTTGAGCGCCAGTTTTCGGGCCCCGCGCTTGTCATTGTCCCAGGGTTCGCGCCCGCCCATGAAACCCAGAATCAAATAGTGCCCAGCCGGGAGCGGCGTCCGCGTGGCGAAGTGGTGGTAGCGCTGCCCGCGAAAGAAAATACATCCGCTGCCAAAGAGGACAATCACCAGCAGACACAGTTGGAGCGCCCAGATCCCAAAAGCTTGCTCAGCTTTGCCGCCCATGACGTGGAAACACGTTCTCCTTTGATCCCCTCAGGCGCCGACCATTTCTACCACAACGCCGCCATCGGTGCTGATCGTCTCCAAGGGATGGCCGGGACGGCTGAGGTGAAGGGTTGCGCGGGCCAAGCTGTTATTGGCGACTTCGAAGCTCGAAGCGCAGTTGGTCTTCAGGTACGGCAGCCGGTGGAGCGAGGGGCCGCTGCCGTCGATCACGGCCACCAACTCCGCGCTGCCCGCGCAACCCGTGCAGCGGAACTCCCATTGCAAATGGTCGCGGTCGCGACGGATTTCCTGAAACTTCCTGAACGTGTACAGCTTCCCCCCATGCCAGAGCAGCGCTTTGCGGAAGCGCAGGCCGAGCGGCATCTCATATTCCAACGCCTCGAAGCTGCTCAGCCCGCCGCCCTCGGAATTGCGCACGGCGCAGTGCGTCCAGTTCCACCGGTTGCGGTGGCGGAAGCCGCAGTTGTGTCCCTGCAAACCGTAGCCCAGCGGCTGGCCGCGAAACCTCCGGCCATCGAAAGTGATCTCGCCGGAGAAGACTGCGTCGGAGTGGGGCGTGCGGGAAAAGCCGATCCAGCCCACGTCGGATAGCGTCACCCCCAGGGTGGAACGGTAGCGCAACTCCCAGCTCACTTGGTGGCCGTCAACGTCCAATCGCCCGGCGCAGCAATCTTCCCCGATGCGATTGCCGCCGATCTCCAGATGGAAAGGTTGGGCTCCCGGTTGGCTCAGCGAAAGCCCCGCTTGGGGAAATCCTTGGATGAAGCTCTGCGGCTTCCCCTCGCGGGGAAACCAGGTGGCCCACACCTGCACCGGCATCCCGCCGGACTGGCCGGGGCAGCCTCCGCCCCCCGGCCGCCCCCGGTTCATCAGCAGGTAGCGAAACCACCACGCCCCGCTGCCGTCGGCCAGCAGGAAGCGCAGGAACCAGACCTCGTAGCGCCGCCGCATGGACGGCTTAGAATAAACGGCGTTGAGCGACCGCTCACTCATGGCCGGTCGAGTGGCTGGTGCACGGGCGCGGCCACGATGCGGTGCACCCGCTCGCGCAACTCCGTGGCGTCCTGCTTGCTCAATCCTTTGGTTTCGATGGTGTCGTGCAGGTGGACGACAATCTTAGAGGGGTGGAGCATCCAGCTTCCCTTCCGCTTGAACTGAAACGACCCCACAATGCTCATGGGCACAATCGGGTGCCCCAATTGCGGCAACAGGTTGAAGACACCCCGCCGGAAAGGTGCCACCCGGCCGTCCTGCGTGCGCGACCCTTCCGCAAAAACGATGATGCTGACGCCGCCATCCAGCGCTGCCCGGGTGCGCTGGATGAGCTTCTTGAGATCGGACAGACTGGCGCTGTTCGGCACCGGGATGTTGCCGAAACGCTTCATCATCCAACCGTAGGCGGGAACCTTGAAATGCGACTCCAACTCCCACCCCCGCACGAACTGCGGAATGGCGGAGTAGATTACGAAAGCGTCAAAGAGGTTGACGTGGTTGCAGACGAAGATGCTGGCGCGCGCGGGGTCGAACCCGGACGCGCGGCGCACCTCAAACCCGACGCCCGCCACCCGGAGGACGTTGCGGAATAAGATGCGTTGCGGGCGGTCGTTCTTGCGCGGGTCCACGAAGATTCCCAGCAAGACCAGCAAGCTGCAAGCCGGAAAAAAATGGAGAATGCTGGCACTCCACAGAACCACAGAGCGGATGACGAGGTAGAGTTTTCTCATACCATGACGTTCAGGGCCGCCGGCAAGACCTCCAGCGTCCGGCACTGCAACGTGAGCACCTCCCCGTCCACCATCACGTCCACCGGGGCGTCCCACTGGAACTCCACCCGCCGAACCGCCCGGCGCGAAGCCAGCGGATGGTTGATGTGGGAGCCGTCGTACAAGCGGGGAAAATTGCGCACCAATCCCAGCCGCCCGATGGGCCCCCAGCGCACAAACTCCACCAAGCCGTCGGCGATGTCGGCCAGAGGCGCGATCATCATTGTACCGCCGGTGAACTTGCTGTTGTTGAAGCTGAGGAAGAGGCAGCGCCGACGGTCAAACTCGGCCTCGCCTTCAACCCGCAGGGGAAACGCCCGCCGACGCAGGCGAATCAGGCAGGTCAGCACTCCCAGCAGGTAGCCCAACCCGCCCAGGGATTTGAATTTTCGGTCGCGCACCGCGGCCACGTCGGCGGCAAAACCCATGCTCAACAGGTTGATGTAGTAAAGGACGCCCTCCGTGTGGGTCAGGCGCAGCACGTCGCACGGACGCACGCGCCCGGCCAGCAGTGCTTGGGTGGCGTGCTCGACGCCGCGCTCGGTGAAATCCCGCAGAAAAGAGTTGCCGGTGCCGAGCGGAAGAAACCCCAGCGTGGGACGCTCACCCCCCTCGGCGCCGGGAAATAATCCATTGACGATTTCATAAGCGGTGCCGTCGCCGCCCACGGCGATAAAGCGGCGGTAGCCAGCCCGGTAGGCGTCCCGCACAAACCTTGTGGCTTGCCCGGGGGTGCGGGTTTCGATAACTTCCAGTTCCACTCCCGCACTGCGCAACTTCTCCAGCGCAGGGCCCGCTAGCTTGCCGCAGCGCCCGCCGCCGGCGGCCGGGTTGACCACAGCCAGAAACTGCTCGTTCACAACGGCACCACCGCGTCGGCGCGGTCAAGACGATCGCGAATCTCTTCCGCCAGAAGGTTGCGCTTGATCTTGAGCGAGGCGGTGCGCGGGAAATCCCGCTCCCAAATGACGTACCCGCCGACGCGCTTAAAGTCCAGCAGGCGGCGGTTGCGGGCCACCAAGTCAGCCCGCAGCGCGTCGGTAAATTTCTTGCCCGCCTCCAACCGCAGCACCAGCACCAACTGCTCGCGCACCCTGCCGCGCTGCGGCCAGAGGTAGTTGGCGGCAAAGACGCAGAACTCTTTGACCGCCAGGCCTTCGAAGACGGTTTCGATGTCCTCGGGATAAATGTTCTTGCCGCCGGCGGTGACGATCATGTTCTTCTTGCGGCCGAAGAGTTGCAAGTGGCCGGTGGGGTCGAGGCGGCCCAGGTCGCCGGTCTGCAGCCAGCCGTCCACGATGGTCTCGGCGGTCAACTCCGGCTGGTCGAGGTAGTGCGACATAACGGTTTTGCTGCGCACCGCCACCTCGCCGATGCCGTCGGCGTCGGGCGCGATGATGCGCACTTCCATCCCCGGCAGCGGCTTGCCGACGGTGTCGGGCCGGAAGGGGTTGAAGTCGTCGAGGGTGACGGCGGTGCCGGCTTCGGTGAGGCCGTAGCCGTTGGAGACCGGGATGCCGAGGTCGTAGAAAAACTGCAAGGTGGCCGGCTCGGTGAAGGCGCCACCCACAAACAGCGCCCGCAACTCGCCCCCGAAGGCCTGATGCACGCCGCGCAGCAGTAAGCGGCTGAGCGCAAGCCGGGGCCGCTTGCGCGTCAGGCGGCGGTTGAGGGCGATGAGGCGATTGAGGATGAACCGGCGGTGCCACGGCAGCTCGGCAAAGCGCGCGCGCAGACCGCGCTCCAGGTTCTTGAGCACCATCGGCACCAAACTCATGTAAGTGATTTTGTAGCGGGAGAAGGCGTCGCGGACGTACTCCGGCCGCAGGGTACGCAGGTGCACCACCGCCGCGCCGCAGGTGAACGGGCCGATGAAACCCACCATGAAGTCGATGGCGTGGTTGGTGGGCAGGATGCTCAGGTAGCGCACCCCCGGCCAGAAGGGGTAGAGCGAAGTCAGCGCCATGCACTGCTCGAGGTAATTCTCGTGCGTCAGTACGCAGCCCTTGGGCTGCCCGCCGGTGCCGGAGGAATAGACGATCGCGGCCGGGTCGGTGCGGTCGCGCGGGACAAAGTCCGGCTCGCGGCTCGCCCGGCACTCCTCCCAGCGGCGCGCTTGCCCTGAGCTTGTCGAATGGGCGCCGGTCAGGTCGGCGCCGGGAGGCGCTTCGGTCACCAGCACTTCTTCCACCCGCAGGTGCTGGAACCCCACCGTCTGCGTGAGCGCGCGCCAGAGGTGGTACTCGACCATCAGGAAGCGTGCTTCCGAGTGCGCCAGCAGTTGCAGATGCTCGCGCGGAGTGAGCTTGTAGTCCAGCGGCACCAGCACGCCGCCGCCATAGAACACCGCGTAGGCGGAAATCAGCCACTTAGACTGGTTGGTCATGATGATGGCGACGCGGCTGCCCTGTGCGAATCCCATCTCTTGCAAGGCGCGGGCCAGAGGCAGGGCCGCTTCTCTGAACTGGCGGTAGGTCAGGCGGCAGTTTTCGCGCTCGCGGTCGGCTTCGATCAGGCAGGTTTCGTTGGGCCAGCGCTCCAACGCGTCGCGCAAAGCGCCGCCCAGCGAAGCGTATTGCCGCAAATCAAGCATGGTCAGCCACAGATGTTAGCCACAGAGTCACCGCGACACAGAGGATTGATTGTTTTGGAAAAGAGGTCTTCTTGCAAGCCCTGCGTTGGGATTCCCCCGCGGCTTTTGTCACAGGCGGGACTGGATGCGCTCGGCCAGGGTGCGGAAGTCGCTCACGCCCTGCATTTCGTAGTCGGGCAGCTCGATGCCGAAGTGGTTTTCCAGCCGCGTCAGCAGCTCAAGGGCCTGCATGCTATCTATGCCGAGCTTCTGGAAAAAGTCGTCGCCGGGGGTGAGCTGCTCGCGCGCCACCTTGAAGTGCGTCGCTGCCAGTTTTAGTACTTCCTCCAGCGTCTGTTCAGTCGTTCGCATAATCACCTTTTTGAAGCCACCGAGGCGCTGAGGCACAGAGATAAAAGGACGAGAAATCTTACCGCAAGAAACTTACGAGCGCCCATTTTCCAAGAACGCCCCTGTCTCTGCGTCTCTGTGGCTCCGTGGCGTATCGTCATGGGAGGTAGGGCATGGCGTCGGTGGATTCGACGAACTTGCGCAGGCCGGCCTCGACCGCCGGGCGCGTGAACAGATCGCAAAAGATTTCAATTTCTTGTTTCAACTCCTCGTAAGGAATCGGCTTGATGAATTTTTTTGCCGCGGCACTAGTCTGGCGATCGAACTTTTTGATCTGGGCGGCGGTGGCGCGCGCCACTTTCAACGCCTGGCCTTCGGCCGTCACTTGGCTGACCAGTCCGACGGCGTGCGCGCGGGTGGCGTTGATGCTGCGGCCGGTGAGCAGCAGGTCGCGCACCAGGGCGTTGCCGAGGTCGCGCTTGAGGCGCGGGATGCCGCCGAAGGCGGGAATCAGGCCCAGGCGCAGCTCGGGAAAGCAGAAGCGCGCCATCTTGTCAGCGATGATGAGGTCGCAGGCGAGCGCCAGCTCGAAGCCGCCGCCGAAAGTCACGCCGTGGACGGCGGCGATGGTGGTCAGGGGCGAGGCGTCGAGGGCGTTCATCACTGTGTGGATGCGCTGGAGAAAATCGCGTAGCCCGGCCATGCGCTCGGCTTGGGGCAGTTCTTGCATGCGACGGTAGAGCTCGCGCAGGTCGGCCCCAGCACAGAAGCCAGACTTGAGCGTGCTGTGGAGGATGACGGCGTGGGCTTGGCCTTCCGCTGCTTGGAGTGCTTCGACAAACCGCTCCAACTCTTCCAGGGTGGCGGAACCGATTTCGTTGTTGGGCTGGCGGTGCAGCGCCAGCTCCACGGCACCGTCCACCAACTCCCAACTAAGCGTATTGCCCTTGAAACTCTTCATGCTTCGCGCCCGCGAAAGAATAGGTGAACCCGCTCATTTGAGCCAAGACAACTTTTCACCGCAGAGACGCAAAGGAAGGAACCTCCCAAAAGATAGGTTCTTGGCGCTCTTCTCTGTGTTCTCTGCGCCTCGGCGGTGAGCACTTTCATGTCACCTTCTGGCGGTACATCTCATCAATCTCTGCCTGGTAGCGGGCCAGGATGTGGGCCCGCTTCAGTTTTCCATTCGCGGTCAGTAAACCATTCTCGATGGTAAACGGCTCAGCAAGCAACTGGAAAGCACGCACGCGCTGGTAGTGCGGCAGCTCAGTGTTCACGGCGTCAATTTCCCCCTGCGCCTGCTCGCGGCGGACCTGGCCGGTGATGAGCGCGGCCAGGAAGCTGCGCCCGTTGCCCACCAGCAGCACCTGCTGCGCGCCGGGCAGCCGACGGAGCAGCGCATCCTCAATCGGCTCGGGCGCGACGTTGTGGCCGGAAGCGGGGATAATCAAATTCTTCAGCCGCCCGATGATGCGCCAGTTACCGGCGGCGTCCACTTCGCCCTGGTCGCCGGTATGGTACCAGCCGTTGCGCAAGGCTTGGGCGGTTTCCTGCGGGCGGTTCCAGTAGCCGGGGAAGATGTGGGGGCCGCGCACCAGGATTTCCTCGCCCTGGCCCAGCTTCATTTCGATGCCGGGAATGGCCGGCCCTACCCGCCCGGGCTCGACGCGGCGGGGATGGTCGAGGGTGCAGATGCCGGTAGTTTCGGTGAGCCCGTACACCTGCAAGACCGGCAGGCCCAGCATCAGGAAAAAGAGTTGCGTCTCCTGGGCCAGCGGAGCGGAACCGCAGAGGAGCGCTTTGAGATTCGGGCCGAGCTTCTTACGAATGGCGGGAAAGACCACGGCGCGCGCCAACGCCAGCCACAACGGGTCGAGCGCCGCCGACCTTCCGGCCCGACGCCGAAACCACGCCGCCTTGCCACGCCGATAAAGCAAACGCGCCAAACCGCCGCGCTTCTCCAACTGCTCCTCCACCCCGCTGCGGACTCGCTCCAGCAGCGCCGGAACGTTGAGGAAATAGTTGGGGTCGGCAAGTTTGAGCTCATCCATCAACTTGGTGAGGTCGGTGGAGAGCGTGAGCAGGCTGGGGCGGGAGAGGGAGGTGAGCAGGAGAATCCACGAGCCGGCGAAGCAAAACGGCAGGTAGTGGAACACGCGGTCGGGCTCGGTGCGCGGGCCCATCAGCAAATCCAGCCGGGCGCCGGTGCAGGGAACCATGTGGGAAAGGTTGCCGACGTTGAGGACGACCCCCTTGGCCTCGCCCGAGGTGCCGGAGGTGTAGATGATGGTCACCGGGTCGGCGTCGGCCAGCGCAGCGGGGGCGTCGCCGACAGTGCCCGCGTCGGCGCCAGGCGCAGCGAACATTTCGTCCAACAGGACGCGGGGCGGCGCATCGGGCCACTGGCGGGAGATCGCCTCGCGCAGGGCTTGGTCGCCGCAGCAGATAAGCGAGGGTGAGCAGTCCTTCATCATCGCCACCAGCTCGGCGGGAGCCTGCCGGGCGTAGAGCGGAACCGCCAGAATCCCTTCCGCCAGGAGGGCGAAGTCAACCGCCGCCCAGCGAAGGCTGTTCGGAGCCAGCAGGACGCAACGGTCGCCCTTCTTCAGACCCTGTCGGCGCAGGAAGGCGCGGGCCGCGCGGATCGAGGCCAGCAGATCACCGCCGGTGACGGCGACCACGCGACCGTCCCGAACTTCCTGCAACACAGGCCGGCCAGAGGATTGGCGCAGATTCTGAAAGATGTTTTCGACAAAGTTCATTCGCCGTAGCTCTCGACCAGCTTGCGCAGGGTGGGGCTGAGGGGAGGCAAGTAGTCCTCCCAACTGAGCAGCCCGCTGCGCACGGGAAACTCCGGGTAATGCTGCTGCAAGTGCCGCTCGAAGTACACGCCCATGCGGGCCATGGCCTTGAGGTTTTTGACCACGGTGCGCCCGATGGCGTCGCGGATGGCGTCGCGCTCCCGGCACAGAGTATCCAACGCCACCAGGAGCTTCGACTCCAAGTCAGCATCGTCCACGTCCAGGAGCAGATGGTCGTGGCCGCGCTCGCACATCAGGTTACGGATGCGCTCGTCCATGGTGACGCCGACCGAAGGCACCAGCGCCGGCATGGAGGTAACGATGCCGTGGTAGCGCGAGGAAACCATCAGGTGGCAGCAGCGCAGGATGCCGACCAGTTGGTACATGTCGTACTGCTCGGAAGTAAAAACAGGCACACCGCCCAGCCGCTCGGCGACCTGCCGACAGGCCCGTCCGTCCAGCCGCTCCATGGCCACCAGAACGAGGAAGGCCTTGTGCTGCTTGCGAAAAGCATCGACCGCGTTCGCGAGCGCGGCGAGATAACGGGTGTAGGCGGCGTCCACTTCGGGCCCAGCGCGGTGGAAGTAGAGGGAGCGGTAGTGACTCTGGCGGTAAGCGCCGGTCAGGGCGCGGGCTGCGTACTTGGCCACCGAAGCCTTCACCGGCCACCAGAAGGGATTGATGGGGCACAGGACCAGCACCGGGGCGCTGCCGTCCCAGCCCGCTTCGCGCAGGACTTTTTGGCCGTAGTCCGCAGCGCGGGGCTCGAAGGTCCAGGCGGTGTCGGTGCCGAGCTCGGTGGGGACGCCGAGCTCGGAGAGGATGGTTTGCGACTCTTCGTTGCGGGTGATGATGAACGACTGCCCGCAGTAGCGCCGGCACATGCGGGCCAGCAGCGGGTCCATGGCGCCGGCCTCAGCGCCGTAGCCGACCGAGAGCTTGTTCTGCGCCGAAGCCATGCCCAACGAGCCGATCATCATGGTGGTGAGCGCATTGGCGAACTTGCTCTTGAACATCGAGCCTTCGCAGGCCACCACGCCGTGGTGGCGGGGCACCTCGCGGCGGAGGAAGGGCGGGAAAACTTCGGGCAGGCGCACCTGCCGGGCGGAGCCGAAGTAGCCGCGGGTGAAGTCGAAATTCTGGGTCATCACGCTGAGCGCGACTTTGTCGTCGCCCAGGATGTGGCGCACCTGGCGCAGCATCTCTTCCACCCGCACGTCGGAGCCGGTGTTGCGGGTGCCGTTGTAGCCGGCGAAGAGCAGCCGGAGCTTTTCGCCCGGCCTCCAGGGCCGGCCCGCGCCCAGCATCCAGGTCAACTTCGAGAGTTCGATCAGGCTGCTGACCCAGGCCTCCAACACCAGGTCCATCATCCGACCGTTCTCCCCACGGTGCTGACCTCGCCCTCGGCCCTGCCGTTGGCGGGGCTAGCGGTGCGGGGCCACTCCTTGTAGTTGTAGGTGAAGCGGTTCTCGCGGCTGAACTTCAGCAGCGGGAGGCTGTAGCGCGAGAAGGGGGCGGGGCTGCGGCCCAGCTCCGAAACCACACGGGTGTTGTCGAAAACCGTGTTCCAAACCAAGTAGGGAATAAACACTTTGAGCAGCGCAGCACCGTAGCCCATCGCGCCCCGCCGATTGGCGAGGGCGTTGACCAACCCGGTAAAGGGGCGCTCCAACCCGGGCACGTAGATGGGCTTGCGCTTCCCCCGGGCTGCGGCCAGCGCGTCGGTCAGCTCCCGAAAGGTCTGCGAGCCGGTGCCCGAGGAGAGATGGTAGGTGTCGTGCGCGGGCTTCTCTTTCTGGTGCAGGGCGACGATGGAGTCGGCCACGAAGTCCACCGGAACGATGTCAATGCGGTCAGTTGGGCGGAAGGGTAGCAGGGGCAGGCCAGCCAGAAAGACGAAGGCCTGGACCATGTCGAACTGAGTGGTCTCCCCGCGGCGGCTGTCGCCCAGGACGATGCTGGGGCGGAAGATGGTACGGGGCACGTCGGGAAGAAATTCTCGAATCATGTGCTCGCAAAATTTCTTGGTGCGGGCGTAGGGGTCGTAGTCGGAGCGGCTCCAGTCGATGGACTCCTCCTCGCGCACCACTTCGTTCGAGCGCTGGCCGGCGACGGCGACGGTGCTGACGTGGCTGATGCGGCGCAGGCCGTGGAGGTCGCGGGCGGCAGCGGCCAGCTTGACCACCTCCAGGGTGCCGCGCAGGTTGACGTTGAGGCAGCTTTTCTCTGACTTGCGATTGAGCGAAGCGGCACAGTGGATGACCGAGTCGGTGGAGTGGACCAAACGGCGATAGTCGTCGTCGGGCAGGCCGAACTGCGCGTCGGTCAGGTCGCCCAGGAAAATGGCGATACGCGAGTGGAGGAAGCCGTGGAAGCGGGGGAAGTCCAGGTGAAGTTGCAGGGCGCGCCAGAGGCGAAGCTCCGCCTCGCGCCGGTTCTTGGCGCGCACGAGCAGGTTGAGCGAATCGGAGTGACGCTCCAGCAGGCCCGCCACGATGTGGCCGCCGATGTAGCCGGTGGAGCCGGTCAGGAAGATGGCCATGTGGCTTCCGGAGTCAAGGTTTGTTTGCCGGAGCGCCCTGCCGAGCGTTCCACCGCACTGCTTCCTGTTGACTCAAGCAACTGGAAGGCGCGGCGGCGCCCGGATTCCGGCCGGCGGCCCTCAATGAGCGGGTAGCACCATTTGCGCAGGGCCGGCACATGGACGTTGATCCAGTAATCCCACCAGTCCAAGGAATCGGAGTCGTAGCCGAAGGCATCCCGCTCCTCGGGCGGAAGGGCGTGGGAGAGCAGCTCGACGTTTTCGGCCTCAAAGACGTGCTGGTTGTGGAGGATGAAGGGCTCATAGAGTTGGATGAGTTTTTCAACTTTGTCCAAGTCGCGCTCCCGGCGGGTGAGGCGGGAACGCAGGAAGCGGAACGGCCAGATGAGGTGCTTGAGGGCGCGCACAATGGCGCGCTGGCGGGGCGCAGAGAGCGCCTGATAACGCTCCTTCGAAACCGGGATGCTGTCAAAGCGGGAGCGCAGCCAATGCTCCAGGCCCTCCTGGGCGCGGTAGTGCTTGCGGTGGGCCAGGCTGGTGAGCTCGATGGAGCGGCGCATGTCGCAGGGATTGTTGGCGGAGGTGGCCAGTTGGTAGAGGCGCTGGTGGCAACGCGCGACCACGGCGGCGGCAATCAAGGTCATGCCGCGGCACACTACGTCCACCGGGATCAAGTCCAGGCACTTGCGCTCGTTGGTGGGAAGCTGCCGGAAGTAGGTCCCCAGCAGATAGGAAAGCGGCGCGGAGGTATTGATGCCTTCGTTCCAGCCGCAGAAGGGCTGGCGGACGGAGGTTTCAACGATGGAAGGCCGCACCACCGCCACCGGCAGGTCGGCCCCCAACTTCAAGAGGAGCGACTCGGCCAGGCTTTTGGTGAAAGTATAAGTGTTGGGCCAGCCCAACTGGTTGGCGCGGCGGGTAGCGGCTTCGGTCAGGTAGTTACGCAGCCAACGGATGCGGTTCTTGCGGACTTGGTTCTCCAGTGCCGTACCGGAAAGGTCTTTGGCGGCGGTGCTCTTTTCCTGCGCCTGCCGGCGCAGCTCCTCGGTGACTTCGGCGGTTTGGGAGCGGGCCTCGGCGTCTTTGACCAACTGGTGCAGCGCCCGCCATTCCTGCTCGGCGTCGAAGTCGGAGACGTGCGCCGGGGTGTAATTGGGGCGCAACTCTTCGCTCACCCGCCCATCGCGAGCGCCCGCCACATAGCAGGTAGAAAGGTGCAGCAGCCCGGCGTGGTCGGACTGCCGAACAAAGTCGAGTATGTTCATGGTGGCATCAACGTTGGTCGCCAGCACAGGACGCAGTTCGGGGTTGAACTCTGTGAGGCCGGAGCTGTTGATCACCAAGTCGAGCGCGCGTTGCAGCCTCGCCCGGGTTTCAGGCTCGATGCCCAGGCCGGGTTGGGTGACGTCGCCTTCCACCACTTCAATCCGATCACTCACGAATCGGACGAAGTCGCTCCCGGTGCGCTGGTGCAAGCCATCGAAGACCGGAGATTCCTCCACAATTTTCTCAAAGCGCTGGCGGGCGGTGCGGGACCGTTGCGGGCGAATCAAGAGATGAATTTTCCCAATGGCGGGAAGGTCGCCGAGTAGGTTCACCAGCCAGACTTTTCCGATGAAGCCGGTGACGCCGATGAGGAGGATGTGCTTGCCCGCCAGCGCTTCCCGCACCGACAGGCGCTCAACCTTTTTGCGGGAATCGTAGAGAACAATCGGTCCTGCCGGCTGGGGCGGCCGCCGCCGGGCAGGAAGAGAGGCGGCAGGCAAGATTTCCGGGCGATGGGAAAAACCCAGGTCGTAGGCCAGCCGCTCGCAGGAAACTCGTCCGTCGGGACGCCGGCCAACCAGGCGGGCGAAGACGCCGCGCGGCCGGATGACGGGGTCCAACAGGCGGCCAGTAGCGCGGCCGTCGCGGAACTCCAGCCGGTTGGCCAGGAGTCGCTCCACTCCCAGGTAGTTCGCCAGCGGGCGCATGACGTGGTCGAGCCCCTGGCTGACCAACACCACCGAGCCGTTGGCCCCGTCGCCGGCGTCGTTGGCGGCCAAGATTTCCTTGAGCTTCTCCACCCCGCGTTGTTTGAGCCGGGGCTTAAGAACATAGTCAAAGTACTCTTCGCCCAAGAGGTCGAGGCGGTCGCGGCTGACGCCGCGCAGCAAAGCGTGCAGGACGCGGGTGGCGAAGATGCGGTCGGTTGCGTAGAGAAAAGGCCGGACCAGGGCCAGCAGCCCCAAGCCGCCGCGCCGGGCCCAGCGCTCGGCAAAGGTCTGCGCGTTCCAGGTGAAGAAGGCCACCGGGCGCACCGCGCCCAGGTTCAGCAGGCTGCCTTCGACGCGCCAGAAAAGGGGGTTGTGGGAGGTGGTCGTCTTCACGTCTCGTTCTCCGCTTCAGTTGTGCTGCGGAATCAAAGTGGAGTCGGGTTGAAGATTACGACGGAGCGAACGAAACAATCAACCCTCCCCCGCAAAACGTGGAAAGTTTACACCCAAAAGGAGTTACTGGCGAGAGCGAGATGGCGTGCGACAGGGCCGCGCAGGGGCAGCCCCCGCTAAGCGAATGACCTGGCTTCAGTTTACTTGCGCGCGCGGTGCCGGGGGCGGGGGCGGCGCTTGCGAGCGGCGGCGTGCTCGTTTTCCTGGGAATGGTTGACTACGGCGCGCTCCACTGTGCCGACGCCGATCAGGCGCTTTCCGACCCGCGCCTCCACTTCAAAGACGTAGCGGAGGCGGCCGCCGTTCTTGGGCTTGTACGCGCGGGCAAAGGAGGCGGTGGTGCGCAGCTTTTCCCCCAACCGCGCCGGGGCGCGGTGGCTGATGTTGATGTGGGTGCCGAGCGAGATAGCCCCCTTGGGCAAGTAGGGCTGCAGTACGCGGGCGGAAGCTACTTCCATTTGCCCGATCATCGAAGGCGTGGTGAGCACAGCCGGCAAGCGCTGGTCGAAGTAGGTAAGGGTGCGATGGAATTCCACCGGGCGGACGACGACTTTGGCGAGGCCGGGCTTCAACTGCTCGAGCGTCTTGCGGGGCATGGGTAGTTCCTACGTCAACTGTGCAAAGGCTTCGCGGGCGGCGGCCAAAGTCTGGTCGATGTCGGCCTCGGTGTGGGCGAGGGAAACAAACGCGGCCTCGAACTGCGAGGGCGGCCAATAGACGCCGCGCGCCAGCAGCGCCCGATGCCAAGCGGCGAAGCGTTCGGTGTCGCAGCACTTGGCGGAGGTGTAATCCGTGACCGGCTGGTCGGTGAAGAACACAGTCAGCATTGAGCCGCAGCGGTTGCCCACCACCGCCACGCCCGCTTCCTTGGCCGCGAGTACTAGGCCGTCGCCCAGCCGGGCACCCAACACTTCGAGCTTTTCATAGGTACCGGGCTGCTTCAGCAGGTGCAGCGCTGCCCGTCCCGCCGAAACCGCCAGCGGGTTGCCGCTCAAGGTGCCGGCCTGATAGACCGGCCCCAGCGGGGCGACCTGATCCATCAGGTCGGCGCGGCCACCGTAGGCGCCCACCGGCAGCCCGCCGCCCAACACTTTTCCCAGCGTGGTCAGGTCGGCGCGCACACCGAAGCGCTCCTGCGCGCCGCCGTAGGCGAGGCGGAAACCGGTGATGACTTCATCGAAGAGCAGCAGGGCGCCGTGCTTTTGCGTGACCTCGCGCAAACCTTTCAGAAAACCTTCTTGCGGCAGGACGCAGCCCATGTTGCCGACCACCGGCTCGACGATGACGGCGGCGATTTCGCTTCCTTGCTGGGCAAAGATTTGTTCGAGTGCGTCGAAGTGGTTGTAGGGCAGCGTGAGGGTGAAGCGGACGAACTCTTCCGGCACGCCGGCGGAGTCGGGCAGGTTGAAAGTGGCCAGGCCGGAGCCAGCCTTGGCCAGCAGGCTGTCGTTATGGCCGTGGTAGCAGCCCTCGAACTTGACGATGGCCTTCCGGCCGGTGGCGCCGCGCGCCAGGCGAATGGCCGACATGGTGGCCTCGGTGCCGGAGCTGACCAGGCGGACTTTTTCAATGGAAGGAAAGGCGGCGCAGATTTCCTCCGCCAGCTCGACTTCACCGGGGGTGGGCGCGCCGAAGCTGGTGCCGCGGCGGGCGGCTTGCTCGACCGCGGCGACGATGTCCGGGTGGGCATGGCCCAGGATGAGCGGTCCCCAGGAGCCTACGTAATCAATGTAGGTGCGACCGTCCACATCGGTGAGCCGAGCGCCAGCGCCGCGCTCGATGAAAGGCGGGGAGCCGCCCACCGCGCGGAAAGCTCGCACGGGCGAGTTCACCCCGCCGGGAATGCGCCGCTCAGCGCGCGCCAGCCACTGTTGGGATTTTGGGCCCATGCTCCTCGAAACAGAATTCCCGAAGAAAATCCACCTCAACCTGTCATTCTGAGGAGCCCGCCTCGGCCTGCCTACCCTGCCTACCGCAGGCAGGGCGGGCGACGAAGAATCTCAGTGTTCGCTGATCCCGCAACAGTGGGATTCTTCGCTCCGCTCAGAATGACAACTACTCAGTGCGAGGCCAAAGCTTCTCAGGCCACCGGAGATGCCTCGAGCGCCAGTATAGCACTGCCGGACTCGCGCATAGCGCTGTGCTAGAATCGCGGAATCGGGCCGGCCAATGGGGAGTGACCGAGTGAGCGCGGAGAAAATTCTGGAGCGCGGGGCGCTGCTGGAGCGGCGGCGGCAGTGGAAGCAGGCGGGCCAAAGGGTTGTCTTCACCAACGGCTGCTTCGACTTGCTGCACGCGGCGCACGTGCGCTTGCTGGAGCAGGCGCGCGCGCTGGGCGAGGTGCTGGTGGTGGGCATCAACAGCGACCGCAGCGTGCGGGAACTCAAAGGCAAGAGCCGTCCGCTGGTGCCGGAAGCGGAGCGAGCCGAAGTATTGGCGGCGCTGGCGGTGGTGGACGCGGTGACGGTTTTCGATGAGGCCACGCCGCGAGAATTGATCGCAGCGCTCCTGCCCGACGTGCTGGTGAAAGGCGGCGACTGGGGCACGAACATCGTGGGCAAGGAAGAGGTGACGGCCGCGGGCGGGCGCGTGGTCTCGCTGCCCTACGAGCGGGGCTACTCCACCAGCGAGCTAATCGAAAGGATTGCGGGCCGGCAATGATTATTCCCTTTGTCGAGCAGGCCATCCGGCGGCTGGAGGAGCACGCCAGCTTCGCCGCGGTGGTGCGGGAACTGGAGCAGCGCATACGGCAAGCTCCGGCGGCTGGTGCGCCCGGCGGCGAGCTGACGCTGGCGGGACTGACCGACACCGCCAAAGTACTCGTCACGGCGCTGCTGGGCCGCGCGCTGGGGCGGCCGGTGCTGCTGGTGACGGCCGACAACCGGCGGGCGGAAGCGTTGGTCGAGCCGCTGCGGTTCTTCTTTGACCTCCTGACCGGGCGCGGCGAGAGCGCGGTGGCGCTGCTGCCCGCGCACGATGTTTCCCCCTATCGAGGTCTCTCTCCTCATCCCGACATCGCCGAGGCGCGGGCGGTGGCTCTGTGGCGGCTGGCGACGGGCGAAGCGGAAGTGGGGGTGGTGCCGGTGCGAGCGGCGCTGGCGCGCAGCGCCGACCGCGAGGCCTACG
>JACZYA010000137.1 GCA_022571295.1 Acidobacteriota bacterium | reverse complement strand
CCTGGATAGTGGTGGCGGTGCCGGTCTCGGCCAGCTCCTGGGTGGCGGTGAAGGTGTTGGCCTCATCTTCGTAGGCAAGAGCAGTCGGCAATTTAGAGCGGGTAGTGATCCCCGAGGCGTTGATGTCAGCATCGACGATGGTGCCATCGGTAATCTCGGCCGACTCGATCGAGGCCCCCAGTAGGGAAACGTTGGCGCTCAGGCGGGCGTCGGCCAGGATGCCGCTGGCGATGTTGCTGGCGTTGAGGCTGGTCAGACTGGCGCCGTCGCCCGCGAAGGCGGGGGCGGTCTGAGTGCCAGTGAAGGTGTTGGCCTCTAGCGTGGCGTAGGTGCCCGAGAGTTTGGAGCGAGCGATGGCGGCCGCGGCATTGATGTCAGTGTCCACAATGGTGCCGTCCACAATCTTGCTGGAGTCCACGCTGTCGGTCGCCAGGTCCGCCAGCGCCACCGAGCCATCGGTGAACTTGCTGGAGTCCACGCTGTCGGCGGCCAGGTCGGCCAGGGCGACCGTGCCGTCGGCGATCTTGACGGAGGTCACACTGCTATCGGCCAGGTCAGCGCTGGCAATGGTGCCGTCCACAATCTGGGCGGAGGTCACGCTGTCAGCGGAGGAGGTCACGCCGGTGAGCCCGGAGCCGTCGCCCACAAAGGCGGTGGCATTGAGGGTGCCGGCGGCGCTGATGGTGACGCCGGTGGCGCTGGGCGTCGCTCCCCCTTGCCCGAACAGCAGGCTCAACCGGCCCGAGCGGGTGGACAGGTTGTTGTCGACCGGGTCGACCTGCCAGCGGAAGAGCTGGTCCTCGGCGGCCACGGCGACGCTGTCGAAGGCCGAGGCCACCAAGTCGAGCGGGTTGGAGTTGAAACCCTGGGTAGTGGTGGCGGTGCCGGTCTCGGCCAACTCCTGGGCGGCGGTGAAGGTGTTGGCCTCATCTTCGTAGGCAAGAGCAGTCGGCAATTTAGAGCGGGTAGTGATCCCCGAGGCGTTGATGTCGGCGTCGACGATGGTGGCGTCGGTGATGTCAGCGCTGGCAATAGTGCCGTCCACAATTTTGCTGGAGTCGACACTGTTGGCGGCCAGCGCCACGGTCGGATCGGTGGCGGTGCCGCCGATGGTGATGGAGGCGTCACCTGCTGTGACACTGGTGACGGTGCCGCCGCTGTTGGTGTCGATGTCGGCGGCGCAGGCCCAACTGCTGGCCCCATCCCACTTCAGGAGTTGGTTGGCGCCGCAGCTTGTGAGCAGGCTGAGGTTGGCGTCGCCCGAGGTGGCGCCGCCGCTTAGCCCGCTACCGGCGGCGGTGTTGACCGAAGTGATGTCGCCGGTGCCGGCCGGCAGGCTGGTGAGGCCGGAGCCGTCGCCCACGAAGGCGGTGGCGGTGACATTGCCGCTGGCGTCCACCGTGAAGTTGTCGGCACCGGCACTGAGCGTTCCACTGGTGGTCAGGTTCCCGCTACCGTCCAGGGTAAAGACCTCGATGGCGTTGTTTCGCCCACTCAGGATGTTCCCTCCGGCCGTATTCCGAAACACGGCTGCCACCCCGGTCGAGCTCCTAACCTCCCCAAACATCCCAAACGTGTTTCCTGAGGTCGATGTCGCCAGCCCGAACACGCCCGTTCCCTGCGTGCTGGCCGTGTCTCCCTTCACGCCAAACGTTATCCCGCTGCTCGCCGTCGATCGCCCCAAGGCGCCTACTCCGCCCGTACTCGCCGTGTCTCCTCGCACACCAAAGTTTGCTCCAGTCGTCGCCAAGGCTTGCCCAAACACCGCGGTGCCCGCTGTGCTCGACGTCTGCCCAACCAGACCAATCGCCGGGCCCGTCGTCGCCGTTGCCTTGCCAAACAGCGCCCGCCCGTTGGAATCAGGTGTCTCGCCCCGGACCCCAATGGCACCACCCGTACCGGTCGCGAACCCAAAAACCGAGCCTTTCTGAATACCGGGTGACACCGCCCGTAGGCCGAACCCCGTGCCCAACTGCTCGATGAAGACGACTTCGGTGGTGTTATTGTCAGTGAAGGTGGAGCGCCCAGTCTCTATGATTGCCTGGGGCTGGCTGCCGGGAAAGGCGAGCTGCTGCTTGGTTCCTTGCTGCAACTGGGTCTGGATCTCCTGTTGCATCTGCGCCTGCCAATCTTGGACCAGCAAGAACTCAGAAGCCGATTTGCCCGCCAGCAGCTCCGCTTCTTTGGCCTTCAGAGCGTAGGGCACGCTCACCAGCAGAACGCGGGGCTGTTCTTGCTGGACTTCCACTTGCAGGCCCAGCCAGCGAGCCGCACCGGTGGCGAACAAGTCCAGGGGCAGACCTTCGCTCTGGGTCGCGCCCAGCAGCACGGTGTAGCGCCCCTGCGCATCTAGTTGGACGTTCTGAGTCTCGAGCCAGAGCGGCGCACCACCCTCCTGCTCGGCATAGAGAGCGAAGGTAATGCCGACCACGCCCGTCCGGGGCTGGCCCAGCGCGTCCCGTACCTCGCCGTTGAACTTGATCAAGTGCTGCCTGGTAGTAGCAGCGGGCGCCGGGTCGGTGGGGGACACGGGCGCGGCGGGTGCGGACTGCAAGCTCTGAGCCTGTCCAGTGCCTGGACATACTAACGCCACCGCCAACATCACTCGCAGTACGTGGCTCGACCTCATGGCAGTACCTCCTTCGATACGTCCTACGCTCTTGGGGGGCAGGCCTGGAGAAATAGCCAAGCCGGGCTGCTCGAGGTGTTTGGGGAAACACCACCTGTTTCGGCCTGGCTACGCCTCAAAGCGGATAACTCCCCCCATGTATTGAGCTACTGCACGGGGCCTACCCAAACTGGAGACGGTAATATGTTGAAAAGACAGGGTCTAGGAGAACGGTGGCGCTATTCCCGTTCCCCTTGCGGGAAACTCGTGCCAGTTCGGAAAGCCCTCGCGGGGGTCGTGGCCGCGTCCCAACACGCCGCCCTGCTTATGCATAGGCTGCTAACGCACTGATGAAGCGACAGAGGACTAGCAGGAGAATCGCAGTCCGGTAAGGGAATTGCTCTCCGGTAAATGGACCCTCTTCGGTGCGAAGCAACTCAACGCGCGGCCGTAGAACGGCTGGAGCATCTGCTGTTGGGAGGACAATTGGACCCAAATGGACCCAAGTTTCCAGTTTTGGAAGAGGCTGGGTCCGGAAGAGTCCAATGAAATCAGGGGGTTAGTTGGTGAGCCCGGTGGGACTCGAACCCACGACCCTCTGCTTAAAAGGCAGATGCTCTACCGACTGAGCTACGGGCTCGCCAATCGAAACATTCTATCATCTCACCGGTTTTTTGACCAAGCGGCGCGCTGAGCTGGGCGACTTTGAAGTTCTTCCGCGCACGGCTTTCCGGTATCCGCAAACAAAAACGGCGTCCCCCGCAAGGGGGACGCCGTCTGAAAGGCGAGACCCTTTTTCTACCAGATGAACTTGAGCGCGAACTGCATCTCGCGCGGGCCGTTCAGAGTGGTAGAGGCCGCCGTGGGAGTGAGGAAATCGCTCAGCGGCGCCACCTCAATGGTCCGGGCCCCGCCGTTGATAGAGTTCCCAACCACCTCATAAGCGTCGCCGGTAAAGCGGTTGAAGTTGGTGCGGTTGAAGAGGTTGAAGGCTTCCCAGATGAAGACCGCCTTGGTTCCTTCCGTGATTGTAATCTCGCGGGTCACCCGGAAGTCGAAGATGGCGAAGCCGGTGGTTGAGGCGGTGTTGCTGCCCAGCCACGGAGCGCGGTCGTCCCCGCCGCTGCCGTTGGTGGTGAAAAAGGCGGTAGCGTTGTGGGCGAAAGGAGAGGAGCCGTCAAGGTCTTCGGGGAAGGCTCGCCCGCCCCGCAAGGTGACGATCCCGCTGAACTTGAACCCATCGAAGGCATTGCGCAAGCCGTTGTTTGCAATCCTCTCGAAAGGCGGATCCCAGAGGAATTGGCTCACGGACTTGTGTGGGATGTCGAACCTAGAGGGGCCGTAGTCCCGGCTTGTGTTGAAGGGGTCCACAAACTGCGGGAAGCGGGCGAAGAAGGTGAAGCTGTTCTGCCCGGCGTCGAGGGCCTTGGACCAGGTGTAGTGGGTGTCGAACATCAACCCCTGGCTGAAGCGGCGCTTGAAGCGCAGCACCAGGGCGTTGAACCAGGAGTTGCCCACGCTCTGCGCCTGGATGATGGTGCCGAAAGTGGAGATGGGCCGCGAGCCGGTGTAGAACGGGATGGGCCCCCCTAGGACGACTCCGGTGGCGGAATCTATAAAGGTCACCGTGTCGGAGGGGGCCGGGATACTAAAGTTGATGTCGGGGAAGACCGGCAAGTGCAATCCTCGGCTTCCCAGGTAGGAAACGGAGACGGTCATGTTCGGTGAGAGGGACTGTTGGATTTCGAAATCCATCATGTGAACGAGCGGCCGCACAAAGTCGGGCGTGAAGGTGGAGAAGACGGTGGTGCCACTCGCCACAGTCGGGAAGGTGCAGACACTGTCCGCCCCCGGGGTACCCAGTGCCGGGCTGCAGAAGGTGTTGGGGAATATGGGGGCACCGCTATTAAAGGGCCGCAGACGAATCTCAGTGCGGGTGATGGCGTTATTTTCAAACAGCCCGGTCGCCAGGGCGCTGTTCGACGTTCGCCCATAGGTAATACCATAGCCGGCGCGCACCACAGTCTTCTGCCGGCCGGCAATGTCCCAGGCCAGGCCGATCCGCGGCCCGAAGTTGTTCGTATCCAAGTTCATCCGCATGGCGTTCTGCTGCAAATCGGCTGGCAGACCAGCGAAATCGGGACACGTTCCCGCGCCCACGCAACTGAAGATGCTCTGGTCGGGCTGGGGCAGGTCGGTGTACTCGTAGCGCAAGCCGAGATTCAGGGTCAGGTGCGGGTGAGCTTTCCACGTGTCCTGGACGTAGAAATTCCAGTCGGTGGTGGTGAAGGAGAGTGCGCCCAACCCGCCCGAGAGGTCAAAGCCTTGGCGGAAGTCGCGGTAGTGAATGCCGGTGTCGGCCCCGTCGTCAAAGACAGGGATGCCAGCCAGGGGCACGTCCATGGCATAGGCTTCAATGCTGCGGTAGTCGTACACGCCGCCGCCGCGGAAGAGGTTGATGGTGCGTTCACGCACGTAGTTGATGTCGGCCCCAAACTTGAGGGTATGGCTGCCGCGCATCCAACTGAAGTTGTTCGTCCACTGGTAGCGGTCTTCATCCGGAAAGGCCTTCCGGGGCAGGAAGTCGCGCATGCCGCCACCATCAATGTCCAGTTGGGAGTTGTGGAGCACAGAGGGCCCGGGGGCATTGTTGCGCTGGAACTCGAAGTCGCGCCCGTACTGGAAGCGAAACTCGTTCACTGTGCTGGTGGTGAGCAGAGAAGTCAGCCGAACCAGAAACAGGTCAGTGCGCACGCCGTCGAACCCATTGGCCAGCGGGGTGTCGTTGGTGCGGTCCTGGGTCTGAATGCCATTGGGCGAGCGCCACTTGTGGTAGTTGTACTGGACGGAGAAGCTCTGGCTGGGGTTGATGTTCCAGTCAATCTTGCCCAGCGCAACGTTGTTCAAGCCTTTGCGGTCGAACGGCCCAAGTTCATCCAGGAGAAGCGCGCGCGCGCCTTCGCAGCGAGCCTGACTTACTCCGGCACCGAACGTGGGGCCGCAGAACTCATCCAAGGCGAAGCTGGGGTCAACGAAGAGACGCCCGGCCGAGTCCCTGCGACCTCTGCTGTCCACTGCGATGCCGGGGAAGTTGCGGTGCTGCTGGTCGTAGTTCAAGAACCAGAACACTTTGTCCTGCTTGATCGGGCCGCCCACCGAGAAGCCGAACTGCTGCCGGGTGTCCTTCTGTTTCTCGAATCCATCGGCCTTGCTGATGGGCTCTTGGGCGTTGAAGGCATCGTCGCGGATGAAGTAAAACGCCTCGCCGTGGAGGGCGTTTCCGCCGCTCTTGGTGACGGCGTTGACGGTGCCGCCGGCGGCGCGCCCGAACTCGGAGGAGAAGTTGCTGGTGCCGACCTGGAATTCTTTGATGGCCGCCTGACTCATGGTGTAGGAGGTGCGGGTGCGGCCGCGAGCCTCGGAGAAGAAGGCTTGGTTGTTGTCAGCGCCGTCCACCATGTTGTTGTTGTAGAGCCCGGAGATGCCGCGGTAGCTCACCAAGCCGAAGTCGCCGTCGGGCTGTACGGTGGGCGTGAGCAGCACAAAGTTCTCCCAGCGCCGGCCGTTGATGGGCAGGTTTTCGATCGCGATTTGAGAGACGGTGATCGTGTATGCGGTCCGGTCGGGCTCGATGATGGCCGCGTCTTCCACAACGGTGATGATCTCGGCCGTTGCTGCCACTTGCAAGGTGATGTTGACCGTGGCGGTCGAGCCGACTTCGAGCACGATGCCCGTGTGCCGCATGGTGGCGAAGCCGGATTGCTCCACCGTAACTTCATACTCGCCCGAGCGCAGATTGAGGGCTTGATACCGTCCCACTTCGCTGGTGGTCAGCGTCCGCTCCATTCCAGTCGCCACGTTGCGCACCACCACTTGTGCGCCGGGAATGACCGCGCCGGTCGGGTCTTGCACCACACCCACAATCTGACCGCCCGCAATCGTCTGGGCTTGGCTGGTGGCCGTGAGGCCGAGCAGAGTCAAAACCAGAAGCGTCCCGAGGAACACTCGGGCGTGCGCACTACTTCTCTTGGATTTCATGGAACACAACTCCTCTACGATGGACAATCTGCCGCGCAGGTATTTTGCTGCTTACGTTTGTATCAGTAGAATCCCCCTGCTGAGCATGCACTCTAGCAGAAAATCGACGCAACCGAAAAATATTTTTTTTAGGTTCGCCCCCGACTGAGGGCTTGGGAGGGCCGGTGGTGGTGAACCGGCACGCCTATTCCCATGCGCGGGCATCCAGCCTACATTCCGAGCAACTCCCCGCGCCTTATGCCGATAGCAGGCGCTGCAGCGACGCCGCAAAAAATCTCACTCCCCGCGCCTCTTGCCTCACGCTAGTCGCACAGGGTAAAGTGAGCAGCGTCCAGCAAGCGTGTGCGGGGGTGGTGGTGGCCAAGAAGCGCCAGCGGGAAAAGCTCAAGGTGCTGCTGCGCCGGGCGCAGATTCGCAAGCGCGTGCGTGCGATCGCCCGGCAGATCGAGCGCGACTGCAAGGGCGAGAGCGTGCACCTGATCTGCATCCTCAAAGGCGCCTGCATATTTCTCGCCGATCTGCTGCGCGAGCTCCGCATCCCG
>JACZYA010000026.1 GCA_022571295.1 Acidobacteriota bacterium | reverse complement strand
CGGCGGATTATCCCGCCGCCGGCCGCCAGTCCGCACGGACAGTTCGAGTTTTCCGCGTTGGCCTCATCCAGCGAGTTGTGCTTCCCGCGGGCGTCGAAATGGACTACGGCGTGGACTACGTGGCCGCGCGGCTGGGCAGCACGGCCAGAGCAGTGCGTCCCACTGTCCGCTTGCGCCGGGCTTTGAACCAGTCCACCGTTTTGCACTATGCGTTTTCCAGTGCTCCCCGGGTACCGGCACCGGGCGCGGGCGACCCGGCCTCCGGTGATGCGGTGCTGGTCCGTGCCCTGGCTGAATCGCATCTCCTGCCCCGGATGAGTCGTCGCGGGGGCGCGTTGCGGTTGGAGAGGCGTTTTCACCAAGAGGCGGGCGTGGAGCATCGCTTCGCCTCCGGCGGGCGTTTCCAGGTGGCGGTCTTCTATGATCGGGTGCGGGACGCCGCCCTGGTCGGCGAGGGGAGCGTGGAGGGACTCGACCCGGACGAGTTTTTATTCAACCGGGCTGGTTCGGGGTTTTTCTACGATGGCGGCACCTACGCCACCACCGGCCTCCGAGTGGCCTACCTGTTCCGCTGGTTTGACCGCGTGGATAGCATGGTCAGCTACGTTCGGGGTGGTGGACTGGCCCTCGCCGGGGCCGAAGCGGAACCCGACCAGTTGCTCCCGCTGCAAGACAGGTTGGAAATGCAGCGCGCTCACGCTGTCACCGCTCGCCTCTCAGCCCAACTCCCGGGTTCCAACACCCAGGTACGTGTTGGCTATGGCTGGGTCTCGGCCCCCTTGCTGACCCTGTTGGATGAGGCCGCCGAAGGCGACACCCGGTCGCATCCCTACCTTAATCTGCGCGTGCAACAGCCGCTTCCTTCGTTCTTCCTTATTCCCCGGGGGCTGGCTGTTCTGGCAGATGTTCGCAATCTCCTCGCTCAAGGCTCCGCGGAGGTCACGCTCCCGGAAGGCAGGTCCGTCCGACTGATTCCACTCCACCGTAGCTTCCGGGGTGGTGTGGTTTATCAGTTTTGACGGGAAAAACCGCCAATACAGGAATCCATATTTAATTCTTCCGTTTTTGGTATAGAATCTAGCTGTCTGTAGGGCAGGGTTCACCCTGAAGGGGTTTGACTATTCTGCCTGGCAGTGAGAAAGCTCGAATGCCAGGGCGTTTGACCATGAGCGAAGATAAATCTCAGCAGCGTCGGCAGTGGGAATTCAAGCTGCAATCGCTGGCAGTGGTTCTTTTCCTGGTCACGCTGGCGACGGTGATCTTCGCCGGCATAAATTTCCAGCAGCGCGCCCGCTACGTGCGTCCCTACGACGGCATTGACTGGGAGTTGGATCGGGAGAAGGGCGTGTTTGCCCGTATTGTTTGGCAGGACACGCCGGGCGACTTCGCCGGCATCCGCCCGGGCGACACCCTGCTCCGCATCAACGGCCAGTCGGTGAGGAAGGAAACCGACGTCACCAAGCAATTGTTCCGCGCGCAGCCCGGCACGCAACTCACCTATGAACTCCGCCGGTACGGGAAAACCGTCACCACCACCGTGGTGGCCATCCCGCAGTCCGACCCCTTTTCCCTGCGCGGTTTTCTGGAATTCGTCGGCGTGCTCTACCTGGGTATTGGTCTGTTCGTTCTGCTCAAGCGGTGGGAAGCCCCGCACGCCTTGCACTTTTACCTGTTCTGCCTGATCAGTTTCATCGTGTACAGCTTCAGCTACAGCGGCAAGCTGAACAATTTCGACTGGATCATCTACTGGGCTGACTTGGTGGCACTGGTGTTGCAGCCCGCGCTCTTTCTGCACTTCGCGCTCGCCTTCCCGAAACCCCAGCCTTGGTTCCGGCCGCGGCGGTGGGCTTTCGCCTTGCTGTACCTGCCGGCGGCGCTGCTGCTGGGGTTTCGCGTGCTGGCCATTGGCGCTGGGCTGGTGCCGCCTTCGCTGGAAGTGGTGGAGTGGCAGGAGCGCATTGAACTGGCCCACCTGGTGTTTTTATTTTTACTGGCGGCGGCCGTCTTTGAATATACCTACCGCACCACCCGCGAACCCATCTTGACGCAGCAAATGAAGTGGGTGACGCGCGGTACCTGGCTGGCCATTCTGCCCTACACCACCTTCTACGCGGTGCCGTTCGCTCTCGACTATGCGCCCACCGACTGGATGAAGCTCTCCACCCTGTCGCTGGTCTTCATCCCGCTCACCTTCGGCTACGCGATTATTCGCTACCGGTTGATGGATGTGGACGTCATCTTCCGTCGCGGCGTGGCCTACACGCTCGCCACCGCCGCCATTGCCGGCATCTACTTCGGCTTGGCGGTGGCGCTGGCGCAACTGTTCAACACCAACGTGGGCTTCGGCACCAGCGGCGTAGTGGTGGCCATCATCATTGCCGCCGTTCTCTTCCAGCCCATCAAGGACTGGACGCAGGTTCAACTTGACCGTCTCTTCTACCGGGAACGCTTTGACTACCGGCGCACACTGGAAGAGTTCGCCCGCGAGCTTTCCGGCGAAATCAATCTGGTGCGATTGCTGGCCCGGCTGCTGGACCGGCTGAGCCGGACCCTGCCGGTGGACCGCATGGCCATCTTTCTGGAAGAGGAGGAGGCGCCGGGGTACTTTCGCTTGGCGCGGGGCGAAGGTCTTCCCCCAACTGACCTGCGGTTGAACCTGGCCAGTCTGGGTGATCCTGAATCCGGGCAGCCGGACTACGTGTTTCTGGAGGCCGGCCAGGGGCTGCGCGGCCTGCCGGCGGAGGACCGGCGCCTGCTCGACCAACTGCGCCTGCATTACTTTGTCCCCTGCCGAGTCCAGAACCGCACCATCGGTTTCCTGGCTCTGGGGAAGACCAGCGAAGGCAGCTTCCTGACCAGCGAAGACATCGAGCTGCTGCAAACCCTGGCCAACTACATCGCGATTGCGTTGGAGAACGCCCGCCTCTACCAGCGCCTGGAGCAGAAGGCCGACCAAATTGCCCGGCTGAAGGACTTCAGCGAATCCATCCTGGAGTCGAGCAGCGTGGGGTTGGTGGCGCTGGATCCCGAGGATCGGATCGAGTCCTGGAACAGCACCATGGAGCGGTTCTACGGGCGCCCGCGCGGCCAGGTGTTGGGCCAGCCGCTGGAGGAAGTCTTTCCCCCGGAGTTGACGGCGGAGTTGAAAGCGCGCCGCCAGGAGGTGCGCGTCAGCTCCCTCTACAAGTTCCATCTCAGTCGGCCCGCCGGGCAGCGCGTCGTCAGCAACATCTCCATCGCTCCCTTGCTGAGCAAGGAGGGGAAGCCGATCGGGCGGTTGCTGGTGTTCGACGACATCACCGACCGGGTGCAGATGGAAAGCCAGCTCCTCCAGCGGGAGAAGCTGACCTCGCTGGGCTTGCTGGCGGCGGGCGTGGCGCACGAGGTCAACACACCGCTGGCCGTCATCTCCAACTATGCCCAGATGCTGGCCAAGCAGTTGGAGGCGGGCGACGCGCGCGCCGTTTTGGTGGAGAAAATCGTCAAGCAAACTTTCCGGGCTTCTGAGATCATCTCCGGCTTGTTGAACTTCTCGCGCACCGGCCCGGCTGAGTTCAGCAGTGTGGACGTGAACCGGGCGCTGCGGGATACGCTCAGCTTGGTGGAACCGCAATTGCGGTCGGCGAAAATCACGGTCGAGACAGACTTGGCGGACGACCTGCCTCCCATCCAGGGCGATTTCGGAAAACTCCAGCAGGTGTTTCTCAATCTGCTCTTCAACGCCCGCGATGCCATGCCCCAGGGCGGCCGCCTCGCCCTGCGCAGCCAGCGCATCAACAGCCGTCTGCACGTCGAGATCAGTGACAGCGGGGTGGGCATCCCGCGCGAACACTTGAATAAGATTTACGACCCCTTCTTCACCACCAAGGCCACCGGGCAGGGCACCGGCCTGGGGTTGGCCGTGACCTACGGCATCATCCAGGAACACAACGGCACCATTCAGGTTCGCTCGGGTTCCGATCACGGCACCACCTTTGTTTTGGAGTTCCCGGCACTGGAAGCGGTGCCCGCCGGTCAGGGGAAACGCCATGTCTAGTCCGACCACGGCCGTCTCAACGCGCGGCCACATTCTGATCGTGGACGACGAAGCCGACGTCCGCGAGACCCTCGAAGCTCTGCTCACCTCCAACGGCTTCACCACCAGCTTCGCGGTCGATGCCGACAGCGGCCTGAGGGCGATGACCGAACGGCCCTACGATTTGGTGCTGCTGGACGTCAAGCTCCCCGGCCGCAGCGGCCTAGCGGTGTTGCAGGAATTCCGCCGCACCCAAAGCACGCTGCCCATCATCGTGCTGACCGCCTTGAGGGATATCGACGTCGCCCGCGCCGCCTTCAAGAACGGTGCCCAGGACTACATCCCCAAGCCCTGGGACGCCGACGATTTGATCGCGCAGATTCTCCGGGCCATTGAACAGCGGAAACTGAAAGAAGAAAACCGGCATCTCCGCCGCGCCCTCAAGGCCCGTTACCGGCTGGAAAACCTGATCGGCAAGAGCAAGCCCATGCAGAAAGTGTTCGATTTGGTGGAGCACATCGCCGCCGCCCGCGCCACCGTGCTGGTGACCGGCGAGAGCGGCACCGGCAAGGAAATGATCGCCCACACCCTCCACAACCTCAGCCCGCGTGCCGGCGCCAACTTCGTTCCCGTCAACACCGGCTCCATGCCGGATGACCTGCTGGAGTCCATTCTGTTCGGCCACGTCAAAGGCGCCTTTACCAGCGCCGTGGCTTCCAAGAAGGGGCTGTTTGAGATGGCGCACCAGGGAACCATCTTCTTCGACGAGATTGGCACCATCGGCCTGCAGACCCAGGCCAAGCTGCTGCGCGTCATCCAGGAAGGTGAGTTCATGCGCCTGGGCGGCAACGAAACTATCAAAGTGGATGTGCGCATCCTGGCCGCCACCAACGTGGACCTGAAAGATCTGGTCCGCCAGGGCAGCTTCCGCGACGACCTCTACTACCGCTTCAACGTCATCGCCTTGCACATGCCCTCCCTGCGGGAGCGCTGGGAAGACATCCCGCTGCTCCTCGACCACTTCATCCGCAAGTACACGGCCGAGAACAACAAGCCGCTGGCCCGCTTCACCCCTGAAGCCATGCAAGCCCTGTTGGCCCACCGCTGGCCCGGCAACGTGCGCGAACTGGAGAACTGCGTGGAACGGGCGGTGGTGCTCTCCTCCACCGCAGAGATGGGCTTGGGCCTCCTGCCCGACGAAATCGCCCGGCCTGACCTGCCCGCAGGTCCCTTGGGCGAGGAACGCGCGCTGGAAGACATTGTCAACGACTACGAGCGCCGCATCATCCTGGACGCGCTCGACGGCGCCCGCGGTTCCCAGACCGACGCGGCCCACGTCCTGCGCGTGCCACTCTCCACCCTCAACCAGAAGATCAAGCGCCTGGGCATCTCTGTCCGCCGGAACTCTTCCGACGAAGGCGAAGACCTCCGCCGCGCCAACGGTAACTGACCCCGCCCCGCCGGCCAGAACACCCTGCTATTTTTGGCAGAGTTGACCCCTTACTGCACCTGCGGCTATGCTGGTTCGTCCTCCGGCCTGTCCGCCGTAGCCCTGCCTGCCGCAGGCGGGCCTGGGCGAGGGTGGAAGCTCGCAGAGCGTCGGAGGGCCTGCCCATGAACATCCTGCAAGACTTGAAGGACCGCGCGCGCGCCTACCCGCAGCGTATTGTGCTGCCCGAGGGCGAGGATCCGCGCGTGCTCCAAGCCGCCGCCCGCATCGCTCGGGAAGGCTTTGCCCGCGTCACTCTGCTGGGCAAGCCGGATGTGATGCAATCGTCCGCCTCCGGCGTCTCGCTCAAAGGCGTGGAGTTGGTTGACCCCGCCGCCGGCGGCAAACTCGACGCCTACGCCCGGCTCTACTTGGAGCGCCGCCGCAGCCGTGGCGTGAGCGAAGAGGAAGCGCGCCGCACCGCCGCCCACCCGCTCTACTGTGCCGACCTGATGGTGGCCGCCGGCGAGGCCGACGGTTCGGTCGGAGGCGCCGCCCACACCACTGCGGAAACTATCCGCGCCGCCCTGCACTGCATCGGGTTGGCACAAGGTTGGACCACGCTCTCGAGTTTCTTTCTGATGGTGCTTCCGCAAGATGTCTTCGGGGTCAAAGGCGCGCTGCTCTACGCTGACTGCGGCGTCGTCCCCGATCCCAACCCGCAGCAACTGGCGGAAATTGCCTTGCAGACAGCGGAGAACACGCGCGCGTTTCTGCAGGCCGAGCCGCTGGTGGCCCTGCTCTCTTTTTCCACCAAGGGCAGCGCCGAGCACGCGCGGGTGGAGAAAGTCCGTGAAGCCCTCCGCATCGCCCGGGCGCGCCGGCCGGAGTTGGCCATCGACGGCGAGCTGCAAGTTGATGCCGCGCTGGTGCCGCAGGTGGGAGCCTCGAAAGCCGCCGGCAGCCCGGTCGCCGGCCGCGCCAACACGCTCATCTTTCCCGACCTCGACGCTGCCAACATCGGCTACAAGCTCACCGAGCGGCTGGCGGGCGCGGTCGCGCTGGGTCCGATTCTGCAAGGGCTGGAGCGGCCGGCCAATGATTTGTCGCGGGGCTGCTCCGCCGACGATATTGTGAATGTGGTCGCCGTCACGGCGTTGCAAGCCATCGCCCGCAAGCAGCGTGCGGGCCAGCTTCCCGCCTGAGCGGGGAGCTGCGCGTAACCGAAACAGCCGAGGCTACGTCAAAGTAAGAAAGCCTTCGTATCGGATTTCGCCCGATGGGGGTCGGGAACCCAAGCAAGAATTCCAACGGGAAGGGGGAAATAACCAATGAAGCGGATGCGGCACAGCAGTGGTTGGACCGTCTTGTTGCTGGCTTGGCTGGCGCTCAGCCTGAGCGTCGCCGGCCTGGCCCAAGAGCCGGACCAGGAAAAGGAACAAGCGAAGGCGGAAGAGAAGAAAGACAAAAAGAAAAAGAAGAAGAAAAAAGACCTGCCGCTGGAGCCGACGCGCAAGATTGAGTTCACCACCGATGAAGCCACCTGGCTTTCGCTCGACCTCTCGCCCGATGGGCAAACGATAATCTTCGAGCTGCTGGGCGATCTCTACACTCTGCCGATCGAAGGCGGCCAGGCCACCCGCATCACCAGCGGGATGGCGTTCGACAGCCAGCCGCGCTACTCGCCCGACGGCCAGTGGATCGCTTTCATTAGCGACCGCGACGGCGCTGACAACCTCTGGATCGCCAAAGCCGACGGCTCCAACCCCAAACAGCTCAGCAAAGACAAGAAGGCCGAGTTTGCCTCCCCGGTCTGGACGCCGGAGGGCGACTACGTGATAGTCTCCCGCACCGCCTGGGGCCTGAACACTTTTGAACTCTGGATGTACCACATCCAGGGCGGCGTCGGCGTGCAGATCACCAAGGCCAAGGCCGATGCGGACACCCCCACTCGCCAGCGGCACAACGCGGTGGGCGTGGCGGCCTCGCCTGACGGGCGCTACCTCTACTACGCTCGCAAGCGCGGCGGATTCCAGTACAACGCCTCCTTTCCGCTCTGGCAGATTGCCCGCCGCGACCTCAAGACCGGCGACGAAGACGTCCTGACCCAGAACCTCGGCAGCGCCTTCCGGCCGCTGCTCTCGCCCGACGGCTCCAAGCTCATCTATGGCACGCGCTACGAAACTCAAACCGGCCTGCGCCTGCGCGATTTGAAAACCGGCGAAGACCGCTGGCTCATCTATCCCGTCCAGCGCGACGACCAGGAGTCGCGCTTCACCCGCGACCTGCTGCCCGGCTACGCCTTCACCCCCGACGGCCAGGAAATCGTGCTGACCTACGGCGGCAAGATTCACCGCGTCAGCCTCGAAACCGGCGAAGCGCGCGCGATTCCCTTCACCGCCCAGGTCGCGCTCGATCTGGGCCCGCAGCTCAACTTTCCGCACCGGGTGGAAGAAGGTCCGGTGCGGGCCCGGCTTATTCAGGACCCCGCGCAGTCGCCCGACGGCACCCGCTTGGCTTTTTCGGCGCTCACCCACCTCTACGTGATGGCGGTCCCCGGTGGGACGCCAACTCGCGTCACTTCGGCTGAGGCGCGCGAGTTCAAGCCCGCTTGGTCGCCGGATGGGGAATGGCTGGCTTATGTTACTTGGTCGGTTGAGGGCGGCCACATCTGGAAAATTCGCGCCGACGGCAGCGGCCAGCCGCAGCGGCTGACGGAGGTTGCGGCGCTGTACACCGACTTGGTGTGGTCACCTGACGGCGAGCGCATCGTCGCTCTGCGCGGCAACCGTTTCATGCGTACGCAGGCCCCGAGTGAGTTCGGCGGCATAAGCATTCCGCTCGATCTCGTGTGGATTCCTGCCGAGGGCGGCGACGTGCATCTGATCGTGCCGGCCCGTGGGCTGGGCAAGCCGCACTTCGGGCGCGACAGCAACCGCGTCTATGTTTACGGCGGCGGTTTTTTCGCCTCCGGCGGCGGGCAAGGGTTGATTTCAATGCGCCTGGACGGCACCGACCGGCGCGAGCACATCAAGGTCACCGGAGCCGGCCTCTACTTCAGCGAGAAGCCGGTGGGGGCCAGCGACGTGCGCATGAGCCCGGATGGGCGCTGGGTGCTGGCGCACGTGCAGAACCAGCTCTACCTGCTGGCGGTGCCGCAGGTGGGTGGCAAGGCGCCCACCGTCAACGTCGGCAAGGCCAGTGTGCCGCTCAAGAAATTGACCGATGTGGGTGCGGACTACTTCGCTTGGGCCGACGACGGCAAGACCTTGACCTGGGCGGTGGGCTCCACTTTCTTCCGGCAGCCGTTCGATACTGTCTCGTTTGAGAAGCCCAAGGAGGAGGAAGAGGAAGAAAATTCTGAAGGCGAAGAATCCGACGACGAGGAGAACGTAGAGGAAGAGGAATCCCCCGTGGAAGAAATCGAAGTGGCGCTGGAGTTTCCGCGTCACAAGCCGGAAGGCACCATCGTTCTGCGCGGCGCCACCGTCATCACCATGAAGGGCGACGAGGTGATCCGCAACGCCGATGTGGTGGTGACCGACAATCGCATCGTCGGCGTCGGCCGCCGCGGGCGGGTGCGGATTCCGCCGGGCGCGCGCCGTTTTGACGTCCGCGGGATGTTTATTGTCCCCGGTTTCATTGACACCCACGCGCACTGGGGAGAAATCCGCAAGGGCGTGCTGGACGTGCAGAACTGGAGCTTCCTGGCCAACCTGGCCTACGGGGTGACCGCCGGGCTGGACGTGCAGACTATGTTGAATGACACTTTCGCCTACCAGGACCTGGTAGACATGGGGGAAATCTTGGGGCTGCGCGCTTTTTCCACCGGCCCGGGCGTCTTCTCCAACAACGCCTTTAAGACGCTGGAAGAAGTCAAAGGCGTGCTCTCCAAGTACAAGAAGCACTACCGCACGCAAAACCTGAAGTCCTACATCGTGGGCAACCGCAAGCAGCGACAGTTGGTGGTGCAGGCTGCCAAGGAGCTGGAGATCATGCCCACCACCGAGGGCGGGCTCGACCTGAAGCTTGACCTCACCCACGCCATCGACGGCTTCGCCGGCAACGAGCACAGCTTGCCGATCGTGCCGCTCTACAAGGACGTGGTGGAGCTCTACGCGCAGTCGGGCATCGGCTATACGCCCACCCTGCTGGTCAACTACGGCGGCCCTTTTGCGGAAAATTTCTTCTACGAGACCACTGAGGTGCACGACGACGCCAAGCTCAACCGCTTCACTCCCCACAACATCATTGATCAGAAGACCAGGCGGCGGCCGTGGTTCCGCCAGGAAGAGTACGCCTTTCCCCAGACCGCTGCCCAGGCGGGGAAGATCATCCGCGCCGGCGGGCGCGTGGGCATCGGCAGCCACGGCCAGTTGCAGGGCCTGGGCTACCACTGGGAGATGTGGGCGCTCAGCATGGGCGGCCTGACCCCGCTGGAAGTGCTGCGCGCCGCCACCCGGCACGGAGCTGAGATTATCGGCTACGCCCAGGACCTGGGCAGCATCGAGCCCGGCAAGCTGGCCGACTTGGTGGTGCTGGCGCGGAACCCGCTCGACAACATTCGCAACACCAACTCTATCCGCTACGTGATGAAGAACGGCGAGCTGTTCGAGGGCGACACGCTCAATCAGCTCTGGCCGGTGGAGAAAGAGCTGCCGCCGCTCTGGTGGTGGAACGACGCTCCCAAGAACTAGCCACCGAGTCGCGGAGACGCAGAGGAAAGAAAAAGCTAGTCTCTGGGTCCCTGCGCCTTCGTGGCAGTTTCCAAGAAGGCGCGCAGGCGGGCGGCGTAGTCGGCCGGGTTGGCGAAGAAGAACGGCTCGTGGTAGTCGCTGTCGTAGGAGACAAAGGTTTTGGGCTGGTTGGCGGCGGCGTAGAGTTCCTCGCCCAGCGCGTAGGGTAGGATGGGATCGCGTGTGCAATGCGCCACCAGCACCGGCACGCTGATTTCTTTTAGCTTGGCGGCCGAGTCGAACTTCGAGCGGATCACGAGGTGTAGACCCGGCAACCCCATGGTCCGCTGCACCACCCGCCCGGCGGAGGGGAAGCCACCTTCGAGAATCAGCCCCGCCACCGGGCGCTTCGACGCCAGGTCCACCGCCACCGCCACTCCCAGCGACTGTCCCAGCACCACCAATTGGTCGGGCACAACGCCGCGCTCATGGAATAGGTAGTCGTAGGCGGCCTGCGCGTCGAGATAGACGCCCGCTTCCGTTGGGCGCCCTTCACTCTTGCCGTAGCCGCGGTAGTCCACCGCCAGCACGTTGGCGGGAAGCTGCCGCAGAAAAGCGATGTTCTCGATGCGGTTGGTCAGGTTGCCGGCGTTGCCGTGGAAGTAGAGGATGGTGTGCAAAGTACCAGGTGCCTGCTCCGCCGGCTTGTCCTCCGTAGCCTTGGCGAAGGAGGAAGCCGGGGCCCACCAGGCGTGCAGCCGCACACCGTCGGAGGTGGTAAAGAAAACGTCCTCGACTTCAACCCCCATCCGGCTTGGGTCCCACTCATTGGTGGCATAACGGTCAGGAAAAAAGACCAGCCGCTCCTCGAACATTCGTATCAGCAGCACCAGCACCAGCAGGCCCAGCAGTACCGCCCGCCCCAGCGTCCACAGTGTCTCCCAAGGCATTTTCATCAATTCCCCTGACAGGTAATGGCGGCAATCGCCTCCGATAGTACCCCAGACCGTTTAAGTTGACACGCCCCAAGGCCCGGCATAGCATGTGCCCACAGTCGGCGGCTGCATGGGGGGCGGAGGTTCTACCTGCCTGCTGACGGGGCGCTTTTTCTTGCCTTCCCAGCGCTGTGACTCAAGGAGGAAACCGTGAAAAAACAGGTGACAGGCATGATCGTGCTGACAGCTCTGGCGCTGGCGGGCTGCGCGCCGTCGGCTCCACAGGTGGATATTGAGGCGGAAAAAGCCGCGATCGAAAAAATTTTTGGTGACTGGGTCGAAGCCACCAACAAACCGGGCGAGGAAGGCGCCGAGGGATACGCTTCCTTCATGACGGAGGACGGCGTTTCGTTGCCGCCGAATACCGAGCGCATCGACGGACGGGCGGACCTCCGCGAATGGTTTCTGCAGTTCACCCAGGCCGAGGACTTCTCAATTAGTTGGAAGGCCACCAGCATCGAGGTCACAGCCGACGGCAAGACGGCCTACGCCATCGGGACCGATGAGGTCTCCCAGAAAGACGACCAGGGAAACTCGGTGTCGGTAAAGGGCAAGTGGGTGGACATCCTAAAGAAACAGGCTGATGGCTCGTGGAAGGTTGCGGTGGCCATCTGGAACTCCGATCCGCCCGCGGGTGAATAGCGAATATCAGAGTAGTAACAAACGAAGGAGGGGCATATGAGGAAGGTTGTTGGAGCGTTCGTGTCATTGATGGTTTCTGCCGCGCTTTTGGTGTCACCCGCGTTCGCGCATGACGGAGCGCACGGCAAGAAAAAGGAACGGGAAGAGCGCCGGGGGTATGTCCTTAAACCCGGTGAGGGCGAGAGGCTCGGACCTGCTCGGATCATCAAGGCTAGCCCCCAAAGCGGCACACAAGGAGGCGTGATGGTGCTGGACCAAGCGCCAGCGAACTTTACGGTGGGGCTCCATTATCATACGCAAGCGGATGAGTTTTTCTACATCCTTGCCGGCCAAGGGTCGTTCAAAATCGACGGCGAGGCCATTCCCATCGGGCCGGGCGACGTAGTCTTCGTCCCCGTCGGACACGATCATGGGTTTTCCGTCAGCGCGGAGCGCCCCTTGGAAATGCTTGTGTTTCTGGATCGCCCGGGCCTCGCCCAAGATTTTCGCGAGCTGCACGCGCTTCGCCAGTCCAATCCGGAATCGCTCACCCTCGCACAACGCAACGAGATCGCGCGTAGATACGGCACGGTATACAAAGAATTGAGCTCATTTAGAGACGACGAATAAAATTTGTTTTCGAACAGCCGTACCAGCAGCACCAGCACAAGCAGGCCCAGCAGTACCGCCCGCCCCAGACCCCACAGGGTTTCGGCGCTAGGCACGAGGTTGCTCCTTCAGCAGGCGGCGATAGAGGCGCAAGTGGGCGGTGGCCTCGGCGCGTGGGTCGTGCCGCCGGCGAACCAAGCTGCGCGCGCGTGCGGCCAGCTTCCGGCGCAGGGCGGCGTCAACCAGCAGGCGCTCGGCTTGGCGTGCAAATTCCCTGGCGTTCCGAAACAGCAGACCGGTGCGGCCTTCGTGTACTAGATTCCGGTTAGCGTCGATGGCGCGCACCAGCACCGGTACGCCCATGCCCATGGCCTCCAGCAGCGAGTTGCTCATACCCTCGGAGCGGGAGCTGTTGACCACTACGTCCGCCGCGGCGTAGAGGCTCGGCATCGCGCCCGGCGCAACCGCCGCGCGATACGTCACACCCGGCACTTTCTTGGCCTGCGCCAGGAAGCGCCGGCCGTAGTCGCGCTCCAGCATCGGGCCCGCAAACAGTAGGCGCGCCTGCGGATGCTTGCGTCGCAGGTGAGGAAAGGCACGCAGAAGGAAGAGCGGGTCCTTGACCGCCCGAATCCCGCTGGGGTAGAGAAAAACAAAGTCACTTTCCTTGAGCTGTAATCGCCGCCGCCACTGTCGCCGCAGCGCATCTCTTTTCCCCTTCCCCCAGCGGGAAAGAAAGCACGGGTCAACCGCTTGCGGCACCACTCGAACTCTGCCCGCGACGCCGGCAACCCGCTCCCGCAAACGCTGCCGCGCCTGGGCGTCAAAGACAATCAGCGCGTCGGCCTGCTTCAGTACGCGGCGCACCACCGAACGCCGAGCGGGCAGGCGGAGGTCGTGATTGAAGTCGGTGCCGGTCAGGGTGACGACCAAGGCGGCGTTCCATTGCTGCGACAATGTCAACCCGCGCGGCCCGGCGCGGTAAGCGTGGAAGGCGTGGACCAAATCGAAGCGACGGCGCGGGACGGGTTGCGCCGGGCTGAGCAGGGTGACACGCGCGCCCTGCTGCCGGAGGCCGCGGGCGATGCGCTCGATGGTCACGCTGTTGCCGCGCGGCTGCCCCAGCGGGTAGGGCGCCACCAGCAACACCTGCAAGCGCCGGAGCACAATCGTCTCTTACCCTTGCTCGAACTGCTGTTTGACGCGGGCGGATTTTTCCGCCACCGAGCGGGCGAGGTCCTGCTTGTGCTGGTGCAGACGCTGGAGCAGGGCGGAGTCGCCGGTGGCGAGGATTTGCGCCGCGTAGATAGCGGCGTTGCGCGCGCCAGGCTTGTCCACTGCCATCACGCCTACGGGGACGCCGGAGGGCATCTGCACGGTGGAGTAGAGCGCGTCCAGGCCGCCCAGCGGCGTGGTGACGACCGGCACGGCGATGACCGGCAGGCAGGTCTCCGCCGCCACGATGCCGGCCAGGTGCGAGGCGCCGCCCGCGCCCACGATGATGACCTTCAGGCCGCGCTCGGCGGCGCTGCGGGCGTAGTCCTGCGTGCGCCCGGGGGAGCGGTGCGCGCTGGTGACCTCGACCTCAAAAGGAATCTCAAAACTCTGCAGCGCCTTGATGGCTTCGGTCATCACCGGCAGGTCAGTGTCCGAGCCCATGATTACACCCACCAGCGGCGTTCTTTTCTTGGTCTGCGTCATTTGCTCCCCTTTGCCTCGCTTCAGTTAGCTTCTTGCGGCCAGTTTCTTCAGGCCGCGAGCGCCGATGTCGTGGCGGAAGTGGCGGCCCTCGAACTGGATTTTCTCCACGGCCTGGTAGCAGCGCTCGATAGCAGCTTGGAGGTCCGCGCCGCGGGCGGTGACGCCCAGTACGCGTCCGCCGGCGGTGGCCAAGCCGCCCTCGGCGGGTCGGGTGCCGGCGTGGAAGACCTCCACACCGTCGAGTTGCCCGGCGGCGTCAATCCCGGTGATGGGTTTGCCGGTCTGGTAGCTGCCGGGGTAGCCCCCCGAGGCCAGCACCACGCAGACGGAGGGGTCGGCGCTCCACTTGAGTTCTGTGCCGGCCAGTTGCCCGGCGGCGGTTTTTTCCAGGGCCTCGGCCAAGTCGCTCTCCAGCCGCAGCAGCAGCGGTTGGCACTCGGGGTCGCCCATGCGGCAGTTGAACTCCAGCAGCTTGGGGCCGGCGGCGGTGAGCATCAGGCCGAAGTAGAGGAAGCCCTGGTAGGGACGGCCGTCGGCTGCCAGTCCGGCGATGGCGGGCTCGACGATCTGGGTGAGGATGTCCTGCCGCAGGGTGGCGTCGGCGATGTAATCGTCGGAGTAGGCGCCCATGCCGCCGGTGTTGGGGCCCTGGTCGTTGTCGAAGGCGCGCTTGTGGTCCTGGGTGGGGGCGAAAGGAAGAATGGTTTTGCCGTCGGTGAGGACGATGAAGGACAGCTCCTCGCCTTCCAGGTATTCTTCGATCACGACCCGGTCGCCGGCAGCGCCCAGCTCGCCTTTTTCCATCAAGGCTTCGATGATGGCGGTGGCGTCGTCGGGCTCATCGGCGATGTGGACGCCCTTGCCGGCGGCCAGCCCGTCGGCTTTGATCACCACCGGCCACTCCACCGCGCACAGGGCGCTGTAAGCGTCGCTGGGAAGGGCGCAGGCCTGGAAGTCGGCGGTGGGGATGCGGTGGCGCTGCATGAACTGCTTGGCGAAGACTTTGCTGCCTTCGAGCTCGGCGGCGGCCTTGGTGGGGCCGAGGAGCTTGAGGCCGCGGCGGGCAAACTCGTCCGCCACCCCCAGCACCAGCGGCAGCTCGGGGCCGACCACGGTCAGGTCGGCTTTGAGCTTCTGCGCCAAGTCGGCCAGCCCGGAGACGTCCTTGACGTCGGCGGCGACGCACTCCGCTACCTCTGCGCAGCCGGCGTTGCCGGGGGCGCAGTAGAGCTTGCCAACGCGCGGGCTCTGCTTGAGCTTCCACGCCAGCGCGTGCTCGCGGCCTCCGCTGCCGATGACCAGGACGTTCATTTGGTTCGCCCTCTGGGAAAGACGCCCATTGTAGCGCAAGCGCCGCCGCCCGTCAGCGGCGAAGTAGCCGTAGGCTTCTTCTTGTCATCGGAAAGTTTCCTTCATGGTAGGCTGCCGGCATGAGTCCGCGACCTGCGGGGTTGAAAGACATCCGGGCGATTACGTTTGACTGCTATGGGACGCTGATTGATTGGGAGGGTGGCGCTAAGCAGAGCTTGCGCGCCCTGTTGCAGAAAAGGCGTCCCCGCGATACGGGACTCTTTCGGGCTGAATTTTTGGATGAGCTCTTTCGGGCGTGGGAGCGGGCGCAGTGGACGCGCATCCAGCAGGGCTACGCCCCCTACCGCCAAATCGCCGCCGAGAGCCTGGAGCAGGTGGCGGCGGAGCACGAGCTGCCCCTTACCGGCGCCGATGCGCGGGCTTTCGCCGACTCAATTGCTACCTGGCAGCCGTTCCCCGACACGGCAGCGGCGCTGGCCAAGCTGAAGCAAAAGGTCCGCCTGGGCCTCATCTCCAACATTGACGATGACATTTTGTCGGCCTCGGTGGCGCGCCTGGAGGTGGAGTTTGACCTGCTCCTGACGGCTGAACAGGCCCGAGCCTACAAACCTTCCCCGCTTCCCTTCCAGCGAGCGCTGGAGCGGCTCGGCCTGCCGGCGGAACAGGTGGCGCATGCCGCCTTCGGGTTCGAATACGACATCACCACCGCCAGCGCACTTGGATTCCGGACCATCCTGGTGCGGCGGCACCGGAGGGAGTTTCCGCCCGCCCCGGTGCCGGATCTGATCGTGGCCGACCTAGCCGAGTTGGCTCAAATATTCGGCTAGCGGAGAGATAAGGCGGGGCAAAAAGACTGGTTGGAGACCTATATTTACTACAATTATAGTCAGTCGGGTGGTTTTGGCGCAGTTCCTACAATTGTGTAGTAGATGTGATCGAGATTCTCCAGGCTGTAGTAGTCGATTTCGATCCGGCCGCGCCCACCTCGCTGTTCTACGATCCTGACTTTGGTTCCAAGCGCCCTTTCCAGGGTTTCCTGCGCAGCCTGGAGATTGGGGTCCACGGGCCTCTCCACCGCGCGCTTCTTCTTGGCGGTGGGGAGTTTGCGCTCGACCATCTGCTCGGCTTGGCGGACAGAGATGCGCCGGGCGGCCATGCGCCGGGCCATGACACGCTGCACCACCGGACTCTCTTCCAGCTTCAACAAAGCGCGCGCGTGGCCAGCCGTGAGCTTGCCTTGTTCGACCAGCTCCTGGACCTCCTTGGGGAGCCGCAGCAGCCGCATGAGGTTGGCAATGGTGGCGCGGTCTTTTCCGGTGTGCTCAGCGATCTCCTCCTGGGTGAGAGCAAACTCGTTGGCCAGGCGATCGAAGGCGCGGGCCTGCTCAAGGGGGTTTAAATCCTCGCGCTGGATGTTCTCCAACAAAGAGATTTCCAGGGCTTGCTGGTCGGAGAGGGGGCGGACGATGGTGGGGATGCTCTGCAAGCCAGCCAAGCGGGCGGCCCGCAGGCGGCGCTCGCCCGCGACCAGCTCATAGCGGCTGCCCACGCGGCGCGCGATCACGGGTTGGACTACACCCCCGGAGCGCATGGAGCGCGCCAGCTCCTCCAGGGCCTGCGGATCGAAGTGAGTGCGGGGCTGGAAGGGGGAAGCATCAATCAAGTCGAGCGCGATCTCGCTCAGTCCGCTCGTGGCTACTACAGCCGTGGGCGGTACATCCGGCGCAGTGGACGCGGCTTCGGCCGGCTCGACTTCACGAAGCAGCGCGCTCAACCCTTTTCCCAGCGCTTTGCGAGTCATGGGCGATGACCTCCTTGGCAAGTTCGAGATAACTGTGGCAGCCCCGCGAGTCCGGGTCGTAGAGCAGGATAGGCTTGCCGTAGCTGGGGGCTTCGGCCAGGCGGACGTTGCGCGGGATGACGGTCGAGAAGATGCGGTCGCCGAAGAAGTCGCGCAGGTCGGCCACCACCTGGCGGGAAAGGCTGGTGCGCTCGTCGTACATGGTGGGTAGGATGCCTTCCACGGTGAGCTTAGGGTTGAGGGAATGGCGGATGCGCATCAGGGTATCCAGCAACTCGGTTACGCCTTCCAGGGCCAGGTATTCGCACTGGATGGGGACAAGAACAGAGTCAGCCGCGCTGAGCGCGTTGAGGGTGAGCAGATCCAGCGCCGGCGGGCAGTCGAGCAGGATGTAGGCGTAGTCCGAGCGGATCGACTCCAACGCCCGCTTCAGGCGGAATTCCCTTGCCTCCACATTCACCAGCTCAACCGTAGCACCGACCAGGTTTTTGTCGGAAGGGATAAGCTCCAGCCGGTCAATCGTCGTCCGCAGCTTCAGGTTGGCGATCGGCTCGCCCAGGACAAGAGTGTGGTAGAGGGAGCGCCGGGCCGGGTCGCGCTGGAAGCCCAGGCTGGAAGTGGAATTTGCCTGCGGGTCGCAATCAATCAGGAGCGTTCGATGGCCGGCGGAAGAAAGAGATGCCGCCAAGTTGACGCAAGTGGTGGTCTTTCCGACTCCACCCTTCTGGTTGGCAACCGCGATTGTTTTCGCCAAAGCGACTCCCGCACAATGTGTTACAACGAGTGGAATTTAGGCGAAAACACGTATGCATGTCAAGAAAATGTTTCACGTGAAACAATATTTATCATCTCTATCAATTTGTAACAAAAGATAGTTGCACAATTATGTTGTATCTGTATTATTTTCAGCGGATTGATGGAATAGCTATTCTTCGCGGTCGTGCCATAAGCAGGCTGTGGGCGTTGGTGTTGGGGATGTGTACTCGCTCCAGCCAGGCCCAACCGCGAGCCGTGGATCGGATGCGCCGGGCGAGGGTTTCTGTGGTGTAGAAGACCGCGCGGCCGTCGGGCGCGGTCACCTGCGCGAGCAACTCGAGGAAGCTCTGCGACACATCTACTGCTCTAGTAGTAGATACGTCGGCCACGTAGCCGCGGGCGTGAGCGACCCACTCGTGGAAACGCTTGCTGACCACACGCACCCCCACGAGCCCGCAGGCGCGCACTACTTCCTTCAGAAAAGCGCACTTGCGGCGGTTGGCTTCGATCAGGGTGAGATCGAGGGAGGGAACCGCCATCTTGAGCGCCAGTCCGGGGAAGCCGGCACCGGTCCCGACGTCGAGCAAGCGCCCGCGGAGGACCAGGACGCGGGTCAGGTAGAGCGACTCGCCGAAAAGTTGGCGCACGATGCGACGCGGGGTGCAGAGGGCAGTGAGGTTGATGCGCCGGTTCCAGCGCAGCAGGAGTTTCTGGTAGGTGACGAGGTGCCCCAGGGCGTTCTCGCTAACAACCACCTCATAATCAGCCAGTTCCTGGGCGATCTCAGAAGCGGTGAGAGGTGCGGCCATGACCAGCCCGGCGGCTAGGGTCGCGCTTCCCGGTCAGTCAGGCTCGCGACGGCGTGCACGATGTCGAACTTGGTGACGATGTCGAACTTTTGGTTTCCGGTTTCAACGAAAATGGCCGGGTTGCCGGAGCTGATGAGTTTGGTGACCTGGTCAATCGGGGCGTTGGCCGGCACGATGGGGAAGGGCTTGTCCATCACTTCGCGTACCTCGACCTTGCGCAGGTCGCGGCCCTGCAGGGCCAGCTTGAGCACGTCATCTTCGTAAATGGACCCGACCGCGGAGTTGTCTTCAAAGACGGGGAGTTGGGAGACGTCTTTGGATTGCATGACGTGCAGGGCGTGGTGGACGGTCTGGTAGGGAGCAACGGTACAGATTTCGCGGGGAGAAATGGCGGCATCCTTACCGCGAACCAGATCTTGGGCGGTCAGTTCAACCTCGACCTCCAGGTAGCGGTTGTCCCGCATCCACTCGTCGTTGTAGATTTTGCTCAAGTAGCGCGTGCCGGTGTCCGGGAGGAAGGCCACTACGAAGCCGTTCTTATCCAGGGGCTTGGCGATTTGGAGCGCGCCCCACACGCAGCCGCCGCCTGATCCGCCGGTAAAGATGCCTTCCTGCCGGGCCAGCCGCCGGGTCCAGAGAAAGCAGTCGCGGTCGGTGAGTTGGATAATGTCATTGAGGACGGAGAAGTCCATGGTGGAAGGGAAAATATCCTCGCCGATCCCTTCAACTACATAGGTAGTTGCTGTGCCAACCTTGCCGGTCTTAAAGAACTCATAGTAGAGTGAGCCGATCGGGTCCACCCCGATGATTTGGACCGAGGGCTTTTTCTCCTTCAGGTAGCGGGCCACGCCGGTGACGGTGCCGCCGGTGCCGAGCCCAATGACGAAATGGGTAATCTTGCCTTCACTGTCCTCCCAGATTTCCGGCCCGGTGGTGCGGTAGTGGGCCTCGGGGTTCATGGGGTTTTCGTACTGGTTGGGGTAAAAAGAGTTGGGAATCTCCTGCGAGAGGCGCTTGGCCACCGAGTAGTAGCTGCGGGGGTCGTCCGGGGCCACTGCCGTGGGGCAGACGATCACCTCCGCGCCCAGAGCTTTGAGCAGGTCAACCTTTTCCCTGGACTGCTTGTCGGTGATGGTGAAGATGACCTTGTAGCCCTTCACGGCCGCCACCAGGGCCAGCCCCATGCCGGTGTTGCCGCTGGTGCCTTCGATGATGGTGCCGCCGGGTTTGAGCAGGCCGCGGCGCTCAGCGTCTTCGACCATGGTGATCGCGATGCGGTCTTTGACCGAGCCGCCCGGGTTCAGGTAGTCCGCCTTTACGTACACTTCTGCCTGCAGGCCGTTGGTGAGGCGGTTGAGGCGGATCAGGGGAGTCCGGCCCACCGATTCCAGAATGTTGCGACATCGCATGCGAGAGACTTCCTCAGCCCAGCCCGGTGCGTTTCCTAGCTTCTGTCTGCATACCGGCGCTGGCCGTTTAGTGTAGCACTGAGTCTGCGGCCGTGGTGCGGCAAAACGCGCTAACCCGGACCGCGGGCGGAGGATGAACTGGGGCAGTGGCTCCAGAGTGGTTTTCGCTTGCATTGGCGGCGGGCTTGGCGCAGACTCATGGGCGCGTGGTTCAGGGCGCCAGGGGAATTCCGGCCAGGAAACATTAGGGTTGAGGTGACTCATGGGAAAGTGGTTGGGAGCAAACAAGCCGCCGGGAGCCGATGAGTGGATCGGCTTTCTGGATCAAGGAGTGGTACTGGAAGGCACGTTGGAGCTGGCCGGCACCTTCCGGATTGACGGCACCGTGAAGGGGATCATTCGGTGCAAGGACCGCCTGATTGTGGGCGAGAGCGCCCGGCTGGAAGGTGAGATCGAAAGCGCCATCGTTTCCGTCGCGGGCAGAATCAACGGCACCGTCCGGGGCACCAACCGGGTGGAAATTCTGCCCAGCGGCGTGGTCGAAGGTGAAGTGGACACCCCCACGCTGGTGATTGAAGCGGGCGGGGTGCTGGAAGGCCGCTGCCGCATGCGCGCCGACGCCAAACCGGAAAAGGCTAAGAATCCTCTGGGCATGCCGGAGCCCGTTCCGGGCCCGGCGAACTAGCCCGCCAATTCACACGCCGGACGCTACTTTATTGCTACTTTCTCGCCTACCTACTGGGGGGACGATCTTTCGCCAGTCGGGAGGCTATTCAGACGATGCGCGCGACTCCACCCGGGGGTGGGCGGCTTCCAGCAGGTTGGGGGGAACTTCGAGCGGAATCTGGGCGTGGTAGTTCTGCCGGGCGGACTGGACACAGACCGGCGCCAACGTGCAGCGCGGGTGGCAGTCGGTCGGGTAGTTGCAGTAGCTGACCAGCAGGATTTTTTCGCACCCGCCACAGAGTACGTAATAGACGGTGCGCACTTGCTGGCCGACGGGGTGCGAGCACGAAGTCACAGGGAAACTCTTCTCCACCAAGTTCGCGCCCATTGTGCCCTACAAAAAGGGTCGTGCCAACCCCTGCGCTCTTCTGTTCTGGGCTTGCCAAGTTGGACGGGGGTTGCTAGGCTCTTGAAGTTTTTAGGGGGGGCGGAGGAGATCGCGTGGGTCGGGAAAAAATCGTAGGAACGATTAAGGTGGGCGAAGAGCCCTTCTTCGAAGTGGTGGATATGGGCGACGCCAACTTGGAGATCCGCTTCGTCTATGAGCCCGAGCGCGCCTTGCGCCTTCCCAAAAAACTGGTAACTTCCCTCACCCAGATTCTGAAGGCCTACGACGGGCGGCGGCGCCACCCGCGCTACGCCTACAGCGAAGAGGCCATGATCGAAGCGGGCGACAACCGCGTCCGCATCCTGGGCCGCATCTCCAACATCAGCGAGAGCGGCGTGTTTGTCGAGACGCTGGCCGGGCTGCCGCACGGCTCCGAAGTGTTGATCAAGATCCCACCCAAAAAGACCATGGTGCACGCGCGGGCGCTGGTGCGGGGCGTGCGCAGCGGCGTGGGCATGGGGCTGGAGTTCACCAATATAGCCCCGCGCAGCCGCCCCAAGCTGGCCGAGTTGCTGAAAGGCTGCGGCCAGCACTCGGTGAGTTGAGCACTCGGTCAATTCTGCATCGACTGCTCCCGAAAAACCATCCAAGGCTATAATGGGCGAATCCTCAAGGAGGTGAGTGCGTGGCTGAAGAAGCGGTCGAGGCCAAAGCGGCGAAGGCGCCGCGGCTGACCGAAGCCAGCAAAGCCGCCGGTTGAGCGAGCAAGATGAGTCCGGCGGTGCTGGACTTGGTGCTCTCGAAGCTCCCGCGGCCCAACGATCCCAACCTGCTGGTGGGAATCTCCACCAAAGACGACGCCGGGGTGTATCGCCTCTCGGACGATTTGGCCCTGGTGCAGACCACCGACTTCTTCACCCCGATCGTGGACGACCCCTTCGCCTACGGGCAGATTGCCGCCGCCAACTCGCTCTCTGACGTCTACGCCATGGGCGGCCGTCCGCTGACCGCGCTCTCGCTGGTTTGCTTTCCGCAGGACGGGGATATGAACGTGCTGGAGCGCATCTTGGCGGGCGGCCTCAACAAGATGGCCGAAGCCGGCTGCACCGTGGTCGGCGGCCACACCGTCCGCGACCAGGAGATCAAGTTCGGCTACGCCGTCACCGGCACCATTCACCCCGACCACATCTGGACCAACCAGGGCGCGCGCCCCGGCGACCGCCTGCTGCTCACCAAGCCGCTCGGCACCGGCGTCATCACCACCGCTCTCCGCAAAGGCCAGGCGCGCGACTCGTGGGTGGAAGCAGCGGTCGCAGCCATGAGCAGCTTGAACCGCGCCGCCGCCGAGGCCTTGCAGCCTTTCAGCGCATCCATCCACGCCGTCACCGACGTCACCGGCTTCGGTTTGCTCGGCCACGCCTTCGAAATGGCCACCGGCAGCGGCGTCAGCCTGCGGCTGGACAGCTCGCAGATGGAATGGGTTGAGGGCGCGCTCGACTGCGCCCGCGCCGGCCACCTCGCCGGCGGCCTCAAGAACAACCGCGAGTTCGTAGGCGATTGCGCGGCGTTTGATTCGAGTGTCCCGCCCGAGGTGCAACACCTGCTCTACGACCCGCAGACCTCCGGCGGCCTGCTGGTTGCCCTCGCTGCCAACCAGGTTGAACCCGCGCAGAAGGCCCTGCGCGCCGCCGGCTGCCCGGCCATGCTGGTTGGTGAAGTCCTGCCCAAGACCTCTCCCCTCATCGCCATCCGCTGAGTCCGTCTTTCCCCCTATTGCCCGGCACAACGACTTACCGCGGAGACGCAGAGGGCGCAGAGAAGAAGAGTTGAGTTCTCCGTGACTCTGTGTCTTTGTGGCTAATGCCCGCTAGCCCAGGGAGGAGGCCAGTTGGCGGAACTCAGGGGAGAAAAGATAACCCAGGGAGATGGTGGCGTTGTAGCCCAGGTGCATCAGCATGCTGCTGGTAGTGCTGCCGGTGCGGGCCCGCGCCAGCGAGAACGTCACCCCCACCAGGCACAGCAACGCCATCTGGAAGTAGCCCGGCCAAAGCTGGAAGAAGTGGATGGAACCGAACAGCACTCCGCTCGTCAGCACCGCCGCGCCCGCGCCCCACGCGCGTTCCAGCAAGGCGTAGATGTAGCCACGGAAGATCAACTCCTCCACCAGCGGCGCCACCAGCAGGCTCGCACCCACCACCAGCAAAGCGGCGGCGCGGCTGGTGAACAACTTGTCGAACGGCAGCGGTTCAGGCGGCGGCACCAGATGGCTGGCCAGGCTCACCAGCAGGGCCAGCAGAAATCCGCCCACCAGCGCCGGGAGAATACCGTTCGCGCGCAGCCGTGTGACCCGCAGTGCCGCCCAGAAACGGAGTACCCCGCGGGCGCGCATCAGCACGTACAATAATCCCACCAGCAAGCCGTAGTAGAGTACCTGCACCGGAACCAGGAAGAGAGCGTTGGATTGGACGCTCTCCTGTGCGCGCGGCACCAGCTCCGACCAGTTCACGCCGGGGTTCTGCTGTTGGAAGTAGAAGACCAGCCCGGTGAAGGCGGCGATCTGCACCGCGAAGAGCAGCAGTATCGCGGTCAGCAGAAAAAACGCCAGCTCCCGCAGTCCCCCCAGCGAGGGTGCCGCCGGTGTTTCAGCGGCAGGCGGTGGCGCAGGCGAGGTGGGCGCAAAGTCACTCATCGCAAGGGTGCCATCTTACCAGAGAGGAGTTGTTGCCTTCGCATCGCTTATTGTGCGACAACCCCGGGAGGGTTTTCGCCTTTCCGCTTGGCGGAACAACCAAGAAGAAACCGGCGAAGAACCAGGCTGGCGGACAAGAATATCCGCTTGTCCTGAGCTTGCCTGCCTTGGGCAGATTTGTCGAAGGGCCCTACTGGTTTTCATTGATATTGATAGGGTGGCGCAGACATTCCTGTCTGCGGTAGGTTTGACAACACCGTCGCCGGTTTCTCTTTGTTTAGCGGCGCTCAATCAGCGCGGCGGCCAACAGCGGCAGCAGCAGCTCGTGCGGACCGGTCAGCGCGATCGCCCGCGCCTTGAGCGCCTTTGCGGGGCGTTGCAGCACGTTCTGCGTCGGTCGGTAGTGCTGGATGAAGTCGAGGTTGGCGGTGGTGAAGTTCCCCAGCGGGCGGCCCAGGCCGCGCACCGCCGAAGCCGCCTTCAGAAAAACTTCCGGCAGGATGACGGCCGAGCCCACGTTCAGATAGACGCCGCCTTTGTTCATTCGTTCGACCAGCGCGCAGAACAGGCGGAAGTCGCGGTGCGAGGCGGCGCCCAGCGCAGCGCCGTCGGCGCCGGGGTGGACGTGGAAAATGTCCGTGCCCAGCGCCAGGTGCACCAGGAAGGGAATCTTTCTTTTGTACGCCTGCGCCAGTAGGCTCACGCGTGAGAACTTGGCTTCGCTTGCGCCGCCGGGCTCGCCCGTGGCCAGGTAGCGCCCCACGGTTTCGCCTAGGCCGATCTCCTCGCGCTGGGCGTAGCGCGCCAGTTTGTTCAGCAGCGCGCCGGTCTCCTCCGCCATGCCGAAGCGTCCCTTGGCGAGTTGCGCTTCCACATCCTCGGAGGTGCGGCCGGCGAGCGCGATTTCAAAATCATGAATCAGCGCCGCGCCGGCGGTGGCGATGCCCTGCACGTAGCCGCGCTCCATCAGGTCGATCAGCACCGGCGCCAGCCCCACTTTGATGACGTGCCCGCCCAGTCCCCACAGGATGGGCTTCTTCTTGCGCCGCGCCTGCGCCAGCGCGTCCACCAGCCGGCGGAACTCCGCCCCCGCCAGGATGTTGGGCAGCGTCTGGAGAAAGTCGGCGAACTTCGCCCCGCGCTTGTGCGCCCGCGCAAAATCCTTGGGACTGACCTTCGACGGGCGCTTGCCGAGCGCCTCCGTCCTCAGCCCCTCAAACTCCATCGGCTCGAAGTTGTAGCTACTTTTCATCTCAGTTCAGTCTAACATCCCGATAGTGGTTCGGAAGAACCTCGCATGGCGGGGCCGCCCGTACAGCATTAAACAATAAAACAATACTCAGTCCGGAAGAAGTGCGGAGTTTAGCCCCGTACGGGGGCACCCGCCTTTCCTCTTGTTTTACCAGCCTCAAAATACATGGTCCGGAAGAGGTGCTCGGCACCCGCTTTGTAGGTTTGCGTGAGACTTTCCTACCCGCCCTTGTTGCGGTTGCGGAGGATTGTAGCTAGTAACTTTCCGGTGTGGGAAGTCTTTTTCAGTTTGGCGACGGCTTCGGGCGGGCCCTCAGCGACGATGTGGCCGCCGGCCTCGCCGCCATCGGGGCCCAGGTCGAGAACCCAGTCGGCGGTCTTGATGACGTCGGGGTGGTGCTCGATGATGATGACGGTGTTGCCCAGGTCGGCTAGGCGGTTGAGCACGTCCAGCAGCTTGCGCACGTCGTCGAAGTGCAGCCCGGTGGTCGGCTCGTCCAAGATATAGAGCGTGCGCCCGGTCTGCCGCTTGGAGAGTTCCTTCGCCAGCTTGATGCGCTGGGCCTCGCCGCCGGAGAGCGTGGTGGCCGACTGCCCCAGTTGCAGGTAGCCCAGCCCGACGTCCACCAGCGTTTGCAGTTTGGCCTGAATGTTGGGGATGTTTTCAAACAGCGGCAGGATGTCGGCCACGGTGGATTCCAGCACGTCGGCGACGGACTTGCCCTTGAACAGCACCTGCAAAGTTTCCTGGTTGTAGCGCCGCCCGCGGCAGATTTCGCAGGTGACGTACACGTCGGGCAAAAAGTTCATCTCGATCGAGCGCAGGCCGTCGCCCTGGCAAGCCTCGCAGCGCCCGCCCTTGACGTTGAAGCTGAAGCGCCCGGCGCGGTAGCCGCGCTGGCGCGACTCCGGCAGCAGCGCAAACAGCTCGCGAACCGGAGTGAAGACGCCGGTGTAAGTCGCCGGATTGCTGCGGGGCGTGCGCCCGATGGAGGCCTGATCAATTTCGATTACCTTGTCGATTTCATCGGCCCCACGGATGGTTTTGTGCGCGCCGGGCTCGTCAAGGGCGCGGTAGAGCCGCTGCGCCAGCGCGCGATAGAGAATGTCGTTCACCAGCGTTGACTTGCCGGAGCCGCTCACGCCGGTGACGCAGGTGATGAGCCCGAGCGGGAAGCGGGCGTCAATGTTCTTCAGGTTGTGCTGGCGCGCGCCTTCCACCGTCAGGAACTTTCCGTTGACGCTGCGCCGCTTCTCCGGCACGGGGATTTTCCTCTTGCCGGTGAGGTAGTGCCCGGTGAGTGAGTCGGGCGCGGCAGCAATCTCCGCCGGAGTGCCGCAGGCCACCAGGTGGCCGCCGGCGCTGCCGGCGCCGGGGCCGAGGTCGATGACATAGTCGGCGCGGCGGATGGTGTCTTCGTCGTGCTCGACCACGATGACGGTGTTGCCCAGCGCGCGCAGCGCTTCCAGCGCGGACAGCAGGCGGGCGTTGTCGCGGTGGTGCAGGCCGATGGATGGCTCGTCCAGCACGTAGAGCACGCCCCG
>JACZYA010000136.1 GCA_022571295.1 Acidobacteriota bacterium | reverse complement strand
GGCATGGAAGACTGTGCGCCCGGCCGGGTGACGGAAAGCGCGCCGGCGGCGCAGGCGTAACGCGCGGCCTCCCGCAGCGTTTTCCCCGACAAAAGCGCCACCGCCAGCGCGCCGTTGAAGGCGTCGCCCGCGCCGGTGCTGTCCACCGCCTTCACCCGAAACCCGCGCACGTGAACAATCTTCTCGGTTCCTCGGAGTGAACCGCGCTCGGCCACCAGCGCTCCGCGCTCGCCCATTTTCAGGATGACGGCGTGTGGGCCGCGCCGCAGCAGTTGACGGCAAAGCCGGCGCCCTTCGGCTAGGCTCAATCGGCGCGGCTTGCGCCCGCAGAGCAGGCAAGCTTCAGCTTCGTTGGGCGTAAGCACGCTGACGCGCCGCAGCAGGCTGGCCGGCAATGCGCGTGCCGGAGCCGGGTCAAGAATCAGCGGCACGCCGCTGCGATCTGCCAACTCGGCCAGCCGGGCCACCGGTTCCGGCGGCACTTCCAGTTGGGCCAGAATCAGCCCGGCGGAGCGCAACCCCGCCCGGGAGCGCTCAATGTCCCTTGCGCTCAGGGTGGCGTTGGCTCCCGGGGCGACCACAATCTGGTTCTCGCCCTTGGGCCCGGTGACGACAAACGCAGTCCCCGAACGCACGCCTTTTGCGCTGCTGACCGCGCGCGTATCGACCCCGGCGGCCCGCAGGCTGGAGCGCAGGCGGCGGCCAAATTCGTCCGTGCCCACCTTGGCTACCATGGCCGTGGGCGCGCCCAGCCGCGCCGACGCCACCGCTTGGTTGCCGCCCTTGCCGCCGTAACACACTTCAAAGCGGGCGCGGCTGACCGTCTCGCCCGCCACCGGCAGCCGCGGCGCTCGCACCACAAAGTCCACATTCACGCTGCCGACCACCACAATCTTCTTCCGCGTTTTCGCTAGCTGGAACATTGCGGTTGGGTCAGGCTCACACGTGGACGGTCGGGTCGGAGTCGGTCGTGCGGAAGGCGTAGGCCATGCGCGCGGTAGAAAAAGCCGCGCCCACACGAGCTTTCCGATCCACGATCAGCAGCCCGCCGCGCCCCTGCGTCCGCTCCTGCAGCAGCGCCACCGCTTTCTCCGCTGCGGCCTGCGGGTCGGAGCCGCAAGCGAGCAGGTCGCAGGCTGCCTTGCTCAGTACTACCTTCATAATGGCTTCGCCCGCGCCGGTGGCGGAGACGGCCCCGGTCAAGTTGTCGGCATAGCCGCCACAGCCCACCAGGGGCGAGTCGCCCACGCGGCCGGGGAACTTGCCGGCGGTGCCGCCAGTGGAGGTGCTGGCCGCCAGGTTGCCGTGGGCATCCAGGGCGACGGCGCCCACCGTACCCATCGTCCCGCTGCCGCCGCTCCCGCCCTCCGCCTGCCCCGCCGATGGCGAAGCCAGAGGTGCCGGGCTGCTGGCGCGCTCTTGGTACCAACGCTCAGTTTCGCGGGCAATCACCAACTCGGAGGGGTTGCACAGGGAGAGGCCGTGCTCCACCGCAAACTGTTCCGCGCCGGCGCCCACCAGCAGCATGTGGTCGCTGCGCTCCAGCACCAGCCGGGCCACCTGCACCGGGTTGCGCAGGCGCTCCACCGCCGCCACCGCGCCCGACTTCAAGGTCGCGCCGTCCATCACGATGGCGTCCAACTGTACTCGGCCGTCACGGTTCAGGTGCGAGCCCACCCCGGCGTCGAACACCGGCACGTTTTCCAGCTCCACCGTGGCTTGCTCGCAAGCGTCCAGCGCCGTCCCGCCTTTCTCCAGCACCGCCCAGCCGCGCTCCAACGCCTGCTGGACGCCCGCGCGGCAGGCCTCCACCAATTCATCGGGGATGCCCCATGCCCCGCCATGCACCGCCAGCGCAATTTTGTTGGACATGTGTACCTACCGGACCGTTCACAATCTGCGGTCTTCCGGGACTCTCTACTCCAATTCTTCGGGGTTAAAGGTTTTCAACCCGCTGTCGCGGGCAAAGCCTGCTAACCGTTTGTCGGCTACGCCAAATTCTATTTCTTTCTCCCCCGGCGCAAAACTGGGAACTAGCTGGCACATATCACGAAGCCAAATCGCTGCCGACAAATGAACGGCATCGGCTCCCGTGATAGGAAAACGTTCCACCAAGGAGCGCACGGCCGCAAGCGTGCCTGTGTCCAACGCCAAGACACTGAAGGAAAAAATCAACTCCTGCACGAACTTCTCTTGGGCACGATCGTACGCCTCCCGCGGAAGGTGGCCCAGTTGGTATTTTCGTCCCAGTGCGCTTTGCACCTCGGCCTCACTCAAGATGGATGTGAAGATGCGATCTCCTTTGCGAAATCGGGCGTTGAGGGTGTCACTGCCGCGCTCACGCACGTAACGCTTTACGAGCGCCGAGGCGTCCAGATAGAGCACTAATCGCGATCCTCGATGATGATCCGCGAGGCGGGTTTTCCTTTGGCCACCACAGGCTGGAAAGGTTTGAACGGCTTGGTACCCAAACGCAAATGGCCCTGCGCAGCTAGCTCCTGGAGTTTCTCTTCGAGTCCGGGCGCAGTTGTGTTATCGCCTGTTATGGGCTCGACTTTCGCTACAGGCTTCCCGTGGTCGGTGACCAAAATGGTTTCCCCCTTGCGCACCCGACGCAGGTAGTACGCTTGGCGGTTCTTGAATTCGCGGCTCCCAACTCTCTTCATGTAGCCACCTCCAGTTCAATTGTAGCTACATTGGCAAAGGAAGGCAACTAGCTGGGCGGGCGTGCGCCCGGCAGTGTGCGCCCGGCGGTGGTCTCCTGCCAAGTATAAATGGTGCGGTGGATGACGGTGACGGTGGAGAGCACGGCGATCAGCCACAGCACCGGCGCCATGCGATTGAACGCCCCGCCGATGATCAGCAGCACCAGCCGCTCCGGGCGCTCCATGAAACCCACCTTGCAGGCCGGGATCAGCGCCTCCGCCCGCGCCCGCGCGTAGCTCACCATGAAGGAGCCCGCCATCGCCACCGCCGCCAGCACTACATAGAAGAAACGGCCGATCATGGCGTAATAGACCAGCAGCCCCATGTAGAGAATCATGTCGGAGTAGCGGTCAACCACGGAATCAAAGAAAGCCCCGAAGGTGCTCACCCGGCCCTGCTTGCGCGCCACTGGCCCGTCGGCCATGTCCAGGAAGCCGGCCAGGAAAACCACTCCCGCCGCCCAGCGGAACTCGCCCTTGGCAAACAGCACCGCCGCCCAGATGGTCACCACCAGGCCCAGCAGAGTCAGGAAGTTGGGATGGAGGCCGGTGGCGGCCAGCCCGCGCACAATCTTGGTGAGCAGCCAGCGGCTTCCTTTTCCGATCAAGCGTGTGTACATCGAAGAGAAGCTCCGCGCTCCCGCGCCGGCCGCCCGCCGTCCGGTTCTACCGGTCGTAAATAGTGAGCAGGCGCACCACCTCGAACTCGCGCGTCCCCGCTGGCGTCCGTACGTTCACCGCCTCGCCTGCTCGCTTGCCCAGCAGGGCTTTGCCGATGGGCGAGGTGGTGGAGATCAGCCCCTGGCTCACGTCGGATTCCTCCGCCGTCACCAGTTGGTAGTTCACTTCATCGTTGCTGTTCAGGTCGAGCAGCGTCACGCGGCTGCCATAGCCGATGCGGTCGTGCGGAATCTTAGCGAGATTGACGAGCGAAAGTCCGGCAAGCCGCTTCCGCAGTTGCTGCAACCGCATGCCCACCAGGTGTTGCCGCTCCTTGGCGTACTTGTATTCTGCGTTCTCCCTCAGGTCGCCGTGGGCGCGCGCCTTGGCAATCTCCTGGGGCAGCTCGTAGTACAGCTCACGATCCAGTTGCGCGATCTCGCCCTCCAGTTTGCGGCGGATTTTCTCCTCCGCGCCCGCTTGCTTGCTCTTGGACTTGGCGGCGTCAGCCATGGCAGAAGTCTCGCAGCGTGTACTCTCGTGGGCTCAATCGGGCGATTATAGTCATTTGGTGCCCTGCGACGCAACTTGAGCGCGCACAAGCACTGCCCGAAAAAACCGGGATTTCAGCTTGACCCATGCGGGAAAATTATCTATAATAGAAATTCTTCTGATCGCAGACACGCGTCCCATGCCTTTTAAAGTCGGCGAAAAAGTCGTTTATCCCAACCACGGGGTTGGAATGATTGATCAGATTGCGCACAGCAATCTGAACGGTCAATCCGAAAAGTACTACTTGGTTCGGGTCTTTACCAACGGGCTCAAGGTCTCAGTGCCCTGCCTGAACGCCCATGCGGTCGGCCTGCGCCGCACCATCAAGCCTGCTGAGATTCCCCAAGTTCTCCGCCACCTGGAAAACGGCAAGGTGGACGCGCCCCGCGACTGGAAACTGCGCTTCAAGCAGAACTCGGAAAAGATGCGCACCGGCTCCCTCTATGACGTGGCGGAAGTCATCCAGTGCCTGCTCCGCATGGGTAAGACCAAGCCCCTCAGCTTCCGGGAAAAGAAGATGCTCGACCGCGCCCGCCACCTCTTGGTTTCCGAGCTCGCCATTGTGCGCAACGTCACCGAGGAAACCGTCGTGGACTTGGTGCAGAAGGCGCTCGGCAAGTCCAATCTCAGCCTGCCCGAGCCCACCTAGCTGCTTCGGTATTTCCCGCTGTTTCTTATTTTTCCTCTAGCCGCGTTTTCGATTCCGTGGTTTCCCCCACCCACCGCCCCCCGGGGTCGAGATGGAAATCACGTCGCCCGCGCGCGCATTGACCGTGCACTTGCCCGGCAGGCGCGTCACCTTGCCCCGGCTGATGAGCCGCGTTTCGCCCGGCTTGCCCGGCTGGCCGCCCGCCAAACCGTAGGGGCGGAACCGCCGCCGGTCAGCCAGAATGGCAAGCTGCGCGTCGGTCAGCAGCTCAATCTCGCGCACGATGCCGTCGCCGCCCCGGTGCCGCCCGCGCCCGCCGGAGCCGGGCCGCAAGCGGTAGCGGCGCACCCGCAGCGGATAGAACGACTCCAGTACTTCGACCGGCGTATTCAACGAGTTGGTCATATGGGTGTGGATGCCATCCAAGCCGTCGGCAGTGGCTCGCGCGCCCATGCCGCCGGCGATGGTTTCGTAGTAAGCGAAGGGCTGGCCGTCGGGCGCGATACCCCCGACGGTGAAGTTGTTCATGGTTCCCTGGCTGGCGGCGGGAATGCGTTCCGGGATGGCGCGCGCCAGAGCCCGCAGCAGCGTATCCACAATTCGCTGCGAGGTCTCGACGTTCCCTGCCGCCACCGCCGCCGGCGGCTGCGCGTCCACCACCGAGCGGCGCGGCGTCGCTACCTCAATCGGCCGCAGCAAGCCCGCGGTCGCCGGCGTCTCTCCCGGCACCAGACAGCGAAACACGTAGAAGACCGCGGACACGGTAATGGCGCGCACGGCGTTGACGCTGCCCGCCGTCTGCGGCGACGACCCGCTGAAGTCCACCCGGGCTTTCCCGCCGCGCAGGCTGATGCGCACCCGAATCCGCACCGGGTCGGGCGTGATGCCGTCGTCGTCCAGAAAATCCTCAGCGGTGTAGGTGCCGGGCGGAATGGTCAGCAGCGTCGCGCGCATCATGCGCGCTGAGTAGTCGAGCAGGTGCTTCATGTAAGCGCGCACCTCGGCCGCGCCGTAGCGCCCCACCATCTCCTTCAGCCGCCGCGCGCCCAGCCGGCAAGCGGCCACCTGCGCGGTCAGGTCGCCCTCGCGCTCCACCGGTGTGCGCACGTTGGCCAAGATCAAGCGCAGCACGTCCGACCGCAACCGGCCACGCTCGGCCATCTTCACCGGCGGAATGCGTAGGCCCTCTTGGTAGATGTCGCGGCTCAGGCCCATCGAGCCGGGCTGCGCTCCGCCCACGTCGGCGTGGTGGGCGCGGCTGGCGACGTAGAACGACGGCTTGCGCGTGCCGCGGACAAACACCGGCATCACCAGCGTAAGGTCGGGCAGGTGGGTGCCGCCGGCGAAGGGGTCGTTGAGCAGGGCGATGTCGCCTTCCTCCAGTTGCAGGGCGTCAATGGCCGCCGCCACCGAGAGCGGCATCGAGCCCAGGTGCACCGGCATGTGGTCGCCCATGGCGATCACCTCCCCCTGCCCGTCGAAGACCGCGCAGGAGTAGTCCCGGCGTTCCTTGATGTTGGGGCTGAAGGCGGTGCGCCGCAGCGCCGCCCCCATCTCCTCCGCCACCGCGTAGAAGAGATTCTTGAAGATTTCCAGTTTGACCGGATCAACCCGCCGCATCGCTCTCAGCTCCGAATCATCAGCAGATTCCCGTAGGCGTCTACCTGTGCTTTCCAGCCGGGCGGCACCACCGTGGTCGCGCTGTACTCGGCCACAATCGCCGGCCCGCGCAGGCGGTTGCCGGGGCGCAGCCGCTCGCGCACGTAGAAGTCGGTGGCCAAGCGCCGCCCGGCGAACCACACCAGCGCCCGCTTCAGCCAGGCGGCGCGCGGACTGCTTCCGCCCGCCGGGGCCCGCCGCAGCGCCGGTTTGCGCGTCACGCCCACCGCCCGCAGCCGCACGTTTACTATTTCAATCGTCCGCGTCGGGTCGGCGTAACCGTAGCGGCGCTCGTGCGCGCGGTGGAAAGCGCGCGTGAAGTTGCGCCGGCAGGGCAGGGTCAGCTCATAGGCTTGGCCGCGGTAGCGCAGGTCGAGTTGTCGCTGGAGCCGCTGCGTTTGCCGGCCGAATCCTTCCCGGCGCAGCTCCGTTCGTGCTTTTCGCTCCAGTGTTTTGAACTCTTTTTCTAGCCGGCTTTCGATTGCATGAGTTTGCTGCGAGCGCGGCCCGGCGGCCTCCACGGTCAGGAGCACGGTGTGCGAGTAGTCTTTGATTACGTCCGAGCGCAGGATGCCCAGCGCCGAAAGCGCGCCGGGAAACTTGGGCACCACCACCTGCGGAATGCCCAGAGCCTCCGCCAGGTCGCAGGCGTGCAGCCCGCCCGCTCCGCCGAAGGCCACCAGCGCAAACGCGCGCGGATCGTGCCCGCGCTCGACTGAAATCACCCGAATCGCCCGCTCCATGGTGGTATTGGCCACCGCCACCATGCCGTCGGCGAAGGCCTCCAAGCTGCGAAAGCCGCGCCGCGCCATCGCTTTCCGCATCGTGCGCCGCGTGCGTCCTTCGTCCAGCCGCCACTGCCCGCCTAGAAACTGTTCCGGGTCGAGCCGGCCCAGAATCAGGTGGGCATCGGTGACCGTGGGTTCGCTGCCACGGCCGTAGCAAATTGGCCCCCGGTCGGCCCCGGCCGACTGCGGCCCCCCCCGCAGGGCGCCGC
>JACZYA010000025.1 GCA_022571295.1 Acidobacteriota bacterium | reverse complement strand
GGCGGGTGGCGATGGGCTCCAACCAGGCCGATTCGAGCAGGACGTTGCGGGTGGAGAAGTTGATTTCGGAGTCGGCGCCGCCCATGATGCCGGCCAGCGCGACCGGGCGGCTGGCGTCGGCGATGAGCAGGTGGTGCGGCTTGAGCGCGCGCTCGACGCCGTCGAGCGTGGTGAGCTTTTCGCCCGGCTGGGCGCGGCGGACGATGATGCGGCGGTTGCCGAGCAGGTCGAGGTCGAAGGCGTGGGTGGGGTGGCCGAGCTCGAGCAGGACGTAGTTGGTGACGTCCACGATGTTGTTGATGGAGGCGACGCCGCAGGCTTCTAGGCGCTGGCGCAACCAATCGGGCGAAGGCTGGACTTTGATGTTGCGCAGGACAAGCGCGACGTAGCGATGGCAGAGGTCAGGCTCGGCGATTTCAACTTGGGCGAGCGTGGCGGCGGACTCGCCGGCTTCCGGGGGCGCGGGCTGGATGGATTTGAGCGGTTGGGAGTAGAGCGCGGCCACTTCACGCGCGACGCCGTGGTAGCCGAGCAGGTCGGGACGGTTGGTGGTGATTTCCAGCTCGATGATGGTGCCGGCGTTGTTGGGGGCTTCCTCGACCGCCTCCACCGGGATGCCGACCAGGGCGAGGTCTTCGGTCAGCTTGGCGACCGGGACCTCCATCGCCACGTAGTCTTTTAACCACTCGAGCAGGATTTTCATTGTTGCTGTACTTCAGGGGCTTCCCGCCAAGGCCTCGCTGAAAAACGCGAGGCAGGCATTCCGTTAAGTTTGATTGAGTGCGAACTCATTGGTCATTGACCGAACTGGCGGAGAAATCTCGCATCATTTTGGAAGAAGAGCTGGAGGTCGTTGACGCCGTACTTGAGCATGGCGAAGCGCTCCACGCCGATGCCAAAGGCGAACCCGCTCAGCTCATCCGGGTTGTAGTCCACAAAGCCATAGACGGCCGGGTCCACCATGCCGGAGCCCAGCAGCTCGATCCAGCCGGTGAACTTGCAGACGCGGCAGCCGGAGCCGTCGCAGAAGACGCAAGTGCCGTAGACGTCGGCCGAGGGCTCGGTGAAAGGAAAGTAGCTGGGGGCGAAGCGGGTTTTGGTTTCCGGCCCAAAGAACTCACGCAGGAAATATTCCAGGCTGCCCTTGAGGTCGCAGAAGGTGATGTCGCGGTCCACGGCCAGGCCTTCGACTTGGTGGAACATGAAGGAGTGGGTGGCGTCGGGATTGTCGCGGCGATAGACCTTGCCGGGGACGACCACGCGCACGGGCGGCGGCTGCTTTTCCATGGTGCGGATTTGCATGGGAGAGGTGTGGGTGCGGAGGAGCGGCAGGTGAGAGCGGTCGTCGTGGCCGCCGCGCAGCTCGGCCGGCAGCGTGGCGGCGGGCAGGTCGAGGTAGAGCGTGTCCATGGTGTCGCGGGCGGGGTGGTGCGCGGGGATGTTGAGGGCTTCGAAATTGTAGTAGTCGGTTTCCACCTCCGGCCCTTCGACCACCGAAAAGCCGATGCGGGTGAAGATGTCGCAGATTTCCTGGGACGTTTGCGTGAGCAGGTGGCGCGCGCCGTGGCGGGCGGCCAGCCCGGGCAGAGTGAGGTCGAGCGCTTCGGCTTTGGTGGTGGCGGGGGCGATTTCCAGTTGCGCTTTGCGCTCGGCCAAGCCAGTCTCGACGCGCTGGCGCAGAGCGTTCATCTGCTTGCCGACTTCGCGTTTCAGGCCGGGCGCAGCGGGCTGGAGCCAGTTGTTTTTAACGTGGGTGAGCAGGCCTTGCTTGCGGCTCTGCCAACGGTCGCGCAATTTTTTCCAAGAGGTGATATCGGTGGCGGCGGGCAGCTCGGCGCCGAAGGTTTCACGCAGCGCAGCGAAGAGCGGGGCGACCGCCTCGGGGGAGTGGACGCCGAGGGCGTCGAACTGCTTGCGGGTTTTTTCGGCAATGTCGGTCATGGCGAGTCGACAGCGGCAGTTTACACGAGAGGGGGAGAAGGGAAAAGCCCGCGGCGGAGGCGGGTGCCCCGCTCACGCCTTCGGCGGGTTGCGCGGCGGGGGATGGCAGACAAGAATGTCCGCCCCACTATTTCTGTTGATGGGGTGGCGCAGACCTGCCCTACCTTCGGCAGGCAAGCTGCGGTAGGCAGGCATTCCTGTCTGCGAGTTTTTGAAAAGCCGACGAAGAAGCCGCTATGCGGTTTCTTCGTCGCTACCATATTCCTCTGCTAAGTAGCGGCGATTCCCGTACGGGAATCGCCGGTTTTTCCCCGGGGGTTCCGCACTTCTTCCGGACAAAAGGAAATGAACTTTCGGGGCGGGTGGCTCCCCCTGTAAAGAGCGGGGCAGATCTGACCCGCCATGCGGAGGTTATGCAACAGTTTCTAGGCGGCTTTGGAAGTTTCCTTGGCGGCGGCGGTCAGGGCGGCGAAGCCCTTGGGATCGCGGACGGCGATATCGGCCAGAATCTTGCGGTCGAGCTCGATGCCGGCTTGGCGCAGTCCGCTGATCAGGCGGCTGTAGCTGAGGCCGTTCTCGCGGCAGGCGGCGTTGATGCGCACGATCCACAGGCTGCGGAAGTCGCGCTTCTTGAGGCGGCGGCCGGTGAAGGCCTGCTCCATGGCGCGGCGCACGGCCTGGCGCGCCTGGCGGTGGAGCTTGGACTTGGTGAGGTAGTAGCCCTTAGCTTGCTGGAGAATCTTTTTGCGGCGCCGCGCGCGCCGCGGTCCGCGTTTTACTCTCGGCATGAGTTCTGCTCGTCCTTTTTATTCCAACCTGAACTATGTGACCCCAAACTCGCTTACCCTTTTGCTAAGTAGGGGAGCATGCGCAAAGTTTTGGCCAGGTCGGCGTCGCTGACCAGAGCACCGCTGCGCAGGCGGCGCTTGCGCTTGCGGCGCTTGCCGGTGAGGATGTGGCGCATGTTGGAGTGGCGGCGGCGCAGTTTGCCACTGCCGGTTTTCTTGAAGCGCTTGGCCGCGCCTCGATGGGTCTTGAGTTTCGGCATCGAGCCCTATTCTCCTTAGGATTTCTTTCAGTCCGCTGGGGCGCTGCTGGTCTGCTTGGCGCGCGCCGGCTTTTGTTTCTTGGGCTGCGGCTTGGGCACGAGGATGACGATCATGGCGCGCCCTTCCATCGAAGGCCTCTTCTCCGGGGTGCCGAATTCGGAGACTTCTTCGATGAGCTTGTCATATTTTTTCTTGGCCAGGCTGACGTGCGCCATCTCGCGGCCGCGGAAGATCATCACCAGCTTTACCTTGTCGCCCTCCTCCAGGAAACGGATGACGTGGTTTCTCTTGAACTCGTAGTCGTGCTGATCGGTGCGGGGACGGATCTTGACCTCTTTGAGGCGCTGGCCCTTCTGGTGCTTGCGCTGCTCGTGCATTTTCTTGTTGAGCTCATAGAGGTACTTGCCATAGTCCAGGATGCGGCACACCGGCGGCTGGGCGGTGGGGGAGATTTCCACCAAGTCCAGGTTTTTCTCCTGGGCCAGCGCGAGGGCCTCACGGGGATCCATGACGCCGACCTGGTTGCCTTCGTCGTCGATCACCCGGATTTCGCGGGCGCGAATCCGCTGGTTCACCCGCAGGGTTCGATTGGAGACTCCCGTAGCTTTTTACCTCCTAAGAAAGTAGAAACCGTCCGCGGCGCGCCACGAGCGGTTCAAGATAGCAAACTGGCGGCTCCGTCAATCCGGGTCTCATTGATTCCCCGCCCGCCGACGCCGTGCACTCCCCCGCGCCCACGGGCGAAACGCTGTGAAAGTATAGCACAGAAGCCAGGGAGGCAAGCAGCGCAAGTCTTTCTTCCTCCGGGTCCGGCAGGTCGGGTGGCGGGCGGCGGCACAGTGCTCAGGCTTGGGTGGCCTTGGTTTCGACCAGGCGCTGGAGCTCGGCCTGGAAGTCGGCCAGGGGACGCGGGCCCAGGTCGCCTTTCGAGCGCGAGCGGACGCTGACGGTTCCCGCCTCCTCTTCCTTCTTGCCGCAGACCAGCATGAAGGGAATCTTCTGCAACTGGGCGTCGCGGATTTTGGCCTGGAGTTTTTCGTTGCGGTCGTCGAGCTGGACGCGGAAGCCGGCCTGTTTTAGCTGGCCGGCTACCTTCTCGCCGTAGTCGAGCACTTTTTCACTGATGGGCAGGACAATGGCTTGCACCGGCGCCAGCCACACCGGGAAGGCGCCGGCGTAGTGCTCAATCAGCACGCCGAAGAAGCGCTCCACCGAGCCGAACAGTGCGCGGTGGACCATCAGCGGGCGGTGGCGCGCGCCGTCGGCTGCCACGTATTCGAGTTTGAACCGCTCCGGCAGGTTGAAGTCGAACTGCACGGTCGAGAGCTGCCAGGGGCGGCCAATGGCATCAATCAGCTTGATATCAATCTTGGGCCCGTAGAAAACCGCCTCGCCCTCCATGCGTTTGAAGGGAATGTTCATCCGAGTGAGCGAGTTCACCAGCGCGCCCTCGGCCTGTTCCCAGTCTTCGACCTTGCCGGCGTAGTCTGCGGCCCGGTTGGGGTCACGCACGGAAAGCTCCACTTCGTAGTCCTGAAAGCCGAAGGTCTTGAGCAGCGCCAGCGCAAAGTCCACGCAGGCTTCAATCTCGGCTTCGATCTGATCGGGGGTGCAGAAAACGTGGGCGTCGTCTTGCGTAAAGCCGCGCACGCGCAGCAGCCCGTGCAGCACGCCGGTGCGCTCCCAGCGATAGACGGTGCCGAGCTCGGCCAGCCGGATGGGCAGCTCGCGGTAGCTGCGCAGCGACGACTTGTAAATCAGGATGTGGCCGGGGCAGTTCATGGGCTTCAACTGGTAGGCGACGTGTTCGTCTTCCATGGCGGGGAACATGTTCTCGCGGTAGTAGTCGAGGTGCCCGGAGGTCTTCCACAAGTCTTGCCGCAGCACGTGCGGGGTATAGACCAGATCGTAACCGCGCCGCAGCAGCTCCTCGCGCAGCCAGTTTTCCATCAGGTGACGAATGATGCCGCCCTTGGGATGCCAGAAGATCAGCCCCGCGCCGGCTTCTTCTTGAATGCTGAAGAGGTTGAGTTCCTTGCCGAGCTTGCGGTGGTCGCGGCGCTTGGCTTCTTCCAGCTTGTGCAGGTGGTCGTCGAGCTCGGCCTGCGAGGGGAAGCTGGTGCCGTAGATGCGCTGCATCTGCGGGTTGCTTTCTTCGCCTTTCCAGTAGGCGCCGGCAACGCTCAGCAGCTTGAACGCCTTGATGAATTTGGTGGAGGGGATGTGCGGGCCCAGGCAGAAGTCAATGAACTTGCCGGTGGTGTAGAACTGCACCATCTTGCCGTCAGAGAGGTCGCGCACCAGCTCGCACTTGAGCGGCTGCTTCTGCTCTTGGTAGAGCTTCATGGCCTGGTCGAAAGGAACCAGTTTGCGCTGGTTGGGCAGGTTCTGGTTGCGCAGCTCGGCCATCTTCTTTTCGATTTTTTCCAGGTCCTCGGGCGTGAAGGGCTTCTCGCGCAGGAACTCGTAGAAGAAGCCCTGGTCGGTGGGCGGGCCGACGCCGAACTGCACTTCGGGATAGAGTTCCAGCACCGCGGCGGCCAGTAGGTGGGCCGAGCTGTGGCGGAAGACAAAGAGGCCGTCGGGGTCGTCGGTGGTGAGGAACTCGACCCGAGTGTCGCGCTCCAGCGGGCGGTCGAGGTCCACCAGCGTCTCGCCCTTGCCGAGGTCAGCGCGCGCGACCACTATCCGCTTAGCGATCTTCTGCGGGAGTTTCTTCAGCAGGTCGGCGGGCTTGGTCCCCTGCGGCACCTGCACCGCCTTCCCGTCTTTGAGCGTGATGTTAATGTTACCCATCTGGTCTTGCTGCGCCCTTACCTAGAAAACCAGTTTGGAAGAGGTGCCTGTCTGCCCTGCCTACCGCAGGCAGGCTCTGCACCCGCTTTGTGTCACCCTGAGCGCAGCGAAGGGTCTCAACCCTTCGAATCCTTCTCCCGGTTCAGCGGGATGGGATGCTTCGCTTCGCTCAGCATGACAGACACGGGTGGCTTCCGGCACCCGGCAAACAAACCACCATCGTAACAACGCCTCCCCACACCGTCAATTCGGAGGAAACCACGGTAGTGGGTTAGCTTCACGATGTTGATTTTGCGCTGAGCCCGGCGGCCTGCCTGCGGTAGGCAGGCACCTGCCGCCGGGTGGAAAAGCGGTACAAACGCCCCGTGACAGGTGCCACGGGGCTCGGCGTGAGCTTCCCATTTCCAAAATGAGCCACTACCGAAACCACGGTATAGCTTGAGGGAACCACGGATATAAGAGCCCTCTCCTGGATATGAGGTTGTAGCGGCTGGTGCGGCGGTGGCGTTAGCGGCGCTGCTGGAGCTTGAACTGAGGGATGCCGTGGAGGTCCACGGTCAGCTTGTAGTGCTGCCAGTCGGTGCGGCGCCAGGAATTGCGCACGCGGTAGCGCGCTCGGACGCGCACGCGCCCGGTGGTGGGAAGGTCCTTGCAGCCAATGCTGGCGAACGACTCGCGCAACTCCCCGATGCACTGGATGGTTTTCGATTCGTTGGCCGGAACCACCACTCGCGCTTCAACCTCCACCACCTCTCCCCGGTCGGAGAGTTTCTCCGCCGCCACCTCCACCGTCTCCACCCAGACGCCGAAGGAAGAAAGATTGGCGATGGCGAAGTGCAGGTCGGTCAGGTTCTTTCCCCACACGGTCGGCCGGAGTTCGGTGTGGAGCTCCACCCGCGGCCGGCCCTGGCGATAAATTACCCACAGCATACAGAGGATCGCCAGCAGAAACAGGTACTGGGCGAGTGTATGCACGTCAAGCGCAGGCACGTCCACGGCCAACAGAGGATGCCCCGACATCGCGGGGGGAGTGTAGCACGCGGGCGCGCCGGCGCAGGAAAATTTTCCGGCGGCGGGAAAGGAGTAGAATAGCGGACGCGCATGGCCGCACGACAAAAATCCCGGCACGGCAAGGGCTCTTCACAGAAGAAGAAACGGGTGCTCCCGTACGGGGATAAACCTCGCACCTCTTCCAAGCTGACTGGGAGTGCCAAGAAACCTTTTAAGTTTCTCGACCACCCGGCGGACGTGGGCTTCGTCGCGCACGGCAAGACCTTGCCCGAAACTTTTGCGGCGGCGGCGCAGGCGTTGTGCGACTTCGGCTGGGAGTTGAAGAACGTCCAGCCGCGCCAGCAGATGGAAATCCGCGCACGCGCCGCCACCCTCGAAGACCTGCTCTACTCCTGGCTGAGCGAAATCCTCTTCCTCACTGATGCCGAGCAGTGGGTCTTCCGCCGCTTCCAGGTTCATGAGGTGCGGGAGCAATCGGAGAAAGAAAAGGAGGGAACAGAACGGCTCACCGCAGAGGCGCAGAGCGCGCGGAGAAAGTCCAGCGATGAATCCGCTGCTGCGGATTCATCGCCGCCACTAAACTCTGCGTCCAGCCCCGTGGCCCATGCCACGGGGGAGGGTTTGACCGCGTGGGAGATTCGTGCCACGGCGCAGGGCGAAAAGTTCAACCCGGCTCGCCACCGCAGCCGCACTTACATCAAAGCCGCCACCTACCACCAGCTCTCAATCAAGAAGACCCCGCGCGGCTGGCAGGCCACCGTTTTCTTGGACGTGTAGAACGCGGTGACCCGTGCCCGGCGACCAGGGAAGGTTGACTCTGGGGTGTGCTGCGTCAGGGCACGACTTCAGTCGTGCCGGAAAGGTCGAACAAGAAGGACGGCTTTAGCCGCTGAGGAAGATCGCGCCTGTCTGCTCGGCCTACCGCAAGCAGGCGCAGGCAAGTTTCGCACCTGCTTCTTCTCACTCGCCGGTCGCCCACAGGCCGCGACGCGCCGCCCGCGCTGCCTCTTCCAGTGCGATGAAGTCATCACGCAAAGGATGGGGGAAGCGTCGGTAGGCGCGGGCGTAGCCCCGCCGCAGGAGTTCAGCGTTCAGCAGCGTGCCGTCTTCCAAGTAAATGTAAGCCAGCGTCCGCCCGTAGTTGTCGGTGGCCTCCGGCCCGCGCTCCAGCCGCACGCGCTTCCCCTCCACCGCCGCACGCACAAAGGCGGTGGCTTTCTCGGCCAAGGGGTCGGGCGTGCCTTCCACCCGCGCACGGGGCGAGTAGCCCATCTCGGGTGTGTCCACGCCGATCAGGCGCACGCGGCGGTTGTCGTTGAGGTCAAGCGTGTCGCCGTCAATTACGCGCGCCACCACGCTCCAGCCTTTGTCCGCGGGTGTGGGCCGCGGGCTTTCGCTTCGCTGCGGCGAGCGCGCCGCCCAATAGGCCAGCGCCAGCAGCACCAGCACCAGCAACAGCCACGGGTTGTGCCGGGTGAGGCGCGGGCGGCGCACCGGTCGGAAAGAAGGACGGGGGCGATGCGGCATGAGAAGAGTCTAGCGCGAATGTCGGCGCGCTGACAATTTCCGCAGAAAACGTAAAAACCGCAAACGCCTTGAAAACCGCAGGAACCGCGAAAACCGAACGCCGCCTGTTCTCCGGCGGTTAGCGGGGAAAAATTTTCTTGCAGCGGTGTTTCACGTGAAACAATACGCGTCGCGGCAGGAACCATGGGTTCGGTGGCCGTCCGCCCACGGCAGGAAGTTTCTAGTGCGAGTGCGTGGGGGAATCTTCCTCGTCGTGCGACTCTTCGGATGTGTTGCCTCCACCGGCAGTCTCAGCCAGCCGACGGCGTTCGGCCTGCGTCCACGCGCAGATGGCCTGCACGTCCTGCTCGGACAGCCGCGCTTGGGCGTGCATCCACTGGTAGGACGCCAGCGGCATGGCGCCCTTTTCGACCTCCTCGCAAATCTCCTCCAGCTTGTGGTCGGCGTCCTTGCGCTCGTACTGCGCCCAGTCGGAGAAGTTCACGTGGCTGCGGGCGTGCTCCACGTCGTCCGCCACCATCCACGACACCGGCGCCACGAAGCTGTACCAGGGCCAGCGGGTCTGGTGCGAGTGGCAGTCCTTGCAGGCTCGGTTCACAATCGCGCTCGCCGCCGGCGATATCTCCGTCTGCGCTTCCACCGTGCGCGCTTGCTCAATCGGCGGGTTGGTCCGCTCCGGCTGGTAGAGCTGGATTGCCACCACCACAATCGCCAGACCAATAAGCAGCCACTTCGGGTTCCTCTTCATGAGCTATCCCTCCGATTTGAGTTCAACCGCCGCCTCCGGGCCGGTCGTGCCTGCGAAAGCGGCAACGCTCCCGCCCGCACCATTGTACCAATCCTGTCGCGTTTCATCCTTTCCGTGCGGTTCGATTCCCGCCTCCCTCCGCGCGCGCCCGCGTATAATGGAAGGCGGAACGGAATTCGCGATGCGCCTCCAACTCTCGCAACTCAAAAAGCTCGACGCCTGCCGCTACCTCATCCCGCGCGGCACCAAGCCCGGCATGCGCACCGATGCACTCATCTATGCCGACGAAGCGCTACTGAAGCAGATTCTCCCCGACCTCTCGCTCGAGCAGACTATCAACGTCGCCTTCCTGCCCGGCATCGTCGGGCCTTCGCTCGCCATGCCCGACATCCACCAGGGCTACGGCTTCCCCATCGGCGGCGTGGCCGCCACCGACACGCGCACCGGGGTGGTTTCGCCCGGCGGCGTGGGCTTCGACATCAACTGTGGCGTGCGCCTGCTGGCTACCTCGCTCGCGCGCGACGAAGTCGTCCCGCATATCCGCGACCTCGTGAACCAGCTTTTCCGCGACGTCCCCTGCGGCTTCGGTACCAAGGGCGGCATTCAATGTTCAATCAAGGAACTCGACGCCGTGCTCACGCGCGGCGCGCGTTGGGTGGTGGAGGAGCGCGGCGCCGGTTGCCGCGAAGACCTCGTCTTTGCCGAAGAGGAAGGCGCCATGCCCGGCGCTAGTCCCGACACCTGCTCGCAGCGCGCCAAGCAGCGCGGCGCCCCGCAACTGGCCACGCTCGGCTCCGGCAACCACTTCCTGGAAGTCCAGTACGTCGAGCGCATCTTTCATCCCGAAGCCGCCGAAGCCATGGGCTTGGTTGAAGGGCAAGTCGTCGTCCTCATCCACACCGGCTCGCGCGGCTTCGGCCACCAGGTCTGCACCGACTACCTCAAGCAGATGGGCCAGGCCATGCGCCGCCACAACATCGAGCTGCCCGACCGGCAACTGGCCTGCGTCCCGATCAACTCTACCGAAGGCCGCGACTACCTGGGCGCCATGGCCGCCGCCGCCAACTTCGCCTGGGCCAACCGCCAGGGCATCACCCACTTCACCCGTCGCGCCTTTCAACGTCTCTTCGGCCAAGCCACCGAGGTGCGCGTGGTCTACGACGTCGCCCACAACATGGCCAAGCGGGAAGAACATTTCATCCCTGAGTTGGAAGAATCAGAAAGCGTCCGGAAGAGAGGCTCGGCCCCCGCCCGGACGCGGAGGGAAGTCCTTGTCCATCGCAAGGGAGCGACGCGCGCGTTTCCCCCCGGCTCGCCCTTCATCCCGGCGGCCTACCGCTCCATCGGCCAGCCGGTTTTGATTCCCGGCTCGATGGGCACCGCCAGTTGGGTGTTGACAGGCGCCGAGGGCGCCATGCGGGAGACCTTCGGCACCGTCTGCCACGGCGCCGGTCGCCGCATGAGCCGCACCCAGGCCAAGCGCAGCGAAGCCGCCCGCACCGCCCGCCAGCGCTTGGCCGCGCAGGGCATCTACGTCAAGTCGCAAACCCGCGAGGGCATCGCCGAGGAAATCCCCGAGGCTTACAAGGACGTGGATCAGGTTATCGAAGTCGTCCACCGCGCGGGATTGGCGCGCAAGGTCGCACGGCTCAAACCAATGGGCGTCATCAAGGGTTAGCAACAGATGCAGGTAGCGGCGAAGAAGCCAACGGCTTCTTCGTCGGTTTTTTCGAAAGCCGCAGACAGGAATGTCTGCGCCACCCCATCAAAAAAAACAGTAGGGCGGACATTCCTGTCCGCCGACTGAGTATCCTTCCATCCGTGTTCATCGGTGTGCATCGGTGGTTTCAATCCCCAAGTTGCACCACCCGAGCGAAGGTGACGGCGGAAATTCCCCGCAGCGCTTCCAGCGCTGACCCTACCTCGATCACAGCAGTTTGGTGAATTCATCGACACTCAACCCGGCATGGCGGAGGATCGCGCGGAGGGTGCCGCGATCTAAGGTTCTGTGATCTGGAACGACAACCTGAGCGAAGGGTGAACCACGTCGAAGGACGATATGGCTGCCCTGCTGACGCCGAACAGCAAAGCCTACGCGCCCCAGAGCCTTTACGCACTCTCTGCCGGCAATGACCGGCAGTTTGCTCATACGTTTACAATTTCCGCCTCAGAGCTTTCCGGCGGTACAGGCAGGTGATCTTCTTCGAGCGTTGAAATGTAGAGCCGAATGGCCTCTCGAATATTTCCAATCGCCGCTTCTCGTGTTTCGCCCTGACTCACGCAGCCGGGCAGACTGGGGCATTCAGCCACCCACTTCGTGTCTTCGCCTCGATAAACCAGCGCTTGTCTCACGTCACACTCCACTAAGGCTAAATTCTAGTCCCTCCGTGTTCGTCAAGCAAGCTCGCACACCGAGTCAGTCATAATTGCACTAGGCGGGCGAAGGTGACGGCGGAAATTCCCCGCAGCGCTTCCAGCAAAGCCTCGGGCACAGGGCCATCCACGCGCACAATCGCCAGCGCTTCAGCCCCACCGCCTGCGCCCACGCTGCCCATCGAACCGCTCCGCTCCCGCCGCCCCAGCGCAAAGGTCGCGATGTTGATGTTGCGGCTGCCGAGCACGGTGCCGATCTGCCCGATCACGCCCGGCACGTCACGGTTGCGGGTGAAGAGCAGCGTGCCCTCCAGCGGCGCTTCAATTTCAATATCGTCCACGCGCAGCAGGCGCAGCGCCGACCCGTGCACCACCGTCCCTTCCACCGAGAACTGACAATCACCCGATTGCAGCGTCACCCCCAGCGTATTCGGAAAACCCTGCTCGCGGCGCACGTGCGCTTCTTCGATGGTCAAGCCGCGCTCAGCCGCCAGTTGGGCCGCGTTCACCAGATTGGCGGGTTCGCTCAGCACGTGGCTCAGCACGCCCTTGAGCGCAGCGTTGCGCAGCAGATGCGTATTCATCTCGCCCACTGCGCCGGCGTAGGTCAGGTGCACGCGGCTCATCGGCCCCGCCACCTGCGCCGCAAACGCCCCCAGCCGCTCGGCCAGCTCCAGGAAAGGTCGCAGCCGGCGGTACTCCTCGGCGGAAACGGTGGGCAAGTTGACGGCGTTGCGCACCACGCCGTCGCGCAGGAAGTCGCGCACCTGTTCGGCAATCCGGAACCCGACTTCCTCTTGCGCCTCGGTGCTGGAGCCGCCGATGTGCGGCGTGCCGAGCACGTTCGGGTGCTGCACCAGCGCCGAAGCGCCGGGCGGCTCGGTGGGAAAAACATCCAGCGCCGCTGCGGCCACCTGCCCGCTCTCCAGTGCCGCCAGTAGCGCGCCCTCGTCAATCAGCTCGCCGCGCGCGGTGTTGACGACGCGCACGCCGCGTTTGCACTGTGCCAAGCGTTCCTTGTTCAGCAGCCGCTCCGTCTGCGGGTTGAGCGAGACGTGCAAGGAAAGAAAATCCGCCCGCGCCAGCACATCTTCCAGCGACGCCAGCTCCACCCCCAGGTCGCGCGCCAGCGGCGCGGCCACGAACGGGTCGTGCGCCACCACTTCCATCTCGAACGCCTGCGCCCGCCGCGCCACCTCTTGCCCGATGCGTCCCAGGCCCACCAGCCCCAGCGTCTTGCTTTTCAATTCCATTCCGCCGAATTCTTTCTTGCGCCACTCGCCCGCGCGCACCGATGCGCTGGCCGCTGGAACTTTCCGCGCCAACGCCAACATCAGCGCAAAAGCGTGCTCGGCCACGCTGACGGCGTTGCCGCCGGGCGTGTTCAGCACCAGCACACCCCGGCGGGTGGCGGCGTCGAGGTCAATGTTGTCTACGCCCACCCCGGCGCGCCCCACCACCTTCAGCTTGGGCGCGGCGTCCAGCAGTTCCGCCGTGACTTTCGTCCCTGAGCGCAGCAGCCAACCCGCCGCCTCCGCCAGCGCGCGCTGGATGCCGTCGGTGTCTTTCGCGTCCACTTGTTCCACCGCCCAGCCTGCACGGCGCAGCAGCTCCAGCCCCCGCTCCGCGATCACATCTGTGACCAGAATTTTCATCTTTCGCTGGCTTGCCTTGCCACGACCAGGAACGTATTCTAGCGCAGTCGAACATTTTACGGTGAACTCAGGAGGGCAGGCACTGAGATGACACTGGTGGACAAAGTTCAGAAAGATTTGGTCGCGGCCATGAAGGCTAAGGACGCGCTGCGTTTGGGCTGCCTGCGGATGCTGAAGACGGCGCTGCACAACCGCAAAGTGGAGAAGGGTGTGGGTTCAGAGCTAGACGAGGCCGAAGCGATGACGGTAGTCAAGTCGCTGGTCAAGCAGCGCCGCGAGGCCGCCGTCGAATTCCGCAAGGGCGGCGCCGACGACCGCGCCCAGCAGGAAGAAAAAGAAATTACCGTGCTCGACGCCTACTTGCCTGCCGCCGTCAGCGAGGACGCCATCCGCGAAGCCGTCGAGGCTGCCGTCAAAGAGACCGGTGCCGTCACCGTCAAGGACATGGGCAAAGTAATGAAAGCGGTCATGGGCCGCTTCGCCGGCCAGAACGTAGACGGCAAGCAGGTGAGCCAGCTTGTCCGCCAGCGCCTCTCGGGTTGAAACCGGAAACCACCGATACACACTGATGCACACGGATTTTCCAAAAGGCTTGTGACCGGTGGCCGGCGACCAGTGCCTCGCGACCCGTAGCCAGTGAACTAAAGTCTTGAGTCCGGAAGAGGTGCCTGTCTGCCCTGCCTACCGCAGGCAGGCTCCGCACCCGCAGGTTCGGGCCTACAATCTATACATGAGCTCACAAGACATCATTCCGGTTCGATTCACCGAAGACCTGGCGCAGTACGCTGACATCCGCCCCGTCCGCCGCCAACCCATGACGCGCAAGGAGCTGGTCGGGCTGGTGCTGGCCGTCACCGGCAAGCACCCCGAGCGCATCCGCGAAATCCTCCGCCGCGGCACCTGCACCTACAACATCTTTCGCTACTGGTGGGACGCGGTGGAGTTCGACCCGGCGACACTGGCGGCGCTGCTGGCGGAGTTTCCCGACCCCGACCCCGCGCGCCCTTTCCGCCCCGCGGCCTGCCTCTGGGTGCGCTTCTCCGACGCGCACCCGCCCCGGCCGCATCTCACGGTGGTGATGAAGGAGGAAGCCGCCGCCCGGCGCTGGTTCCGCCGCCAAAGTCTCTGGGATTTCCTGCTGGCCTTTGCCGCCGCCCGCACGCCCCGCTACCTCGACTACTCCTACTACGACTGCGCCGACGTCTATTGGTTGGAACCCTCCGACCTTGACCGCGCTGCCTTGTTTGGGGGAATCCACCGGCTGGCGCGACGCGAAATCCGCCGGCGGCTCGCGCGCCCCAACCTCTGCGCCCGGCTGGAGTTGGGCTGCGGCCGCGACGCTTGACGCTTGCAGCCGCCACGCGACCGTGGTAGTTTCCCCTCGGTTTCCCTGACATCTAGTCGCCGCCGCCATCGGCACAGAGGGAGGAGGGTACGCATGGCCGAGCCCACTGGTAGCCAAGGTTGGTCTTCCACCGCTCCCCCGGGGCAGTTCCAACCCTTTATCGCGACGCAGGAAAGTGTGGCGGAGTTCACCCTCCGCGCAGTCATCTTGGGCGCGCTGTTCGGGATTTTCTTCGGCGCCGTCACCGTCTATGTCGGCCTGCGCGCCGGACTGACGGTTTCCGCCTCCATCCCCATCGCCGTTCTCTCCATCAGCCTGCTGCGGATGTTCAGCCGCGCCACCATCCTGGAGAACAATATCGTCCAGACCACCGGCTCGGCCGGCGAGTCGGTGGCCGCCGGCGTCATCTTCACTCTGCCGGCGCTGATCTTCCTCGGCTTTGAGCTGGAATACATGCGCATCCTTCTGCTGGCGCTGATTGGCGGCTGGGTGGGCGTGCTCTTCATGATTCCCCTGCGGCGACAGCTCATCGTCAAAGAACACGGCAACCTGACCTACCCCGAGGGCACCGCCTGCGCCGACGTGCTGGTGGCGGGCGAGCGTGGCGGCAACTTTGCCGGCCGGGTCTTCTGGGGACTGGGCCTGGGCGGCGCTTATGCCTTCCTCATGCACGCCATGGGCTTCTGGAAGGGATCGCCCGACTACCGGCCTGCTTGGTACCCCGGCGCAACCGTGAAGGCCGAGGTCACGCCCGAGTACTTGGGCGTGGGTTACATCATCGGCCCGCGCGTGGCCGGCACCATCTTCGCCGGCGGCGTTTTCTCCTGGCTGCTGATGATGCCCGCCATCAAATTCTTCGGCTCGGGCCTGGCGGAACCCATCTATCCCGGCATCCTGCCGATCGCGCAGATGACCTCCGAGCAGCTTTGGTCTGCCTACGTCCGCCCCATGGGCGCCGGTGCCGTCGCTGCGGCCGGGTTGATTACGCTCGTGAAGACCATCCCCACCATTGTGGATTCCTTCCGCCACGGACTCAAAGACCTGCGCGAGCGCAACAGCGCCGCCACCGTTGCGCGCTCCCGCGTCGAAGACGACCTCCCCATGAAAATTGTGCTCGGCGGCTCCGCTGCCCTCATCCTGCTGGTGATCGCTCTGCTGACCTTCTACCCCGTGCCGGGCGCGCCCACCGGTTTCGGCGCCAACGTGTTAGCCGGCATCCTGGTGGTGGTCTTCGGATTCCTCTTCGTCACGGTCAGCTCGCGCATCGTGGGTTTGATCGGCAGCTCCGCCAATCCGGTCTCCGGCATGACCATTGCCACCCTGATGGCCACCTGCGCCTTGTTCCTGCTGGCGGGCTGGACGGGCGGCTCCTATGCCGCGCTGGCGCTTTCCATCGGCGGGCTGGTGTGCATCGCCGCCGCCAACGCCGGCGCCACCTCGCAAGACCTCAAGACCGGCTTCCTGATCGGCGCCACGCCCTGGAAGCAACAGGTGGGCCTGATGGTGGGCGTAAGCGCCTCCGTGCTGGTCATCGGTTTGACGCTCATCCTGATGAACGAGGGCTTGGCCGAGTACCGCCCGGTGACGATTGCCGTGGACATCCAGCAGTTGCCCCAGGGGGTTGAGATTGAGTCGCCCGACTTCGACTACGAGGGCAGCTCTTACTACCTGCTCAACTCTATTGGTTCTCGCACCGTCCCCGACGGCAAGTACCTCTATTCCGCCGAGTCCGGCCAGATTGAAATCCAGTGGATTCAAGGCATCGGCAGCGAACGCGCCGCTGCGCCCCAGGCCCGCCTGATGGCCACCGTCATCAACGGCATCCTCAATCAGCGATTGCCCTGGGGACTGGTGCTGCTGGGTGTCTTCCTGGTGATCACCGTCGAGCTGCTCGGCATCCGCTCGCTCGCCTTTGCTGTGGGCTCCTACCTCTCGATTGGGACCACGCTCGCCATCTTCTGCGGCGGCGTGGTGCGCTGGCTGGCCGAGCGCGGCAGCGAGCAAGAGGAAAGCGAAGTCAGCCCCGGCTCGCTCTACTCCAGCGGGCTCATTGCCGGCGGCGCCATCTTCGGTCTGCTCGCCATCGGCATCGCGCTGATGGAGGATCGCGGATGGATTCAGGAGGGCTTCTTCTTCCGCGGGCCCGACTGGCTGGGCGGCCTCGCCACCGGCAACTTCCTCGCGGTGGTGATGTTCGTGCTGCTTTCGTTCAGCCTCTACCGCTTCGCCCGCAAGAAGCTCGGCTAACCCAGCGTCGAGTTTCAATTTCACGCCGAGCCCCGTGGCTTGTCCTGAGCAATATCGAAGGGCACCTGCCACGGGGCATTTGTGCCGTTTGTCCGCCCGGCGGCCTGCCTGCGGTAGGCAGGCAGGTGCCCCGCTGGAAAGAGCGGGACAGGCCGCCGGGCTCAGCGGAAAATCAACATCGTAAAATTAACCTAACTACTCGCATTCGGGGGGCGCTTGCGTTCTTTTCCTCTTCGCCTTACCCTAGTTTAGATGAGCTACGGCTTTCGCACCGGCGGCTATCGCGGGCCTTCCTACCGCTCCTACGGCGGCGGAGGCTTCAGCTTCGGCCCGCTCCTCACCCCCATCGTCAAGCAGCTCATCATCGCCAACGTGGTCGTCTTCTTTTTGATGTCGCTCCTGGGCGCGTTCAGTCCGGGCTGGCAGCGCAGCTTCGTGTACCTGTTCGGGTTGGTGCCAAACGGCATCTTCTCCGGTTTCCTCTGGCAGCCGGTCACCTATCTGTTTTTGCACTCCGGCTTCATGCACATTTTCTTCAACATGTTTGCGCTTTGGATGTTCGGCGCCGCCCTGGAGCGCGAGTGGGGGCGCCGCCGCTTCCTGAAGTACTACTTCATCACCGGTGTGGGCGCGGGCGTCTTCAGCGTGATTGTCACCACCCTCACCGTCAGCGCCGGTTGGATGGCCGCCGGCCGCTTCGATCCCATGACCATCCCCACCATCGGCGCTTCCGGCGCCATCTACGGCATCTTGCTCGCTTTCGGGCTGCTCTTTCCCAACACGCCCATCCTGGTCATGTTCCTCTTCCCGATTCCCGCTCGCATTTTCGTAATGATCTTCGGCGCGCTGGCTTTCCTTTCGGCGCTCGGCGGACCCGGCAGCGGCGTCAGCCACGTGGCGCATCTGGGCGGGATGGTTATCGGTTACGCTTACTTACGCGGCGACCGGCTTTTCTATCGCGCCACCGGCAGCTACTACCAATGGCGCCGCCAGCAGCTCCGCCGCAAGTTCGAGGTCTACCGGCGCGAGCAGGACGAGCACGAACGAGACTCCCGTCCCCCTGACGACTGGGTCAACTGACGCCAATTCGTATTTCAGTCCGGAAGAGGTGCCTGTCTGCCCTGCCTACCGCAGGCAGGCGGAGTTTATCCCGCCAACGGCGGGGCACCCGCTTCTCTGCAACAGTTCACGCGCCTGCGCCACTTCAGCGAAATCGATGCTGATTAGCTTCCGATGGTGTGGAGCTTGAGCAGGTTGGTGGTGCCCGGAACTCGCAGGGGCGTGCCGGCGACGATTCCGACTACGTCGCCTTTCTTCACCAGCTTCTCTTCTTTCAGGCGGCGCTCGGCTTCAGCCGTGAGCGCATCCACGTCGTTCATGGCTCCGATCCTCCGCGGCATGATGCCCCAGTAGAGTGCCATGCGACGCCGTGTTTTCTGCTGGGGAGAGAACCCAATCACAAAGGGCGCGGGGCGATGCTTGGACACCAGCCGGGCGGTGGAGCCGCTCTCGGTAAAGACGGCGATCACTTTCATTTGCAGGCGATCGGCTGCGTGGGCCACCGCTTCGGTGATGGTTTCGGCGATGCTGACTTTGGCCTCGCGTCGGCGGTGCTCTTCCCGCCGGGTCATCGCTGCTTCGGCTTCTTGGATGATGCGGCCCATCATCGCCACCGTTTCCCGCGGATAGCGTCCGGTGGCGGTTTCCGCCGAGAGCATCAGCGCGTCGGTCCCGTCGAAGACGGCGTTGGCCACGTCACTGGCTTCCGCGCGTGTGGGCCGCGGGTTGCGGATCATGGACTCCAGCATCTGCGTGGCGGTAATCACCGGCAGCCGGCTGCGGTTGGCCATCTCGATGATGCGCTTCTGCGCCACCGGAACTTTTTCCGGCGACATCTCCACCCCCAGGTCGCCGCGCGCCACCATCACCCCGTCAGCCACCGCCAGGATTTCTTCCAGGTGTTCGAGCGCTTCGGGCTTTTCGATTTTGGCCAGCACGGGTGTGTCGTAGCCCAGGCGGGCGATCAGCCGCTTGAGCCCGCGCACGTCGGCAGCCGACCGCACGAAGGATTGCGCCACGTAGTCCACCCCGTGCGCCAGCGCAAACTTCAGATGTTTTTTGTCGCGCGCGGTGAGCGAAGCGATGCTGAGCTTCACACCCGGAAGGTTCACTCCCTTGCGCTCGCCCAGTTCGCCTCCATTCACCACCCGGCAGAGCAGCTCCTTCCCGCGCTTTCTCTCCACCCGCAGCTCGATCAAACCGTCGGCCAGCAGGACGCGGTCGCCGGGATGGAAATCCTGGATCAAGCGGGGATAATTGATGGAGATGCGTTCGGCGGTTCCGAGCAGCTTTTTGCCGGTCAGGATCAGCCGCTGACCAGACTTCAGTTGCACCGGTTGCCCCCCGCGCAACTTGCCGGTGCGGATCTTCGGGCCCGGCAGGTCGGCGATGATGGCCACGGCGCGGCCGACGCGCGCGGAGAGTTCCCGCAGCAGCTCGATAGTCCGGCGATGATCGCTGTGCTCGCCGTGGGAGAAGTTCAGCCGGGCTACGTCCATCCCCGCCCGCAGTAGTATCTCTAGCTTCTCCCGGCTGCAGGAGGCCGGCCCGATGGTGGCGACGATCTTGGCTTTGCGTTTCACGGCCCATCCACCTTTGCGACGCCCGCCAGTCCGCGCTTTGGTTTCAGCCCCGGCGCTGACATCACCATTGCTCCGTCCTGCATCCAATTCAGTGGGTGCTGCGGAGAGTGCAGCAGCCATTTCGGGGCGACGCCGGAAGCCTCGTGCGAGGCGGATCAGCGGGCTTCATCTTACCATACGGATTGACCCGGCCCGTGGAGCGTGGCAAGATGCAGCGGGGGAGACGAAGGCAATGAAAATCGCACAAACGAAACCGTTGGCTTTTCTGTTGCTGCTCCTGTTGAGTCTCGGCCTCTACTTGGCGGCGGGCGCGCAGCAGCCGCCACCCAGCGAGCAGCGCCAGGGGCCCATCCGGCCCAAGCAGCAGCAACAGGCGGAGGAGCCCTACGCCCTGCGCGTGGATGTGCCGCTGGTCAACGTGGACGTGACCGTGGTGGACAGGAAAGGCAACATCATCCCCGGGCTGCGTCGGGAGCACTTCCGCGTCTACCTGGACGGAGAGGAGCAGGAGGTGGTCGCGTTTGCCCCCTCCGAAGCGTTGCTGACCACCGTGCTGCTGGTGGAAGCCAATCCCGGCTTGGGCCGTTTCCTCTATGACAATCTCGACGCCGCCTACCTGTTCCTGAACCAGATGCGCAAGGACGACTGGGTAGCCCTGATAAGTTATGACATGAAGTCGCGCATCATCACCGACTTCACGCACGACCGGCGCGACGTTATTCAAGGCCTGCGCTCATTGCAATACGGCGGCGGCTTCCGCGAGGCCAACATGTACGACGCCTTGGCCGACACCTTGGACCGGTTGAAGGATGTCGAGGGCAAGAGATCCATCGTGCTCATCGGCACCGGCTTGGATACTTTCAGCAAGCTTACCTGGAGCAAGATTCGCAAGATCACCCGCGAGCACCGCACCACCGTCTATGGAATCGGGATGACCTGGCTCATACAACTTTACTACGACCGCCTTGAGGCCTACGGATACCGCACCAGCATTGCTCGCATGGACTTGAACGTCGCTCAGGCCCAGATGCGCGACCTGGCCGAGCAGACCGGCGGCCGGGCCTACTTCCCCCGCTTCCAGGCTGAGCTCCCCGGCGTCTACCAAACTATCGGAGCCATGCTGCGCAACCAGTACACCCTGGCCTTTCACCCGCGTAACTTCAAACCCGATGGCAAGTACCACAAGATAGAAATCAAGCTGGTGGGCCCCGACGGCAAAGCCCTGGCGGTGGTGAACGAAAAGGGGAAAAAGGTCAAATACAAAATCCATGCCCGCCGGGGATACTACGCGCCCGCCGCCTAGGCCCATCGTCGCTTCTGTGCGCCGCCTCCTGTTGGCCGGCGCTGTGCTGCTGCTGTTTCCCCGGCTGCTGCCCGCTCAATCCAACCCACTGCAAGCGCCGCCCCTGCGCGTGGACGTCCGCCTGGTGAATGTGGACGTGGCCGTCATGGACGCCGCCGGCGCCCCGTTGGCATTGCGCGACCCCAAAGGGAAACGCATTGATTATCGCGTCTTCGCCCGCCCCGGCTACTTTGCCCCATCACAGTAAGGCGGACAAGCATGTCCGCCCCACTGTTTCTTATTGATTTGGTGGCGCAGACATTTCTGTCTGCGGTCTTGTCTGAAAAGCCATTGAAGAAGTCAGTGGTTCCTTCGCCGCTGTCTTCTCCGACTCGGTTATCCAGTCCGGAAGGGCTGCAGAGTTTACCCGTACGGGCACCCGCAGTCAGGATGCTTGTATGTCGGGGAGCAGTAAAACTTTCCCGATGTTCTTGCGGTCGTGGATGTAGTGGTGCGCCGCCGCCGCTTCCGTCAGCGGGAAGGTCATGCCGATGTGCGGCTTGATCTTTCCGGCGGCGTAGAGCCGAAACAGTTCTTCCGTCCAACTGCGCACCAGCTCCGGTCGGGCGCGGCCCAGGGTGCCTAGGTGCACGCCGATGACGGTGCGGTTCTTTCCAATCAGATCTATGGCATTGAAGCTGGGCGTGTTCCACCAAGCGCCCACCGCGCGCACCGTGCGTCCCTTGCCGGTGACCGCCGCCGACAGGCCGTAGCAGATCAGTCGTCCGCCGTGCCGCAGCAAACGGTAACCCTTGCGATAGGATTGCGCGCCCACCGCATCGAGAATCACGTCCACGCCTTCGCCTTTGGTCAGCCGCCGGACTTCTTTCTCGAAATCTTCGCTGTGGTAGTCGATGGCGTGATCCACGCCCTGCTGGTAGAGGAAGTCGTGCTTGGGCTCGGATGCGGTGCCGAAGATTTCTGCGCCTGCCAGCTTGGCCAACTGAATCGCCGCCAGCCCCACCCCGCCCGCAGCGGCGTGAATCAGCAGGCGCTCGCCCGACCGCAGGTGCGCCATGTAGGTCAACGCTTGGTAGGCGGTCAGGTAGTTCACCGGCAGCGCCGCCGCCTCTTCCAGAATCATTTTCTTGGGCACGGGAATCAACCGGTCCGCTGGCAGGCGGATCTTCTCGGCGTAGCCACCGCCGAAGGTGAGCGCCATCACCCGCTGCCCGACTTTCACTTCCGGCCCTACGCCTTTCCCCAGCCGTTCGACAGTGCCCGCGACTTCCAGCCCGGGGACAAACGGCGGCTTGGGCGTCCCGGCGTAGAGGCCCAGGCGCATCAGGATGTCAGCAAAATTGATTCCGGCGGCGTGGATGCGGACGACGACTTCGTTTTCGCCCGGCACCGGGTCGGGCACAATGTGCGGCTCCAGCGCCTCCGGCTCTCCGTATTTCATTACCTGGACAACTTGCATGGCTCACCTTTCATTGTTCATTGTAGCTCTTTAATAGCCGCGCTGCTTGTCCACCACGTTCCGCAATTCCTGTCCTTTGAAGTAGCGGTTCAGGTTGTCGAGCAGCAAGGCGGCGTGCCGATGCCAGAGCTGCTCGGAGGCCGCCGACAGGTGCGGCGTGATGAGCAGGTTGGGCGCGCTCCACAGCGGGCTCTCCGGCGGCAACGGCTCCTGCTCGGCCACGTCAATGGCAGCGCCGGCAATTTTCTTTTTTTGCAGCGCCTCGATTAGCGCGCCGGTCTCGACCAGCGTGCCGCGGCCGACGTTGATGAAGTGCGCGCTCTCCTTCATGGCCTCGAACTCCCGTTGCCCGAAGGCGTGCTCGGTTTCGGGTGTGACCGGCGTGGCCAGCACGACGAAGTCCGCTTCGCCCAGGACTTCCCGCAGGCGGTCGCTGCCGACCACGGCGTCGGCGTGCTCTGTGCCGCTGCTTGGGTCGCGCTTCACTCCTACCACCCGCATCCCCAACGCGCGGGCGCGGCGGCCCAGCTCCTGCCCGATGGCGCCGTAGCCTACGATCAACAGCGTGCGTCCGTTGATTTCCGTCGGCGGCGGCTGCTCGTTCCAAATGTCCTGTTGCGCCCAGTGCTTCTGCGCCTGATGCTGAACGGCGCTGGGAATCCGCCGGGCCAGCGCCAGGATTAAGCCCAGCGTGTGCTCGGCCATGGGTATGGTCATCACTCCGCGGGAGTTGGTGACGACCACCGAGGAGCGCCGGACGCCTTCGTACATCAGTTGGTTCACGCCCGCGGCGGTGGCGTGAATCCATTTGAGTTTCTTGGCCAGCGCGAACTGCTCCGGCCGCAGCGACCACCCGACGAAGATGTCGGTGTCGGGAAGCTCCGCTTCCAGGCCCTTGTAGTCGGGCAGGTGCACGACCTTCATCTCCGGGTAGTGCTGGCGGATGGCTTGCGCCAGCCACTCCGGAAAGCACCACAAGTCGAAGTGGTGCCACACGCACGCCACCAATTTGGTTTGGGCCGGCTCAGGCATAACGCACTATGAAACCACGGATTTGCGCGGATGCACGCAGGTTTTTGCAGAAAATTATCGGTGTGAATCCGTGTGCATCGGCCTGCCCTGCCTGTCCCACGTTTTTTGCGGGGAGACTGCCGAAGGCTGGTTTCAAAGCAGCCGGAGGTCGCGGCCTTTCATGTCTTTGGGTTGAGGGAGCCCCACCAAGCCCAGCAGGGTGGGCGCAATGTCCTGCAAGGCGCCGTCGGAGCGCAGCCGCAGGTCGGTGTTCGGCGTCACCAGGACCAACGGCACCGGGTTGGTGGTGTGGAAGGTGTGGGGCGTGCCGTCGGCGCTGCGCATGGTTTCGGCGTTGCCGTGGTCGGCGGTGATGATCCACGCGCCGCCTCTTTCTTCCAGCGCCGCGTAAATGCGGGCTAGGCACTGGTCCACGGTTTCCACCGCCCGGATGGCGGCGTCGAGCTTGCCGGAGTGGCCCACCATGTCAGCGTTAGCGAAGTTGACCACCAGTACATCAAAGCTTCCACCCTTGATGGCCTTCACCACTTCCTCGGCCACGCCCGCGGCGCTCATCTCTGGCTTCAGGTCGTAGGTGGGCACCTTGGGCGAGGGAATCAGCGCGCGCTCTTCGCGGTCGTAGGGTTTTTCCACCCCGCCGTTGAAGAAATAGGTGACGTGCGCGTACTTCTCGGTCTCGGCTACGCGCAGGTTGCGCAGGCCCTCGCGTGCAAAGACGTGCGCGAGGATGTTGTCGGGATGTTCGGGCGCAAAGACAAACGGCACCCAGGTAAAATTTTTGTCGTAGCGCGTCAGTGAAACAAACAGCAAATCTTTGGGCCGGGCCGGGTCGCTGATCTTGTCGAAGCTCGGCTCGGTGAGCGCGCGGGTGAGCTGGCGGGCGCGGTCGGCGCGGAAATTGAAAAAGATGACGGCGTCGCCGTCGCCGATGGGCGCGCGCGGTTGGTCGTCACGGTCCAGCAGCACTACCGGTTCGATGAACTCGTCGGTCACGCCGCGCTGGTAGGAGGCGCGCACCGCTTCGATCGGGTCGGTGTGGGTCCCCTCGGCTTGGCCGTGGACGATGGTGCGGTAGGCTTTCTCGGTGCGCGGCCAGCGGTTGTCGCGGTCCATGGCGTAGTAGCGCCCGCTGACCGAGGCCACCTGCCCGGTGCCGAGCTCTTTCATTTTGGTTTGCAGTTGTTGCAGGTAGTGCTGGCCGGATTCGGGCGGCGTGTCGCGCCCGTCGGTGAAGGCGTGGACGAAAGCGCGGCTCACACCGTTGCGCTTGGCCAGTTCCAGCAGAGCATAGAGATGATTGAGGTGGGAGTGGACGCCGCCGTCGCTCACCAGTCCCAGCAGGTGCAGCTGGTTCCGCCGGCCGCGCTCCATGACCTTGAGCAGCAATTCGTTCTGAAAAAATTCGCCCGACTGGATCGCCAGGTCGATGCGGGTGAAGTCCATGTGGATGACGCGGCCGGCGCCGATGTTCAGGTGGCCGACTTCGCTGTTTCCCATCTGGCCTTCGGGCAGGCCGACGCGCGGGCCGGAGGTGTGCACCAGCGTGTTGGGGAACTTGCGCAGCAGCTCGTCGTAGGTGGGCGTGCGCGCCTGCGCAATCGCGTTGTCTTCGCGCTGCGCGCGGTAGCCCCACCCGTCCAGGATGGTCAGCACCACCGGCTTGGCTCGCTTCGGCATAGACTTCTAGTTTACAACACCAGCTTCTGATTCTTCGCTCTCACACCGCGCCCCGGTTCCTCTTGATGGGAGGTTGTCTGTCGGCGACCGCCGCCCTGTCCACCATGCGCCCCGCTGAGCCGATGGTACTTTCCTCATACCTAGTGCAATTGGCAACCACATTCGCTGAGCCGGGCGGTGCTTTCCCCGTACTCGGTGCAATCGCAACCACATTCGCCGAGCCGGGTGGCACCTGCCACCCGGTGAATTAGGAAAGAAGAAGATTGTGCGGGTCAATCCGTACCGCGCCCCTACCCAGTTCGTAGTTACGGAGGCTGGTGTAGCGGTAATCAATTGCCCATTTCACCAGGTTTTCTCGAACCGGGTTGGCGTGAATATAGTCCAATTTCTGTTGGAACATAGAAATTGACATGATAAGTCGTACATGACTGTTGGGTTGTAGTACCCGATAGCGCGCATCCTTGTACCGCTTGGGATTGTCAGGCAGCCGGAGGCGTTGCAGCAACGCCTTGCGGTTGGCGCGCTTTGCCCAATCAACAATCAATTTTCCGACAGAACTCTTAAAATCACGCAAGAAGTTGGCAAAGCTGTTTTCTTCTGGGAAGTTCAACAAGAGGTGAAAATGATCCGGCATCAGTACATAGCCGTGCAGTTTGAAGCCGTAGCTGCTTCGGTAGAAATCCAGTTCTTGAAAGAAGATTCGCGCCGCGACATGCTCTCGAAACACGGGGACGCGCTTGTGGGTGTTGGCTGTCAAGAACAACAGCCCGGCCTGAACTTTCTTTCCCGCGTAAACTTTTTTCGTTCGCCCGGTGGCAGGTGCCACCGGGCTCTGCGTATGGTTGGATGTATCAGCGTCCTTGGACTTTCCGACGGTGGCGGCTGGAGTATAGATGTAAATTCCGGCTTTGTTAGGGTCAGTCACAACTCGCGTTCTAGGCCAGTTACATCTTCAAGGCCGCGCGGCCGGGGAAGCGGGCGGCAGCGCCGAGCTCTTCCTCGATGCTGCGTATCTCCTCTTCACATCGACGCACGTCGCGATCTGGAGAGGTCAATCGCATATCTATCAACACATAGCCGTTGCGCGAGGGCCGGAGCAAGCAGTCCTTGTATCGCGGATCTCGCTTCTTGGCCTCTCTCGCGGCATCTCGAGTGTCATAGACGTCCGCGTTATCCAGCAAGCGTTGGTAACGCTCGCACTTGTAGTACAGCAGGTCGGCCTGAGACTTACCCAGCTCGGCAAGCACTTCTGGGTCGTGATCGGACGCGTCTAGCTGCCTTCGTGTGACGGTGTCCCGCAGGACGACCGCACCGACGTTGCGTTCATCTCCACGTACTAACAGCGCGCGATCCAAGTCAAACCCACTCATTGCTCCTTGGATCGCCATGTACCGACGGATTTCCTTCTGCTGCTCCGGTTCTAAATAGCTGCGCATGATTCGGGATGGTCGTAAGTCCCATCCGCCCAGAAGGTGGTGACACTCAGCACTGCGAAATGCCCCGGCGACCGTTGACAATGATACTTGCGTCGAGTTCTCGGGAGGCACAACGGAGCGGCGATTCATGAGGCGACGCGTAGTGACTTCCGTCACGATCGCATTGTTGCTGGCGGTGGTCATCGTCACTGCGACGCAACTTGTCCCCGTCATTCAGGTTTGGTGGCTTACCGAGCCATGGACCATGGACCTGGGCGATGGCGTTGTGGCCGCCTTCGTGGAGGGTCTGGCGCTGGAGTTTTCGGGCAAGGTCGCCTACGTCACTCACGTCCCATCCGGCTCTCAAGTTGTGCTGAACCGCCAGGGCCAGGTTATTGAGCGCAATGACGGGCGAGGCGACGGTCCGGCCCGGCTGGAGGCGGTTTTGGCGAACGAGGCGGCGATGAAGCGCATCATGGCGAGCCTCCGAAGCGATGAGGACGCCCGGCTTCAGGAGACCATCGCGGACTGGGCTCGATCCGTCACTTTCGACGGAATCACCTACCGGGCC
>JACZYA010000024.1 GCA_022571295.1 Acidobacteriota bacterium | reverse complement strand
GGCGGTGGCACCTACGCCGCCATTTTCTACGACGGCCTGGAGGAAGTGGCCAAGGCCCTGCGTCTGCCGCGAAAGCTGATTCTGGGCCACACAGCAGCTCATGAAATCGGTCACCTGCTGCTTGCGTCGACGGGCCATTCTCGTAGCGGACTCATGCGCGCTGTATTCCGTCCCAAAGACTGGGACCGCGCTGGCATGGGCGATCTGCTTTTCACGCCTGGGCAGGGCCAACGAGTACGAGCCGGTGTGATGGAACGTCTCCGCCAGCAAGAACAAGCCGTCCAAATGGCCCAGTTGGTGCCCGCGAACTAGGCTGCGCCCGCAGGCGAGTCAACGCGCAGGGTGCTGTGCCGAAACCGTTCCCTTCCGACACAGCAGCGGTGATCCAATGCAAAGATCCCTATCGGAAGCGGTTGCAACGTACAGAGAAGGGTATTGGAAACCTCGCCTATCCCTCATAAGCTAGTAACCTCTCCAACGCCCGAGTAAAGCAGAGTAAAGCAGAGTAAAGCGAGTGAACTAGCTTGCCCTTTCGGAAAGGCTGGCTTTACTCAACACTGAGTTCAAAAAATCCGCGCGGCTGATGCAAGAAACCTCAGATTGTCGTTGGGTCCTTAATAGAGTGGTAAAAAGGACAATTGCGGAGCGAGTGACGGGCAACGCCCTAATCAATTAGATCTAGTGAATCTTGTCCTCGTTCTTCTGCGAGGAGCCGCGCAACCGTGTCCATGTAAGGTAGACGGCCGCGCATAGCAGGATGGCTAGCAGGAGCCAACCGAGGGGCCGTATTTCCCAGCCCGCACTGTTCATCTACGTCTCCTTAGGTACGCCAAGCAGTTCGGCCTGGCCTTCGGTAAAGATCAGCTTAAGACAGCGGGGGCAATAGACCCCGGGATGGCGGACTGCAAGGAGGAAGTCACGCTTTTTGAGGACCTTGGCCTTCTGCTTCGGCATTCGGTATCCACACCTGGGGCAGGCGAGGAATCCTGTCTTCCCTTGGCACAGCGGGCACGCAGGACCTCGACAGCCGGTGACCTCAAAGAAATGAAGGCGATCCTGTCCCTTCTCCGTGAGCACGTAGCCGGCCCCCGTCGGTTGCAAGAGATCTTGCCTCCTCAGGTACGAGAGGTAGGAACGGGCTGTCCCCGGCGAATAAGCAAAGTGCTGCACGAGATCGCGAGCCCGCACGGCCCGTTTGTTCTTCACCAGCAGGAGAGTCTGGTGCTTATTCGTCTTCATCCCTGCACGGCTGGGTTGGGTGGTCTTTCCGCAGGAAGGCTTCGAGCGCCCTGACCGGGATAATCCTGCGGCGGCCAACCTTGCGACTGGCCAGCTCCCCCCGCGAAATCAATGAGGCGATAGTGCGTGGCGAGAGGCCCAGGCGTCGCGCAGCCTCCGCCACTCCCACCGCCAGCAGTGTTTCCCCTTGCTGCATTCCTCTGCTCCTTAACTATTGCCCTTGCATTGTGCGACAGTTATGCGTATAATTACAAGCCTGAGCGTAGGAAATCTATAGTTTTTGCCTCGTTATTATGCCAGCTGGCAGACCTAAACGAGTTACCCCGCAAACGCTCTACGCCTTCGCACACCAGTTTTATTGGGATCTTCGGCGGCTCGCGGAAGGAAGTTACCGCTGGAGGCTCAAGGAGGGAAAGTACAACCGACTACTTGCCGAGGCCGAGAGGACCCAACTCAGCGACGAGCAGAAATCGAGCGTCAAACGGCAGGTCGAGGAAGAAATCCGAGCCGGCCGTCTGAAAGAGGAAGAGAAACAGAGCCGCCTGCGGGACGAAGAGGATGGCCTGTTGCGGGCGACGCATGAATGGCACCGCATCGAGGCGGCAGATGAAGCCAGTGAACGAGTGAAGATTCTTGGCGAGCCGGACGTGCTTAGAGCGCTGCTGCGGGCAAGAACTCCCAAGCAGGTGCGCCAGATTTGCAAGGATGCATTTGTGACCAGAGAAGTTGAAGTTGAACCGGGCCGCACGGAGTCTATACTCGTGCCCAACTGGCCCCTCTCTGGCGGCAGCGTACTCCCTTCCCGCTTGTCGCGACATGCTGAGGAGTTCGTAGCTGCACTAAGAGATCGCCGCTTCCCTCGCTCAGATCGCCCATCAAATCAGTTGAAGCAACTCTGGTTTCTGGCTCGCGCCCTTGCTGGTGCACTCTTCGGGATCAAGGCGCGCACAGCCATCAATCTTGTGGGGTCGAGGAGGCCCGAACAAATGTTTGAGGAATCTCGCGCCGGGAAGCCGGTGCGAAGAAAACGGAGGAAGAAATGAGACAACGCGGAATCTTCGAGAAGATGCCCGGCTCGGGCGTGTGGTGGATTCGCTACGCCGATTCTAGCGGGCGTATTCGCCGGGAGAAAGCTGGAACGAAGAGCGCAGCCATCACGTTGTACCGAAAGCGCAAGACGGAGGTCCTCCAGGGCAGGAAGCTCCCGGAGCGCCTGCGGCAGCGGGCGGTCACTTTCGGGGAGATCGCCCATGACGCCCTAGTACATTCCCGCAACCACAAGCTCAGCTATCGGGATGATCTGTCGCGTATGGGGCGACTCCTCAGGTGGTTCCAAGATCGGGCCGCCGAGTCCATCACCCCAGAGGAGATCGAGCAGCGGCTGGCGGAGGTAGTCGAAGAGGAGGGTTGGACGTCGGCCACTGCGAACCGGCACAAATCCCTTCTGTCACTTACCTACAAGTTGGCAATCCGAAACAAAAAAGTAGGCACCAACCCCGCTCGGCTTGTACACACCTGGAAGGAAGATAATGCCAGAATCCGATGGTTGAGCGACGAAGAGGAAGAGCGGCTACGCTTCGTCATCGCGCGAAGCTTTCCGGAACACATGCCGGAGTTCGATTTTGCCTTGAACACAGGCTTGCGTCGAAGCAAGCAGTTCGGTCTTACTTGGGAGTGTGTGAACTTAGAACGACGCCTAGCTGCGATCGAAAGAAGCAAGAACGGGCGGCTCCGGCACATCCCGCTGAACACCGTTGCTCTGGCCGCACTGGGGGAACTGCGGCGCCGGGCCAACGGGACGGGGCCAGTATTTCGGAATCTGAGAGGCGAACCGCTCGCGGGGTCCCGTCACTGGTTTGAACCGGCGGTCAAGGAAGCACACCTTGAACGATTCAGCTGGCACTGCCTCCGGCATACTTTCGCGTCTCGCCTCGTTATGGCGGGTGTCGACTTGAGAACCGTGCAAGAGCTGATGGGTCATCAAAACATCGCCATGACCGTCCGCTATGCCCACCTGGCTCCAGCACACGAATTGGCCGCCGTGGAGCGCCTCGTCCACAGGGAACGGGCACCACAGACGGCCAGTCCAACTGACACCAAAACTGACACCAGGGTGGAACTCCCGACGGCGGCTGCTCTCGTGTAGCCCGTTAATCCCTTCTGGATGTTATAATTGCGCCCGTGTGGGCGCGTAGCTCAACGGATAGAGCTTCGGACTTCTAATCCGAGGGTTGTGGGTTCGATTCCCGCCGCGCCCGCCACCTCAACCCCCTGAAAACACGCCGAATCCGTTGGCGCTCAACGGTTTCGCCCGTCGTGCAGATTCTGCACAACCTTGGCGTACGTTTGCGCTGGTTGGTGTTCGTTGGTGTCAGACAACGATACCCGGTTCCCGCATCAAAAACCAGAAATCAAATGGCTTCCTATGATTGACGGATGCTACGGGAGCATGCACAATAGCTGCCTTATGCGGCGCTTGATGTCAATGCAGGTGAGCCTAGCCTTTGTGCTGGCATTCTTGCTTTCCCCTTTTCTGCATTTGCATGACGCCGCACGGCACGAGCACGGTGCAACTGGGCTCCACGAGCATCCCGCAATTGTCCATACACATCCCGTCGTTTCGTCATCCGCAACTGACCATCACAACCGAAAAGGAATTGGGGCTCCCGAAGCGGAACACGAAGCCAGCCCATTAGCCACATTCAACTTTACTCAAGGAACTCCGCTTGCACTTCCGCTCGACATCGAGCAAGAGAGACTTCAACCCGATACTCCCAAACAGAGTTCATTTGCTTTCTGCTCGTTCACCACTCGGACCCATGATCCTCCTCTTGTAGAAGCTTGGGCTCCGCGAGGCCCGCCTGTTTAGTCCCGCCTGAAGCGCACCCGACGGTGCGCTGGTCTATCTAGCTAATCCAAATTCGGAATCTACGAGGTTAGGTCAATGTCTTTTTGCATTCGTGTATGTGTAGTGTTGTCTGCTGCTGTTTGTCTCCTAGGCACACCTCAACTGCCGGCCCAGGAACTTACGGAAGAAGCGGCGCTCAGACGGTTTGAGGCCGAAAGCCCACAAGTTCGCGCACTGAGGGCGGGCGTGGAAGTGGTACGGGCAGAGATGCGGGGTCGGAGTTTGGCACCGAACCCAACCGTTGCCTTCACGCGGGAAGACGCTGGCGGAACGAAGGATGTTTTCTTTCTAGTCCAGCAGGCTCTTCCTGTGACCGGTCGGCTGGGCCTCTTGCGCCGCGCTGGCCAGGCTGCCGTCAATGCAACGCAGGCGGAATCGAACTATGCCCTGCTGCAACTCCGCAGTGACCTACGCCTAGCTTTCTACGACCTGCTGTTGGCGCAGGAACGCGAAGTAGTGCTCCGCCGAGGAATCGTGGAGCTTGAAGAGGTAGTTCGTATTTTGCGCCTGCGAGAGCAGGAAGGCGAAGGGTCCGCGTTCGACCGCCTGCGAGCAGAGCGAGAACTGGCAGATATTGGAGCCGAATTGGGCGCTGCCGAGGTTCTGCGCGCACAGGCGCAATCTCGCCTTGCGTCCTTCTTTGCCCCTGGAACTGAGGCAAGTTCACTTACCGCCAAAGCAGAGTTCAGTAGCCGTGGCCCTCTACCCCCTCTGCCGCAACTCGTGGCCCGCGCGCTTGCAGCTCGGAGCGACTACAAAGCCGGAGAATGGCAGATGGAAAGGCTGCGCTTTGAGCGCAACGCTGCGCAGCGCAAACGTATCCCTGAGCCGGTACTGACCGCCGGATCAAAAACAGTGCGCGCACTGGGAATCGTGTCACGCGGCTACGTGGTCACGCTCACAGTCCCCATCCCTTTGTTCAACCGTGGGCAAACCGAAGCGGCACGCGCCCGTGCCGACTACCGGAGAGTCCAAGCCGAGCGGGACGCCTTGCGGCAGCGAATTGAAACCAAGGTCACAGCCGCCCATGCAGCGGCTAGGATTCGTCGCCGTACCGCAGATACCTATGTGCGAGAGCTGGGCGAGAAGGGCATCGAGTTGGCGCGAATCGCTCAGATCGCTTACCGCGAAGGGGAGCAAGGAATTCTGGAACTACTGGATGCCCAGCGGGTCTCGCTGCTTTCGCAATTGCGGGCGCTGGAGTTATCGGCGTCCGCCAAACAGGCGGAGATTGAACTTGACCGAGCCGCAGGCGAGGAGGTGTTGCCGTGAGGAAGTGTGCGAGTCTTTTGATTTTGCTGGTCTTTCTAGGGGGATGCGGGGCGGAAGGCCCGCCCGTGCAAACCGCCGAAGAACCAGCCACGATTGCGGTCACTCGCTGGACGGCGAAAACGGAACTGTTCATGGAGTATCCGCCCCTGGTAGCGGGTGAGAAGGCGCGCTTCGCCGTTCACTTGACCGACTTGAGCGACTTCGCGCCCTTGACTGCGGGCCAGGTTGTTATTGAATTGCGCTCCCCCGGCGGTTCGGTGAAGACCTTCTCTACCGACGCGCCCTCGCGGCCCGGCATTTTCGGGGTGGACGTTCTTCCGAGCGAGCCCGGCACTTATTCCATGACGGTGCAATTGGATTCTCCCAACCTGAAAGACGTTCACGAGCTAGGAACGGTGACAGTGTATGCCGATGCTACCCAGGCAGAAACGGCGTCCAGCGAAGTGGAAGGGGAGGCAATCACATTCCTCAAGGAGCAGCAGTGGACGCTGGAGTTTGCCACCGACACTGCAACCGAACGCTCACTGCGCGAAAGCCTGCGAGTTCCGGCCGAGGTACAGCCCCGCACCGGGGGCGAAGCGGAGGTAAGTGCGCCGGTGGCCGGGCGGATCTCGGCGACGAGCCCCATCCCTGCCGTGGGAACCTCTGTCGCAAGAGGACGAACACTGGCTTCTCTGATTCCCCGCACCGGCAGTCCGGCGGATCGTGCGACGCTGGAGTTCGCCGTAGCCGAGGCAACCCACGAGCTCGAACGATCCCGCAAAGACCGCGAGCGGGTCGAGCGTTTATTCACCGCTGGAGCGATTCCGTCCAGGCGGCTGGAAGAAGCCCAGGCAAAAAAAGCTATTGCTGAAGCCAAGCTGAGGGCCGCTCGCTCACGCCTGGCACAGCATGAAGCCACGCGCAGCGCCCAAGGTGATGCCCCTGGCAATGCGCCCTTTCTGCTGCGCGCACCGCTCTCCGGCGTAGTAGCGGAATCCCACGCCACGGCTGGCGCAAGCGTAGAAGCGGGGGAGTTCCTGTTCAAGATCGTGGCCGTGGACAGAGTGTATGTGGTCGCAAGCGTCCCCGAAGCGGCAGTAGCTCGACTCCGCCAACTCAGCGGCGCTGAACTCGAAATCCCTGGAGTGGAACAACCTCTGACTTTGGGTCGCCCAGTCTCGGTGGGCCAGGTGATTGACCCGGATACGCGCACCCTGAGCGTTATCTACCAGGTATCCAACCGCAATCGGCTTTTGGCAGTCGGCCAGGCGGTTTTTCTACGTCTGTTCACATCAGCAACCCTCAGAGCTACTGCTGTCCCAGAGTCCGCCGTGGTGGATGACGGGGGACGGCCCGTGGTTTTCGTGCAAGTGACCGGGGAGTCATTCGAGCGTCGTCCCGTGAGGCTGGGCAACCGGGAAGGCGGTTACGTCCATGTCTTGGAGGGAGTTGCGCCGGGCGAGCGTGTGGTCACACGCGGCGCTTACTTGGTTCGCTTGGCCGCCCTCTCCACCCAAATCCCCGCCCACGGGCACGGCCATTAGGAGACTGTGATGATTGATGGATTGATTCACTGGTCGCTGCGCAACCGAGCGCTGGTGTTGGCATTGGCCGCAGCGTTCCTGGTATGGGGTGGCTACTTGGTTCCCACCATCCCGGTGGATGTGCTGCCCGACTTGACGGCTCCTACCGTGACCATCCTGGTCGAAGGCCACGGCATGGCTCCCACGGAAATGGAGCCCTTGGTTACGTTCCCCATCGAAGCTGCGCTGAACGGTGCCGCTGGCGTGCGTCGCGTGCGCTCCGCCACGGCAGTGGGAGTCGCAGTCATCTGGGTAGAGTTCGAGTGGGGCGAGGACATTTATCGCGCACGGCAGACCGTGACAGAGAAGCTGAACTTGGTAGTTGAGTCGCTGCCCCCCGAAGTGGAACGTCCGGTGCTGGCCCCGATCTCATCCATCATGGGCGAGATTCTCTTTATCGCCTTGGAATCGGACCGTCACTCGCCTTTGGAGTTGCGTACCGTGGCCGATACGGTGCTGCGCCGTCGGTTGCTGGCTGTCTCAGGCGTGTCGCAGGTAACGCCCATTGGCGGGGGAAAGAAGCAATACCAGGTGATCGTCTCACCCGCCAGACTCAAAGCCTACGACGTGTCGCTCGCCCAGCTCGAAGAAGCGCTGCGCCAGACCAACCGCAACACCTCGGCGGGCTTCCTGGTCGCGGGTGGCCAGGAGTATCTGATTCGGGGCATCGGGCGCGTCCACAGTCTGGAGGATATTGCCCAAACCGTCGTGACCGTGCGCGGCACCCGTCCCATCCTGGTCCGAGACCTGGGTGAGGTGCGCATTGGAGAAGCCATCAAGCGGGGTGAAGGTTCGCACAACGGCAAACCCGCAATCATTTTGGGCATCCAAAAGCAGCCCGGCACCAATACCCTCGAGCTAACCCAAACATTGGACGCGGTGCTGGATGACATCCAGCAGTCCCTGCCCGAAGGGATGATCATTGAGAAGCACATTTTCCGCCAAGCCGACTTCATCGAGGTGTCGATCGAGAACCTCATTGACGCCTTGCGCGATGGCGGCTTGCTGGTCGTGATCATCGTTGTACTCTTCCTGGCCAATCTGCGCGCCGCTTCCATTACCCTGCTGGCGATTCCTCTCTCGCTGGTCGCAGCCGTGGTGGGTATGAAACTCGCCGGCGCCACCATTAACAGCATGACCCTGGGCGGAATGGCCATCGCAGTGGGGGCACTGGTCGATGACGCCATCATTGATGTGGAGAACGTTTCCCGGCGGCTCCGCGAGAATGCGCAGAAGCCACCCGGGGAGCGTCAGCCGGTGCTCGAGGTGGTTTACCGCGCCAGTAGCGAGATCCGAGTCTCCATCGTCTTCGCCACCCTGATCATCATCTTGGTTTTCTTGCCGCTCTTTTTCCTCGGCGGCGTCGAAGGAAGACTGCTGCAACCGTTGGGGTTCGCCTACATCGTGGCTTTGTTCGCTTCCCTGATTGTAGCGCTGACCGTGACTCCGGCCCTGTGCGCTTACTTGCTGCCCCGCTCAAAGGCCGTGCGGGAAAACCGGGAACCGTGGGTGGTGCAGTGGCTGAAGCGCCACTACCAGCGCATCCTGCCAGCGGCACTCGACCACAGCACCATCGTCCTGCTCGGTTCTGCGCTGCTGCTCGTGGGAGCCCTGGTAAGCTTTGCCGGGATGGGGCGTTCTTTTCTGCCTGATTTCAATGAAGGCACGCTGACCATCAGCGCGGTGACACTGCCGGGAACCAGCCTGGCCCAGTCCGACAAGCTCGGCAGGAGCATCGAGCAAATCCTGCTCACCATCCCGGAAGTTGTTGCCACTGCCCGGCGCACGGGCCGCGCCGAGTTGGACGAGCACGTCCAGGGCGTGGAGGCCTCCGAAATTGATGTCGGACTGAAGATGCGTGACCGCTCCAAAGACGAGATGTTGCAAGAGATGCGCGCGCGGCTGGCGCTTGTGCCCGGGATGAACATCAACATCGGGCAGCCCATTTCCCACCGCATCGACCACATGCTGTCGGGCACACGGACCAAGATTGCAGTCAAGATTTTTGGCGATGACCTGGCGACGCTGCGTCTCCTTGCTCGCCAAGTGGAAGCTATCATGCGGGATGTGCCCGGCGTGGTTGATCTCTCCACCGAACAGCAGACCGATATCCCCACCATACGGGTTCGCTTCGACCGAACCGCGTTAGCTCGCTATGGCCTGCCGGCCGGGGCCGCCGCCGAAGCCCTGCAAACAGCTTTTGCGGGAAAGGAGGTGGGGCAAATCCTCGAAGGGCAGGTAGCCTTTCCGCTGGTGATGCGCTATCCGTTCGAGAACCGCGCCGACCTCGAATCCATCCGCCAAACGCTCATTGATACGCCCTCGGGCGCGCGCATTCCGCTCTCGGCCGTGGCGGAGATTCGGGAGGATCGTGGTCCGAATTTCATCAGCCGGGAGAACGTCCAGCGCAAGATCGTGGTGATGTGTAACGTGGCCGAGCGTGATCTCCGCAGTGTGGTCAATGACGTGCAACGGAACGTGCGAGCTTCTGTTTCTCTGCCACGGGGGTATCACATTGAGTATGGCGGACAGTTCGAAAGCGAGGCGAAGGCGTCACGGCTCCTGCTGTGGCTGGGAGTCGCCGTCATTCTCGGTATCTTGGTAATTCTGACGGCAGCCTTCCGCTCCTTCAGCGATGCTGTGATTATTATGTTCAACCTGCCGCTGGCGCTGATCGGCGGTGTCGTGGGCGTGTTCATTTCCGGCGGAGTGCTCTCCGTCGCCTCGCTGATCGGTTTCATTACTCTGTTCGGAATCGCCACTCGCAACGGCATCATGATGATTTCTCACATCAAGCACTTGATGGAGAAAGAAGGAGTGCGTGATTTTCGCGAGGCTGTTCAGCGGGGAGCCCTGGAGCGCCTTTCGCCCATCTTGATGACTGCGCTAGCGGCGGGTCTTGCGCTCATCCCGCTTGCTCTGGGCGTCGGTAAGCCCGGCAGCGAAATTCAAGCTCCGATGGCTATCGTTATCCTGTTCGGTTTGCTCTCTTCCACCGCCCTCAACATGGTCGTCGTTCCGGCGGTATACTTCCGCTTTGGCCGTCGGGGCCAAGAACAGCAGTTTTCATCGTGACTGCTTGGCTAGGTCAAGATGATCTCTTGCCGAGGCAGAAAAGCTGAGCCATTAAGAAGATCGCTTCCGACTCTGGCTGCAAGGTTTGAGGAAAGTGGACTGAACCCTTGAACTGAGACAGTCAGGAAGGGCACACTTTGCCGGGAAAGGGGCTGCAAAGTGAAACGGAAACGATACTCACGGAAGTTTCAGCGGATGGCGGTAGAGCGCATGGGGAACAGCGAGAACGTCGGCGTGCTGGCGCAAGAACTGGGGGTAACCCGGCGGTGTCTCTACAAGTGGCGGATCAAACTCGATCTGGTAGAGCCTGGCGAAGAGTCGGCTCGGCCGAACACGCACGAATCGTCCTACCGTAAGCAAACCCAGCAGTTGAAACGGTTGCTGGGGGAAAAGACGTTGGAAGTGGATTTTTTCAAAGGTGCCTTGCAAAAAGTCGAGGCTCGACGCCAGCAGAGCGGCGTTTCTGGCGAGAGGGCATTTACGACCAGATCCAGGAAGTGATGTCCTTGCAAGGCAGCTTGAGTATCGAGCGCAGGTGTCAGTTGGCTCAGGTCAGCCGGGCAGGCTTCTACCGGTCCTGGCAGGAACAGCGACCGGTGGAGGAAGAGATGGAGGTACGATCTGCGATTCAACAGATCGCTATCGAACATCGTCGCCGCTACGGCTATCGACGGATCTCAGCGGAGCTGCGCCGACGGGGCCTGCAGGTAAACCACAAGAGGGTGGTGCGGATGATGCGGGCAGATAACCTGCTGGCGGTGAAGCGACGGCGGTTCGTGGTCACGACCAATTCAAGTCACAGTTTGGAGGTGTACCTCAATCTAGCCAGTCGAATGAGGCTGACGGGGATGGATCAGCTGTGGGTAGCCGACATCACCTACATTCGGTTGAAGGCCGAGTTTGTCTATTTGGCGGTGATCCTGGATGGTTTCTCTCGCAAGGTGGTGGGCTGGGCGTTGGATCGAACGCTGGCGAGCCGGCTGACGATCGCAGCCCTAGAGCAAGCGACCGCGCAACGACGGCCGCGACCAGGTCTGGTTCATCACTCGGACCGAGGACTGCAATACGCCTGCCGAGAATACGTGGCCATCTTGGAGAAGTACGGGATAGTTCCGAGCATGAGCCGTCCAGCAAACCCGTACGACAATGCCAGTTGCGAAAGCTTCATCAAAACCCTGAAGCGGGAGGAAATCTACGCCAACCAATACGATGACCTAGAACACTTGCGGACAAACATAGAAGAGTTCATCGAGCAGTATTACAATCGGCAGCGATTGCACTCGGCCCTGGGCTACCGACCTCCGGAAGAATTTGAACGCCAGAGCGAGTGTCGAGGCCCGGCGGCGGACTCTCGGAGTGCAACCGTGGCTTTTTTTGAGAACGATGAGAACGGTGAGAACGAGAGGAGGATTTCTAGAGAGCGAACCGGGGAAGGGGACTCAATCGCCGTCCCCTTCCCCAGACCCCATCTCCTGCTAGGAGAGAGAAGGAAGGCTGAATAAAAACTGCAAGTGTGCCCAAAGAATTTGTCTCAACCGAGGGGTTCACCCCAAAAGCTTCGGAACAATTTCGGAACAGCGAGCGCTGAATACCAAGGAAAACCAAGTCCCAGTCCGAACAGAAAGCAAAGCGAACCAACAGGATAGCAATCTACTACCGAACTCCGGAACCGGAGGCCTGTACGGCGTAGCCCAGACCACTAGAAAAACAACTTGGAGGCGGGGCAGTTCTCCCGAACTGCCCCTTTAGCTACAAGGGCTTGTAGAAACTAACGTCGTGCTTCTAATCCGAGGGTTGTGGGTTCGATTCCCGCCGCGCCCGCCATGCAATCCACTGACAGTCAAGAAGTTGCTCCATCCGTTTTAGGTCCCCCAATTCACGCCGGGCCACTTGTTCCAATAGGGATTGGGTACGGACGATGGAAAGATTCGACATGGAACAGGTGATTGCTATTTGCACCGGACGGTCCGATTTCCCATGAGGAGGCACCGTTACTGCCAGGTCTCCAAGACCGCGGCGATTTGATCCACGGCCCAATCAGTCTCTTGTTCAGTGATCACATAGGGTGGCATGAAGTAGAGCACATTGCCCAGCGGCCGGAGCAACAGGCCGCGCTGGATGAATTCGGCCGCCAACCGCGGGCCCAGTTGATCTAGGTAGCCACCTGCGGCTTTCGTTTTTTTATCCTGGACTAACTCCACGATGCCGACGCCGCCGATCACCCGCACATCACCCACGAGGGGAAACTCCTGCAAAGGCAGTAGCCGCGCACGCAGTTGTTGCTCCAACGCACGAACCCGTGCCAATACTCCATCCGTGCGGAATAGTTCCAGGCTGGCCAGCGCGACGGCGCAGCCGAGAGGATTGGCGGCGTAGGAGTGGCCGTGGAAAAACGTTTTGTTGCGGTCGTCGCTCAAGAACGCTTCGTAGATTGCCTCGGTCGTCGCCGTCGCCGCCAGCGGCAGATAACCAGCCGTGAGCGCCTTCGAAAGGCAAAGGATATCCGGGCTGACGGCCGCATGTTCACAGGCAAACATGCGGCCGGTGCGCCCAAAACCCGTCAAGACCTCATCGGCAATCATCAGTGTCCCGTAGCGGTCGCAGAGGCGGCGCACGCCGGCCAGGAACTCCACCGGCCACACGATCATCCCACCCGCCGCCTGCAACATTGGTTCCACCAACACCGCCGCGACTGAGTCACCTTTTTCGCGCAGCAACCGCTCCAGATCAGCCAAGCAATCAACCTGGCACGTGGAGCGCTCCAAACCGAGTGGACAACGATAGCAGTAGGGAGAGTACGCCCGTGCGACCGGAAATAGCAGCGGGGCGAAAGGTCGCGTAAAGGCAGATGCCTCGCTGACCGACATCGTTCCTATTGTGTCGCCGTGGTAGGCGTCGTGGAGGGTGATGAAGCTTTTCCGACTCTCGCCGCGGTTCTGCCAGTACTGGTAGGCCATCTTCAAGGCGACCTCGACCGCAGTCGAACCGTTGTCAGAGTAAAAAATGCGCGTCAACCCCGAGGGCAACAGCGCAACCAACTGCTCTGCCAACTCCACCGCCGGGCGATGCGTACAACCGGCAAACACGACATGCTCCAGCTCACGCGCCTGCGCTGCCAGGGCTTGGTTCAATCTGGGATGACTGTGGCCGTGAATATTGACCCACCAGGACGAAATACCATCGAGCAAGCGCCGCCCGTCTTCGGTGTAAAGGTAGACGCCTTGACCGCGCACAATCACGAGAGGCGCTGGCGCCGTCTGCATCTGCGTGTATGGATGCCACAGATGCGCACGGTCGCGCGCCGCCAAATCGAGCTGGAGCGAAACTTGCTGCTCGTGCTTCTGGCGACTTCCCGGATCAGTCATTGAAGGAATTCCACTAGCAGACCGGACGGATCAAGCTCAGCCCGCGCCCAGGTGCCAAGTCTTTCCGACGTGAGGGGGGCAAAGCGTGGCATCTCGCCTAGCACCGGAACTGTACCGAACCGCTTGATCGCAGCACGGTTCTCAGGATTGGCATCACCGACCATCACTACGCCACTGACGCGCAGAGCCCGGCGTCTCAGGGCTTCCAACGTGAGCAGTGTGTGGTTGATGGTACCGAGCTCCGAAGACGCAACCACGACCACCGGCAACGCAAGTGCCTCCATCAGGTCAGTCATCATGTGCGTGTCGCTGATGGGAACCAATACTCCACCGGCTCCTTCAACTACCCAGCCTGTCGTTTTGCCATCCGTTTCAAAAAGGCGCACCAACGGCGCAATCTCAATCGTCTTCCCAGCAAGTCGCGCCGCGAGGTGCGGTGAAAGCGGGCGGGGCAACCGCACTCCTTGGGCGAGAATCTCTGCGTCTGCACATTCTCCCAAAACTCGCACGGTGGCCGTGTCGTCGTCCTGCTCAATGCCGGTCTGGATCGGCTTCCAATAGCGCAGCGGCACCTGCGACCGATACCGATGCATCAAAGCGGCGGCCACCACGGTCTTGCCGACACCGGTACCGGTCCCAGTTAGAAAGAAACCTCGCGGCATGGTGCAGTCTCGGCCATGGCTGCCACCAGCGCTGCAACAAAGGCATGCATGGTTGCTTCATTGAGGCTCACGTTAACGGCAATCCGCAAGCGCGCCGTTCCTGACGGCACTGTAGGAGGGCGGATGGCACGCACATCGAAACCTTTCGCTTGCAAAGTGGAGGCCACCGCGGTGCTACGCGCATTGTCGCCCACGATCACCGGGAGAATCTGAGAGCGGCCCGGCAAGACAGTCACTCCTCTATCAGCCAACAACTCTCGTAACCGAGCCGCGCGCTCCAGCAATTGCGTCCGCCGCTCCGGCTCTTCGGCAATCACCGTCAGCGCCGCATCAATGGCGGCTGCCATCGCGGGCGGAGGTGCGGTGGAGAAAATGAACGGGCGAGCACGCTGTATCAGGTACTCGACGGCCCAAGCTGAGCCGGCTACAAACGCCCCGCCCACCCCCAGGGCCTTACCGGCAGTGTTGACGGAGAGGAAAACATCCTCTTCAATGCCGCTAGCTTCAATCAGCCCGCTGCCGCGTGCGCCGTAAATGCCGACCGCGTGTGCTTCGTCCACAATCAGAGCGGTACCGGTAGCCCGGCACAGCGCTGCATACTCAGCCAGCGGCGCCACGTCCCCCTCCATGCTGAACAGTGACTCGGTGACGAGAAACCTTTGCCCCGCACAGTGCTCCGCTTCCAGTAATCGGCTGAACGCCTCAATGTTGCCGTGCGGGAAGATAACGCGCCGGGCTCGCCCGAGTCGCATACCATCAATCAGGCTGGCATGGTTCAACTCGTCGGAGAAGACCACATCAGTGCTCTCCAAGAACGTAGAGAGCACGGCGATGTTGGCTGCATACCCGCTGCTGAAAAAGAGCGCCGCTTCTGTCCGCTTGAATTCCGCAAAACGCCGTTCCACGGCCGCAAAACTTGCGCGCTCCCCGCGCAGCAACCGCGAAGCCGTTGCGCCGCAGCCTTCGCGCAGCACCGCTTCTGCCATGCGCTCTTTGAGAACTGGATGCGTCGCCATCCCCAGATAATCATTGGAAGAAAGATCCACTCCAGTAGGCGGACGCAGATGACGCCGTAACCCGGCTGCATCCAATCCCGCCAAGTGCTGGCGCACGCGCTGTTCCAACTCGCTAATCAGTGGCACCGGTGACCTCTGCGGTACGCGGCTTCGATGCGTCCCCAACCGCTCTCACTGCCTGCGAACGCAGGTGCATCCCCAACTTGTCAAGCAATTGCTGGTCGCGAACCGTTTCCGGATTGGGCGTAGTCAGCAGCCTTTCTCCCATAAAGATCGAGTTTGCCCCGGCAATGAAGCAAAGTGCCTGGGCCTCATCGGAAAGCGAAAGACGACCGGCGCTCAGGCGGACCATGGAAGCAGGCATCAAAATGCGCGCGCTAGCGATCATGCGCACTAATTCCAGCGGATCAAGAGGTTGTTCGTGAGCCAGCGGCGTGCCCTCGACCCGCACCAGTAAGTTGATAGGCACGCTTTCCGGGTGCGGTCGCTGTGACGCCAACTGCATAAGCAAGTGGCAACGATCTTCGCGTCCTTCGCCCATGCCGATGATGCCGCCACAGCAAACCCTAATCCCGGCGCGCCTCACCCGCGCCAAGGTTTGGAGGCGCTCGTCATAAGTTCGCGTGGTGATGATCTCGTCGTAAAACGCCGGGGAGGTGTCGAGGTTGTGATTGTAGGCGGTCAAATCTGCTGTTGCGAGCCTCTCCGCCTGTTCATCCGTGAGCATCCCCAGCGTGCAGCAGGCTTCCAGGCCGAGCGCGCGTACACCACGCACCATCTCCAACACGCGCTCAAAATCCTTTCCGTCTGGCACGTCGCGCCAAGCCGCGCCCATGCAGAAGCGCGTCGCTCCCTGACGGCACGCGTGCTCGGCCGCCTGCAAAGTCTCCTCCACGGTCAGCAATCCAGCAGGTGCCACTCCCGTCTGGTAACGTGCCGACTGCGGGCAATAGGCGCAATCCTCAGGGCAGCCGCCGGTCTTGATACTCAGCAACGCGCAGCCCTGGATTTCATCAGGCGGGTGGTGGGCACGGTGGACACTCTGTGCGCGGAAGATGAGCTCCGGCAACGGCAGTGTGAGAAGCACTTCGATTTCGGCCACCGTCCAGTCGTAGCGCAACTTGGCAGCGGTGAGAGCAGCCATGAAACAACTATCTCCTATTTAAGAGCCGGGCAAAGCGGCCCAGGCTACCAAATGCGGGCAAAGGAACGCAAGCGGCACCAGTAGATCGCTCGTGGAGGATTTGGGGATTTCCAAAATCGCGGACGCGCTGGGCTCTAAGAATGACGGCCACATGCGGGCTGAGCGCCGCGCCGCTCACACCGCTGACCACGGCAAAGGTGGTGATGATACCGTCGTTGGCGCCGAAGACCAAGTCGCCGATGTAGTGCGCCCAGGAGGGCCAGAAGCCCAGCGAAGCGGTTGAGGTCTGCGGTGTCTGCATTGGCCGTTGCACCTCCGGGTTTCAAGCTCTGCCGATTATTCTCTCACCGAAAAGTGAACACCAGAAAATTACTCCGACTCTTTCTTTTTTTGCGTGGATGGACTTTGGGTGGAATCAGCGGCGCGCTGAACTGGAAACGTGGGCGGCTTCAAAGAGTTGCAGGGGGAGGCCGGCACAGGCCAGTGCAACTGCAAGCAGCCCCAAGAATGTCACCGCCCGCACCGGCATGACTGCCGCAGTCATGTCTCTCCCCCTGACTCTCAAATCGTGCCCGCACCTCCGCTTCAGGCTGACAGGACTTGGGCGCACAACTTGTCCATGAGCGCATGCAGACGCTCGCGGGTGCCGGCGCCCATCTTTTCTTCTTCGACTTTCTCGAAGGCAGCGGCCAACTCCGTCTGCTCAGCAGCGGAAAGAATATTCTCCGCCATCATGAAGAGTACGTTGTTCTCCTTATCAATGTGTTGCCGCAGCAGCGCCGCATAGCTGCGGGCGGCATCGGCCCAGCGCGTGCCCGCCCCGGGCATCCCGTTGCTGAAGGCGTCAGCGGCATCGCCCATTTGTCGAACCAGCGAGCGGCCCTGCTCGTGTTCGTGCAACATCACACCGATGGGCCCACCCTCGCGGGCCATGCCTTTCCGCTCCAGGAGGGGAAAGAGTAGGTCTTCTTCCTTGCCGTGGTGGCAGCGGTCGGCGAACAGGCGGAAGAACTCCAGCAGCCCGGCCAGCGTCTCGGGCGCTACGCGCTGGTTGCGCTCAAGCTGCTGGACGATTGCGTCGGTGACATCCAACATTCGGAGGATGGCGTCGTGTTCCTGGCGCAGGATGGCAGTGGCGGTGTTCATAGCTTTTCACCTCTTCCGTTCAGCTCGAACTGCTCCGTAGTCTTCGGCACCCACCGGGAGAGCACGCTGCATGCCGGAAAGCCCCACTCCAGTTGGTCAGAGCAAGTGACTGTTTCGTAAAAGGATAGGATGAAACAGAAAGGAAGCAAGGCAGACAGCCCTAGAAGACTGGTGGGTTCACCGGCGCGGAGGTGGGCTTTTTACCCCAGGCTGGCCTTTCCCCGGCTGCGCCAGCATCGCCCGGACCTTTTCCACCAGCACCTGCGGATCGTAGATCGGTTTTTGCAGGTAGTCGTCGGCGCCGGAAGCGGCCAGGAAGCGCTCGCGGTCGCCCTCCATGGCGTGAGCTGTGGCCAGCAGGATGGGGATGTGCCGGGTGGCCGGGTCGTTCTTGAGCAGGCGGGCGAGCTCCAACCCGTCAATGGCTCGGCCCTGATAGCTGAAGTTGTCGAGGGAAACATCCAGGAGGACCAAGTCCACCGCGCCTGCCCGCGCCTGGATGAGCACCTCCTCGGCGGAGCCGCCCTGCAGGCAGCGCATCTGCCCGGCGCGCTCCAGCGCCAGCGCGTAGAATTTAGCCACGCGGGCGTTGTCTTCCACAATCATGACATTGGGCATGGGAAGCTCTAGCTCGCCCGCCCCGTTCTCGGCGGGGCCGCCGCCGCATCGCGCAGAAGCTGGCGCACAGCGTCAAGAAGTTCTTCCGCCCGCAAGGGCTTGCGCAACACCGGCGGCAGAGGCTTTAGATTACGTGCGCTCAGCTGGTCACGGGCGCGGACGGGGTCGTGGCCGGTCACCAATACCGCGGGCAAGGAAAAACGCTGGCGCAAGCTGGCCATCAGGTCAATGCCGTCGCCGTAGGCCCGGCTGGGACTCACCGGCAGCGCCCAGTCCACCATCGCCAGGGCGGGCCGGAAGCGCTCGACGGCGTCGAGTGCATCGGGAAAGTTGGCTGCGGTCACGACCGCAAAGCCCTCGCGCACCAGCACCTCCTGCGCGTACTTGCGGAAGCCGGGGTCATTGTCCACCACCAGAACCCGCACTCCTTCGGACGGGCCGGCACTGCGCAGGGCTTCCTGCCGGGCGCGGTGGGGTTCGTCCTCGACCGGAACGTCGAGGGGAATCGTGAAGCGCACCGTCGTCCCCCGGCCTTCGCCGGGACTCTCCAGTTCAATCTGCCCGCCCATCATCTCCACCAGCCGCCGGCAGATGGCCAGCCCCAACCCGCTGCCACCGTGCCGCCGGGTAAAACTGCTGTCCACCTGCTTGAATTTTTCGAACAGCCCAGCTTGCTGCTCGGCGGGAACGCCGACGCCAGTGTCCTGCACTTCCACCAGCACGTGGCCGGGGACGCGGTCGGTGCGGGCGCGCAGGGTGATCTCGCCTCGCTCGGTGAACTTGACGGCGTTGTCGAGCAGATTGATGAGCACCTGGCGCAGACGGTTTTCATCGGCGCGCACCGGAGGCAGCTCGCGCCCGGCGGTTTCGTCCACCAGCTTCAGCTTCTTCTCCTCCGCCTGCACCGACACCACCGCCAGCACCTGCTCGAACAGCGGCCGCAACTCCACCCGCTGCGGGCTGAGCTTGAGCTTGCCGGCCTCAATCTTGGCAATGTCCAGGATGTCGTTGACGATCCCCAACAGGTGCTGCGCGCTCTCGAACACGTCGCGCAGCAGCTCCCGCTCTTCTGCCGGGTTCTGGCACAGACCGTCCAGGATGAGCTTGCTGAAGCCCAGGATGGAATTGAGCGGGGTGCGCAATTCGTGCGAGGTGTGGGCCAGGAAGTCGTCTTTCACCCGGCCCAACTCCGCCATCTCCAGGTTGGCCGCCTCCAGGCGCGCGTTGAGCTCGCGCAACTCGCGCACACTGGCCTCCAGGTAGGACTCGCACATCAGGTTCAGGTCCAGGTCGAGGACTTTGTTCAGGGCGCGCTTGGTGGCGACGGCGTCAGCTCCGGTCAATTCGCGGTCCACCGCATCGAGCAGAAAAGTGCGCACCACGTTCATGGCGCTGATCACGTACCGCTGCGGTACGCCCACGCGCACGTGCTGCCTCCCAATCTCCGTGCGCTGGTTGGCGTAGGCAGCGTCGTAGCGCCCGGCCAGGACGCCCCGGGCCCAGTGCTGCAACGTGCCCTTCAAACGGGCCAACTGCTCCGGCCCGCCCAGGATGTGGGCGCTCGCTGGATGCTCCAGGATTTTCCGGTAGAACAGTTCGGCCAGAGCGGGCAGGTGCGGCTCCAGCGCCGGGCCGGCTTGAGCAATCAGCCGGGCGTCGGCCTCGGTCAGGCCGATGTAGCTCCTCATCTCCTCCAGGAAACGTTCCATGGCCGCTTGCCGCCGCCGATTCAGCGCGTCATAATGGACTTTAGCGGTTCATCATAGCATTGCCGGCGCAGAGAACCACAACGGGATTGCGGGGGGCGATGAGCTGGATGGCTGAGTTGCGCCAGGGATTCAACCGTTTGCAGTCCGGGCGACACCCGCGCGTGGACTTTGCCGATCGCACAGACACCGTGGGAGAAATCGGGCGGGAGTTCAACGCCCTGGCCGCCGGGCTGGAGCAAACGGGCGCAAACGGATTGACCCGGGAGCAAGCCCACCGCCTGCGCAACCGCCTGGCTGGCATTCTGGCCGCGCTGCATGTGCTGAAAGAAAGCGGCGCGTTGACCGCCAATGAACAAGCAACCCTGAGCCAGACGCTGGCCGAGGCCCGGCAACTCGACACTCGTCTGCGAGCCTCGTAACAGGTCGAAGAGATGCCCAAGCCGAAAATCCTGGTGGTGGACGACGAAAAACTGGTGCGGGTGTCCCTGCAAGAGTACTTCGAGAAACGCGGCTACCCGGTAGCAGTCGCCGAAGATGCCGCCCAGGCCGACCAACTCATGAGCGAGGAGCAACCCCAGGCGGTGCTGCTGGACGTGCGCTTGCCCGACCGCAGCGGCATGGAGCTGCTGAAAGACTGGAAGAAGGCGGGCGTGCCGGGGGTGGTGGTGATGATGACCGCCGACCCTAAGCTGGACGACGTCAAGGCCGCCATCAAGCTGGGGGCCTACGACTTTGTCTCCAAGCCGCTGGACTTCGACGAGCTCAGCGTCACCCTTGCCAACGCGCTCGAAACTTCCGACCTGCGCCGCGAAGTCCGCAGCCTGCGCGACGAAGTCCGCAAGCGCACCGGCTACCGCGAAGTGGTGGGCGGGTCTGAAACCATGCGCACGCTGATGGACTTCGTCCTCAAGGTAGCGCACAGCGAGGCTCGCACCATCCTCATCTCCGGCGAGAGCGGCACCGGCAAAGACTTGATCGCCAAAGTACTCCACTACGAATCCGCCCGCGCCAACAAGCCCTTCGTGACCGTCAATTGCTCCGCCATTCCCGAAGCTCTATTGGAGGCGGAACTCTTCGGCTACGAAAAAGGCGCCTTCACCGACGCCAAGGCCCGTAAGTACGGTCTATTCGAGGTGGCCCACCCGGGGACGCTCTTCCTGGACGAAATCGGCGAGCTCTCCCCCTTCCTGCAAGCCAAGCTCCTACGGGTGCTGGAAGACCAGACCTTTCGGCGCGTGGGCGGCGTGCGCGACATCACCGTGGACGTGCGCGTCATCGCCGCCTCCAACCGCGACCTGGAACAAGGCGTGCACGACAAGCACTTCCGCGCAGACCTGTACTATCGGCTCTCCGTCATCTGCGTTCACTTGCCCCCCTTGCGCGAGCGCAAAGAGGACGTCCTGCCCCTGGCTGAGTTCTTCCTCCGCCATTACCGCGACAAGTTCCGCAAACCAGGGGAGGGCCTGAGCGAGGAGCTGCGGCAGGTGCTGGTCAATTACGACTGGCCCGGCAACGTGCGCGAGCTCAAGAACGCCATCGAGCGCGCCATGATCCTGGAAGAAGCAAAAGTGCTGACCCCCACCTACCTGCCCATTCGCGTCACCTCCCCGCACAGCGGTCCCTTGACGGCGGCGGCGGCGGACTCGAACCCCAGCTGGAAAACCACCCCGGACGGACGGCGCGTGCCGCTGTGGGAGATTCCCGCCGCCGGGACGCAGTTGGAGGGGGTCGAACAGATGCTGGTCGAGCAGGCGCTCAAACAAGCCCACGGCAATCAGAGCCAGGCGGCCCGGCTGCTGGACATCAGCCGGGATGCGCTCCGCTACAAGATGAAGAAGTTCGGCCTGGAAAAGCTCAAGTAGGTGTGGCTTGGCACGTGAATTGCTCCTCTTTAAGACGATGAGTATTGCTGCGGAAAATGACTCAAGGAGGAATTGGATGAAGCGCTGGATGTCCCCTGGATTGACCCTGCTGTTGTTGCTTGCCAGCCCCGTGCTGCTGCTGGGAGCGGGCGATGCCACCGCCGGCAAAGCGACCTACGCCAAGAAGTGCGCCACCTGCCACGGCAAGCAGGGCGAAGGAAAAGCGGCCATCGCCAAGATGCTCAAGGTTAAGCTGCGCCACCTGGGCTCCAAAGAAGTGCAGGCCAAGAGCGACGCCGACCTCAAAAAAGTCATCACCGCCGGCAGCGGCAAGATGAAGCCGGCCAAAGGCCTGACCGACGCCGACGTGGCCAACGTGGTCGCTTACCTGCGCACCCTGGCGCAGAAGTAAGCCCATCCCGGGCTGAAAAGCTCTAACCCGCCGCTGGCTTGGCGCGCTCGACCGCTAGTTCCTTCTCCAGCCGCGCCAACGTCCGCTCCATCCAAGCCAGAATGGCCTGCTCACACTCTTGCCGGCTCGCCTGGCGGCTCAGCGTTTCCAGCGTGCGACCGGCATTGTCGAGTGGGATGTCGAAGCACGGAATCGGTCCCTGGCGACGCTCCGGGGGAAGAAACTCCGCCAGCACGCAGTGGCGGCAGGGCTCGGTGGGGAAGCTCTTGCCCCGGTTCAGGCACAGGATGCTCTCGCGGAAGAGGGCCCCAAAGCCGCGCCGCCGGATATTCTCGATCTCCAGGCGCAGCAACCCGATTACTTCCCGTTTGTCCCGCGGCATGGTTTTACTCCCCTTGCGCTGTGTTGGGCCGAACCAACACATCTCCTGCGTGTTTCCGGGCACATCGGTTGCCATCACAAAGGATCGGGAGGCAAGAAGGCACAAACGTGTGCACTCTCAGGAGTTAGGCGTATCAGGTGCGCTAAAAGCTCAGGCAGAAACCGGCACGTGGCCAGAGCCCTAAATGCGGGAAATCCCACCGGGTTGGCTTTTTCCCCCACGCCCAGCCCGGGCGGGGCAGAGGATTCCTACAGCGCTTCGGCGGGAAGTCCTTGCTGCTGGCGGTACTCCTGATAGCAGGGCGGGCAGAAGGTGTGGCTCAAGCTGGTATCGGAATGCTCCGTCACAAACGCCTGCAAGGACTCCCAGGCGCCCTTGCCTCGCTCGGTGCCGGTGTCGTCGCGCACCTTGCCGCAGACGCAGCAGACCGGCAGGATGGATTCATACAGTTGCAGCCGCTTGCGCTCGCTGAGGTCGTAGAGTGCGGTCAGGCTCGCCGGCTGGCCTCCATAAATGATTCGCGTGACGACCAGTTCGACTGGAATGACGCTGCCGTCCTGCCGCTTGGCCCGCGCCTCGTAGCGGGTCGGAACCGTGGGGTCGCCGGCGGCGCGGCGCTCCGCATAATCGCGCAGTCGCGCCACATCCTCCTCTACGAAATAGGGAAACGCATCCGTTCCGATCATCTCCTCCGAGCCCTCGTAGCCGTGCAGGACGGCATCGGCGGAGTTGCAGAAGACCACCACCCCCTTCTGGACCACGCGAATGGCCACCGGCAGTGCTTCCAACATTTGCCGGAAGCGCTCGGCACTGCGCTGCAACTCAGCCGTGCGCTCGACCACACGCTGCTCCAGTTCTTGGTTGAGCTTTCGAAGTTCCCCGTCCGTCCGTTCCAGGGCGGCAATGGTCCGCCCGATCTTCCGAACCACCGGACGAAACAGGACCAGCCCGATGAGCAGCAACACGATCAGCGTGATGCTGAGCAACATCAGCTCAACCTGCTTTAGCCTGTCAATGCGAGCCCTCGCCTCCCTGTCGTACTGGAACACGATCTCGTTCATTCCCACCAGGCAGGCCGCCTCCATAGCGAGGATCCGATCAACGAACCGCGCCGTGCCGGAGTCCGCGGGCGCGCTGGTGCCCTCGCGGGCGGCTGCTGCCAGCAGGCCCTGGGCTGCCGCCAGCATGGCTTGATGGTGCGGCTCAAACTCGGTGAACATCCGCTTCACCTCGGCACTGTTCGTACCGGGCAAACCCATCTCAGCATCGCCACGCAGCAAGCCCAGATGGGAGCGCTCCCACAGCGCCAGCGCATCTCGCAGCTCTTTCAGGCGCTCCCGGCGCACTGCGGGATCGGTGGTGACCTGAATAGCAAGCGCCGCCTTGCTCACCTTCTGACTCAGCATTCGCTGGCGTCCGGCGATGTTGATCACATGCGAATCGCTCGACTGCCTCATCAGAGCGACCTGAACTAGGACTTGCCCAAGGATCGAAAGCAGCCCGACGACACTAAGCGCCACTACGTAACGCACCGTCAGGCGTCGTACAGGTGGTCGCGGGATGTTTTCCGGATGAATCTGCATGGCACCGAATCCTTCAGTGCTGCCAGCGCAGGGTGCGTTGCGGCCTTCCCGGCACCGTTTTACTAATCGCTACTTCGTCAGTCCGGTAAACGCCGGCGGCTCGACAGACACGGGTACTTCTGACAGTCCCAAAAAAGAACATCGGCTCTGCTCACGGGAATCATGAGAAAGTTAGAAAATTCTGATTCTTTGGAGGAACTTAGCGAGCCTGACGGTTCACACCCGGCGGCTCTGCCACAGGTACCACGAGGCCACGGTGTGATACGGCCGCCAGGGCTCAGCCAGTTTCTGCATTTTGGCCGGAGAAGGAAGCGCGCGCAGCTTGTAGGCGTTCTTAATGGCGATTTGCAGCCCCAGGTCGCCCACCGGCAGCACGTCCGGCCGGCCCAGGCTGAACATCAGGAACATCTCCCCCGTCCAACGCCCGATGCCTTTCACCTGCGTGACGTTCTCGATTACCGCCTCGTCGCTCATTCGCCCGAAGCGCCCCAGCTTCAGCGCTCCGTCCGACACCTGGCGCGCCAGGTCGCGCAGGTAACCGATTTTCTGCCGCGAAAGACCCGCCGCCCGCAGCTTGCGCACCGGCGTGCGCCGCAGCTCTTCCGGCCGCGGCAAGCGCCCGCGCGGGTTGCCATAGATTTGGCAAAAGCGCCGGAAAATCGTCTGCGCCGCCTTCAGCGCCAGTTGCTGGTAGAGGATCGCCTTCACCAGCGCACCGAACTGGTTGCGGTCGCGCTCCAGCCGGCAGGGCCCTACCCGCTCAATGATTCGCGCCAACACCGGATCGGCCCGCTTCAAATGTCGCACCGCTGTGGCGGCAGACTTCATCCTACCCTCGCCAGGAAAAGCGCGATTCTAGTGCGCGCCCCGGCCGAGCACAAGTGGAGAAACCCTCATCCTCCGACGGGCTTCATCGCGCAGCGGTTCTGCGGTATGCTGTTCTCTTCCAGAAAGGACGGGGCAGTTCCCGTGCAAACCTACAACTACTTCAACTACTACACCGAAATCGAAGAGTACTTCTGGCAGAAGCGCGGCGCGCACATCCTGGTTTCCACCCTGGACTGGGCGGTGATCGAAACCTGGCAGAAGGGCGGCGTGCCGGTGGAAGTGGTGTTCAAAGGCATTGACCGCACCTTCGAGCACTACAGCGCCCAGCGCCGCGGCCGCCCCATCAAGAGCCTGCTCTACTGCGTGGACGCGGTGGCCGACGCGGTCGAAGAAGCCAAGGAAGCTTCCGCCGGGCGCGGGCCTTCCGCTGGCGGAACCGCGGAACGCCCCTCTGCCTTCGACGCCGAAGAAATCACTCGCTTCCTCCGCTCCAACGCCGACGCGCTGCGCCAAACCGCTTCGACCGCGCCGGAGCATCCCGCCCTCACGCAGGCGTTCGCTGAGATCGCCGACGCGCTCGACGCTCTGGCCCAACAACCCGCCACCCACGCCACCACTAACCTGGAAGACTTGGAGCGCCACTTGACCGTTTTCGAAGAAAAGTTGCAGGCCGCGCTCACGCAGGCCCTGCCGACCAGCGAGCTGGTGGAGCTGCGCCGCGAGGTGGATCGCGGGCTGGCTCCCTATCGCCGCCGGATGAAAGCCGAGCAACTGACGCTGATCGAAAGCCAGTTCCTGCAAAAAAAACTCTTTGAGCGCTACCGCCTGCCACGCCTGAGCCTCTTCTACCTGCCGGTTGAGGGCGCGGCCTCGTCACCCGGCCCGCCCACGGCGGAGCCTGCAGGAGGTTGAGTCCCGTGGACAATTTCAACGTCAAAATTGAAAAGCTGGTCTATGGCGGCGACGGGCTCGCCCATCACAACGGCAAGCCGGTCTTCGTTCCCTTCGTGCTCCCCGGCGAGGAGGTGGAGGTCATCCCCATCGAAGAGTCGCACAAGTTCGTCCGCGCTCTGCCTGCCCAGGTGATGCAAGCCGCCGCCGACCGCATCCAGCCCCACTGCTCCTACTTCGCCCGCTGCGGCGGCTGCCACTACCAGCACCTGAGCTACGACGACCAGTTGCAACTGAAAGTGACCATCCTGCGCGAAACCCTGCGGCGGCTGGGCAAACTCGACTGGAAAGAAGAAATCCCCGTCCACGCCTCCCCGCCCTGGAACTACCGCAACCGCGTGCAGTTGAAATTCGCCCCGCATCCGGTGGTGGCCGAAGTGTTGGAAGTGGGCTACTACCGCGCCGGCTCCCACAACCTCTGTGCGGTCGAGCAGTGCCCGCTGGTCTCCCCCAAACTCAACCAGCTCATCGCCGTGTTTAATCGCCTCAGCGCCGCGCGCGCCTTGCCGCTCAGCCTGCGCGGTGCGGAAGCCTTCACCGATGACCGCGACCAAACTTTCTGGCTCACCCTCAGCGCTCCCCGGATCGACTTTGACGCCGCTGTGCTCGCCGAAACCCTCCGCACCGAACTCGACGGCCTCCTCTCCCTCCAGTTCCACCAGACCTCCGCCGACCAGCGCCGCACCGACGGACTGGGGTGGACCTCCTGGAACGCAGGCGCGCACCGCTGGCGCGTCAGCCACCAGTCGTTCTTCCAGGTGAACCGGCACCTGGTTCCGACGGCAATCGAACGCGCCACCACCGGCCTCGAAGGCAAAGTGGCGCTCGACCTCTACGCCGGCGTGGGCCTCTTCACCCGTGCGCTGGCGGAAAAGTTTGCGCGCGTGGTCGCCGTGGAAGCCGGCACGGTGACGCCGCAATGACGGCTGGCAAGAAAGAATGACGCCCTAATGAGTGAACACACGTCGACGCCCGGCGACCCCAATGTCGAGAGCTATAGCGCTGATTCAATTAAAGTTCTTCGCGGCCTCGACGCGGTACGCAAGCGCCCCGGCATGTATATCGGCGACACCGACGACGGCTCCGGCCTCCATCACATGGTCTATGAGGTGGTCG
>JACZYA010000023.1 GCA_022571295.1 Acidobacteriota bacterium | reverse complement strand
CGGGATCATTGCCGTTCTGCACTTCGATCACTTGCCATCCGATCGCGGCAACCATCTTTGCAAAATCAGCAGAGACAACCTTCGTCGGAAGAGTAGAGAGCTGCACATCATTCCAGTCGCCGTGCACGACCAAGTTATCGACTCCCAGATGCACGGCAAGGCGCAGAGCTTCCGGCACTTGTCCTTCCTGTGCATCTCCATCTGCCAAGAGCACATCGACGATTCCTTTTTTCTTCTGCTTCCAAACTTCGAAAAGCAGCAAAGTGTTTCTTGGCTTTGTCGGTTTCCCCGAGCCGTTGGTAGGTCTGGGTCAGCCGGTAGTGTGCTTTCTTGAGGTCCGGGTCGAGTGCCACGGCCTTTACCAGCAACCGGGCCGCTTCGGGGTAGTCTCCATGCCGCTCGCGGATTCGCCCCAGGAGGTAGTAGGGTTCAGCTAGGCTCGCGTCTAGCACAAGCGCTTTCTCCAGCAGGGCCTCCGCCTCCGGACTCAGGGGGTCCTGCTCCAGGATGGCACCGGCCAGCAAAAAGTAGGGAATCGCCAGACCTGGCCTCAGCGCGATCGCTCCCCGGAAGCTGGCCTCCGCATCGGCAAACTCACCGGTCTCCACGTGGAGATTTCCCAGAACAACGTAGGCATCTTCGTTCTCTGAATCTAGCTCAATCGCATGTTGCACTTGTTGTTTCGCTTCTTTGTAATTCACCTTTACTCTGTAGGTCTTACCCAGAGCCAGCAAGCATCTTGGCGAGTGCGGGAAGAGTTCCCTGGCTCGCGAGAACACCTGAAGGGCCGCGTCGTTAGAACCAACCTCAAGGAGGAACCCACCGAGATTCAGGTAGAATACCTCGTTTTGAGGATCTATCTTGATGGCCTGGCTGAATTCCGAGAGGGCTTCATCAAACCGGTGCAGCTTCTGACTGCACAACCCGAGGAGGTTGTGGTAATCCCCTTGCCGCTGAGACTCGGGCACGGTGTCCAAGTTCTCTACGGCCCGGGCAAATCTCCCAGCGAGGAAGTTCATCCTTGCCTCGTTGTATGTAAGCCTGTAGGAGTCTCCCCCTCCACGCCGCGCCCGACCGAACTGGCGTTGCGCCTCGTCAAAGTCCCTCTCGTGGGTGAATAGAATGCCCAATTCGGTATGAAGCTCAGCATTCTCGGGCGCGACGTCTTTCAGTTGATGGAGAAGAGTTCGCCCGGCGTCTGTCCGACCGGCGGCATAGTAGCTTCTGAGTAGTCCTTGCAGAACATTGACGTCATCGGGGGTTAGCTCGCGTGCCTGCTCGTAGTTTAGAACGGCGGCGGCGTAGTCCTGCCCCTCAAAGTAAAGGCTTCCCAGATGGTAAAAGGCCTGTGCACGGGAAGGGTCGATTACAACGGCTTTCTGCAACACCCGGATGGCGGCTTCGTTGTTCTTCGCCAGAATGTGGCTGGCCGCCAGGTCGAAATGGGCGTCGAAAGAATCCGGTTTGAGTTCCACGACTTTCTGAAAATAGCTATTCGCGCGTCGGTGTTCGTCTTGTTGAGCAAGCAGAAACGCCAATGCCCGCACTGGCTCCACCGCTTCGGGACGAAGCTCGGTCGCCTGCGCCAGGATAGACTCTGCCTGCCGGGTGTCGCCTTGCGCTAGGTGCGCCAGTCCTAGAGCCATCAGGGTTTCATACGAATCCGGATAGCGAAGCTTCGTTCGCTCCAGAATGTCGATTGCAGTGCCGTACTGCCGGTTGCGGGCAAAGAACTTTCCTAACTCCAAGCGGTCGCCTAGGGTCGTTCGAGGATTGCTCTCCATCGCTCGGCTGATTTTGACGGCTTGCTGTTTCTTGTGGGTCATGAGGTAAAGTTCAGCAAGAAATTGTTGCAGGAGGGGTTCAACGTCCGGTGCGGAACTCCGCCCCTGGAGCAACTCAATTGCTTGCACATAGTTGCCCAGCCCTGCTTCCAGACGAGCTAGATTAAAATAAGCTGCATCCAGTGTTGCGTCCAGGCGCAACGCTTCCCGATATTCACTTACCGCCTCGGTGTATCTGTTCTGCACGCTGAGAATCATTCCCAAGAGATTGTGCGCCTGAGCGGATTGAGGGGCGGCGGCGACGGCGCGGCGGGTTAGGCCCTCGGCCACACGCAGCTCTTTTTTCTGCATGTGTTCTACTGCAAGGGACAGGAGGCGTTCGGAAGAGACAGGTGTCTGGCCCACGGCATGGGCCAAGCAGAACAAAGAAAATACTAGGACAAGAACAATCCTCTTCATTTCCTCTTTATCGTATCCGAAGAAGACGATTTTCCGCCAATCCATTTCCGGAGGGTACTCTTGCCTTCTTCAATGATGATAATTTGGTCTGCTGGCAAGTTTTCAAACCTTTGAACCAAACCACTCGGCCACGTGATTTCGATCCAATCGACCTGGTTCGCTTTCCCCAGTCCAAAATAGAGCCGCGGATCCTGAGCAGCAAGGTAGCTCATCCCGCCCTTCTGTTGATCGAACTGGATGAAGTCTCCGACAGCGAGTCGTACATGGGCACCAATAGGATCAGAACTGCTCTTCGTGCCGATCAGATAGACCCCGATCCAATGGTTCACGTTACCACCGTCGTTGCGCAGCAACTCGGCTGGCCCGCCATTGTTGCACTGCAGGATGTCCAGATCGCCGTCGTTGTCGAAATCGGCGAGGGCGGCGCCGCGTCCTACGACGTTCTTCTGGAAGGCGGGGCCGAGTTGGTCGGAAACCGGCACAAATCTCCCGCCTACATTTCGATACATCATTCGTGGCTCGGCGAAGGTGACTTCGCTTTGAAAGAGAGAAATGTTGTCGATTATGTGACCGTTGGTGACGAAAAGATCTTTCCAGCCATCGTTGTCGTAATCGAAGAAACGCGTGCCGAAACCGCTGTACAGAATAGTGGCCTGGCCCACACCGTCCTCCCGGGTAACATCCAGAAAGGTTCCATCCCCATTGTTGCGATAGAGGCGATCGAGCTCGAAGTCTAGGTGGGTGATGTAAACGTCGAGCCAACCGTCACCGTTGTAGTCGGCGGCATCGATTCCCATGCCAGCCTCCGCATCGCCGGTGTCACTGTAACCAATCCCGCTCAGCAGAGTGTGGTCTTCGAAGGTGCCGTCGCCCTGATTGTGGTAGAGGAAATTGCGCTCGGTGTCATTGGCGATCAGAACATCAACCCAGCCATCGTTGTCGTAGTCGAACAACACAACGCCCAAGCTTTTCCCATCACCGTTAAGGAGGCCGACCGCTTCGGTCACATCGCTGAAGCTGTCGTCGCCATTGTTCCGGTACAGCCGCGGCGAGGAGCCCGGATAGGTCTCGGGGTGGCAGTAGGTGCGGTAATCCGGACGGGGCTCGCCGCAGTAAATATTTTTTTCGTAAGAGTAGGTGACATAGTTGACCACCAGGAGGTCAAGAAAGCCGTCTTTGTTGTAGTCAAACCAGCCCGAGCTGGTGCCCCAGCGGCCCTCATTGCTCACCCCCACCTTCCGGGTCACATCCGTAAAAGTTCCATCGCGGTTGTTGCGGAAGAGGAAAGAGCGAGGGAAGCCAGTGACATAGAGGTCAGGGTAACCATCGTTGTTGTAGTCGCCCACCGACATCCCCATGCTGAAGCTGCCGGTCTGGGCTACCCCCGAGCCAGGGGTTACATTGGTAAAAGTGCCATTACCGTTGTTACGAAACAAGCCATGTTGAAGAGGTTCCACCGGTTGAAACAGGGGGGTAGAACCGCTGTTCACCAGAAAAACATCCATCCACCCGTCCCGGTCGAAATCAAACCAGCCACACCCACCCCCTATGATCTCGACGAGAAACTTCTCTTGCGTCGCTGCCCGCTCATGCGTGAAATGGAGTCCGGAATCGTTTGTCACATCGGAAAAGATGATCGTCTGTGGTGGGGCACTCCGCGCTGGCGACGTCGCACCACGCATCGGCTCCTCTGCCGTGGTCACAAGCAGCAGCGACAGGCCGAAACCAATGAGACACAAGCGCAGAATGCCTTGCACACGGTCATTATACCGGAAGATTCAGTGGGCCCGGCTGACAACCACATCCCTTATCCGCGATGATCCGGGGCACCCGTTCGGGTAGGGTCTTATCGGAGGACTGTAGTGTCCCCCCGATGATCGGCGTCTCAAACAAGAGTAAGCAAAGGAGTGAAGTGCTCACACGCAATTTCATCGCGGAACCTAGCGACTGGAAAACGAGCCTGAGTCTCGGCAAGCCGGCAAAGTACTCCGCCAAAGTGCAGGGGTCGAGCACCCTTCCCTCTGAAGCCGATGCTCGCTAACTGGGCCAAAGCATATCTTGTTCATCTGATCGCCAAGTAAACGTACCTCAAGGCGAACACGAACGTAAGAACCCATACCAACAAACTCACTTCCCGCCGCTTGCCACCCGCAAGCTTCACCAGACTGAAAACAATCAGCCCAAGACTGAGCCCTGTTGCCACGCTGAATGTCAGTGGAGTAGCGAGAAGGATGACCAAAGCCGGTGTAGCTTCCGTAAAGTCTGACCAGTTCACCGCACGAATGGACCGAACCATCAGTGCCCCGACGAGTAAGAGCGCAGGAGCTACCGCAACGCTTGGAATCGCAGCGACAAGGGGAGAGAAAAACATAGCTGCGAGAAACAGCACCCCCACAACCATGTTGCTAAGCCCAGTACGAGCACCTGCCGACACTCCGGCGGCACTTTCAATGTAGCTAGTAACCGTGGACGTGCCTGTTAGCGATCCAAAGATCGTGCCGACCCCGTCGGCCACCAGAGCTCGGCCAGCCCGCGGTAGCTTACCCTTTTTCATCAGGCCTGCCTGCTCGCCGACGCCGAGTATGGTTCCCACGCTGTCGAACAAATCCACAAACAAGAACACAAACAAGATTTCCAGCAGACCAAGGCGAAATCCCCCAACCAAATCCAGTTGGAGAAACGTTCCCGACACGTCAGGCATCGAAAAAATCTGGGAAGGCCAGTGCGCAAGCCCCCGGAGAACTGCGAAACAAGTAGTACCCACGATACCTAATAAAATCGCGCCGCTAGTTCGATATCTAACCAGAATCGCCGTAAGCAGAATCCCGAAACAGGCTGTTTGTACCCGTGCATCCGAGAAATCTCCTATCGTTACGAATGTGTTCACATCAGGAACGACAAGATTGGCATTGCTCAGACCAATGTATGCGATAAACAAGCCGATTCCGGCCGGGACGCTTTTCTTAATGCACGGAGGGATTCCGTTGATGATCTGCTCGCGAACCCCCGTTACCGTCAGAAGAAGAAACATGACGCCTGAAACAAAGACAAGGCCGAGCGCGCTGCGCCACGGTACTCCCATTCCAAGGACAACCGAATAGGTGAAGTAGGAATTCAGCGCCATGCCGGGAGCCAGGGCAATTGGATAGTTAGCGTGGAGGCCCATCACGAAGGTAGCCGTCGCCGCTGAAACGCAGGTGGCAAACAAAATCCCTTCAAGCGGCATGCCGGTTTCCGAAAGAATTCGAGGATTTACAATGACGATGTAAGCCATCGTCACGAACGTTGTTAGTCCGCCCAATACCTCTCGGCGAACAGTGGAGCCATTCTCTTGAAGCTTGAAGAACTCCGCGATCACTCTAACCAGCCCTCAAAAAGGTGTTGTTCGTTCAGACATACTCTACAACTATTATGGCTGGCGCAGCGCGAGAGCTTGTCACGCCTGAATTCTATCAATCGAGCTAGGCGTGTTCTTGCTGGAATCGCTATGCTCGGGGTGATAGTGTTCCGAGCGCGTCCGTGCAAGAATTGACTCTGACGTGCAAAGTGTATTCTGGAGGTCGTAGTGCAAAAGAGAAAGTTCATTGAAAAATCCGTGCTTAGTGGAATCTTGGGGTTGCTCTCTTTATCGCTCCTTGCTTGCCAAGAGTCCTCCATGGAAACGGGTGTATTCGAGTTCAGCGATGAGTGGAAGTCCCGACAGGCGTTGATTCCAGTGGCTCTGGGTCAGGAACCGGCAGACCTCGTAATCAAGGGTGGGCAGGTCTTTATCGCTCAAACGGGTGAGTTCAAGAATGGTTGGGTGATCGCGACTAAGGGGAGACGCATTGCCTATTTCGGCCCCGCAGATGAGACGCCCAAAGCGAAGCCAGACCAGAAGATGCTCGATACCCTCGTCGGACCTGATACCACGGTCATTGACGCCGCCGGCCGAACCCTGGTACCCGGATTCGGTCACAGCCACAACCATATCGAGTCCAGCCGACTCACCCCCGACCGCTATGCACAAGTCGTCTTGCCCTTGGGGACGACCTGGGTGGTTGAAGGAGATCATGAAACCGGCAATGTCCTAGGAGAAGCTGGCGTCACGTTTTGGTTGGACATGCAGCCAAGGCACTTGAAAGTGTATCCCGTTGTCACCTCAGCCGTGCCTCCGACAGATGAGATCATGGAACCCACGGGCGGTTGGTTTGATTACAAAGTAGCCCGTGAGTTGTTTGCTCACGATGCTCGGATTCGCAGTGTCGGAGAAGTCATGTATGAGCCCGGCCTGCAAGATCCGAATAGCCGAGCCTACCACCGGCTGCACCAGGTCTTACAAGCCGGTTGGGATGCACGCCAGGCCATCCAGGGACATACGGGAAGTAATGACTACAGCAACATCTCAACCTTCCGCAACGTAGCGATTCGGTCCAACCACAATCCGCGTGGCGGCTCGGAGGGTATCAACGACCACATTGTTCGGGTCGCGCGTTTGGGTATGTGGACCGACAGCCCTCCAAACCGTAAGGAGTTTGGAGCGATGGTACGGGGCATCTATGCGTCAAAGGCGCCGTATGCCTCGAACTTCGTCACCCTATCCACCGACGACCGCGATCTTCCCGAGCTAATGGAATGGGGCGACATTGACTACAACATTCGCCGATATATTCAAGAAGGCTGGTCGGCGATCGCGTCCGGAGCAATCGATACGACCCGGGAGCGAGTCGTGGTGGATGCCTTTCGTGCGGCGTCGTACAACCCGGCTACACTTCTTCATCTAGAAGAAGATGTCGGCTCTTTCTCACCAGGATCGTTTGCAGATGTGGTCATCCTCAAGGGCCAGCGCCCTGAGGATTTGGCTAAGGTGGAGATAGAGCAAGTCATTGCGTCGGGGGTGCTCGTGGTCCGAGATGGGCGGTTGGTGGACGGCGTGGAGCCTACGTCATCACCCCCGGCTTATGCACTTAGCACGGTCACTCTATCTCGAAAAGTCACGCCAGAAGACTTTCAGATTCTTGCACCCGAAGGCAAAAACTCAGTCACCGCCTGGTTATGGAAGCCGTACGACTTTCGCGACCGGCCCGACACGGTCGAACTGCCGGTCGAGAACGGTATAGTTCAGTACGGGAGCCAATGGGGTGTGTTCAAGATGGTGGCGCTTGAACGTCACGAAGCGCGGGGCATCGAGCCTCCCGATGAAATACAGATGGGCACCATGTTTACGGCGACCAGCCCAAGCCACCCATGCTCCGCCGTTGCCACCACCGTGCAGCACGATGCGCATCATCTCACCGTCCACGGCAGTTGCGACGAAGCTATTGCTCTCGCTGTGAATCGGCTGGTTGAGATTGGAGGAGGTTTCGTGGTTGTGGCCGATGGTGAGGTAAAGGCCGAGGTCAGGCTTCCGGTTACAGGGCTCATGAGCAACGAGGAACCCAAAACCTTGCTGGCTCAGATAGAAACGATGCGGGCTGCCTCGGATTCTCTGGGGTGGGCTGGCATGGAGTTCGATAGTCATCGCCATCGTCCTCCCACAGACTTGATGACGTTTTGGTTCCTGACACCCTCACCATGGCGCTGGAATCTGACCACAAGGGGCTTCTATGACTTGATAACCGGCGAAAAGTTGCCAGTGGTGTGGTGAGACCAGGAAGAAGCTCGTTTCATTTGAGTTCTTCTGAAATTCCTTCCGAGTCTATTTCGACCTCCCTCCTCCTCTGCCCGCTTGCAGAGGGGCAGGCGGCGGATGAGTGAGTGGAAGAAAAGTCGAAACCCTTGCCAAATCGCACACCTTAGCTTTGACGAAAACTAATGCATTAGTAAAAACCAAGCCGCAAAAACGTAGAACTGCCCCTGGGCGCGGCTAGTTGCCACCGGGCACAGAGCTGAGGTCGGGCCTGTATGCGAGGATCGAACTGGTCCTGCTCACAATAGATCTGCGATATGTTTCACGCAGGTTCTCGGCCTCCTGGCGCCCAAAAATTTCTTCGACCCTGGTCCAGAAAGACTTTTCTGGAGCTTTCATATCAGCCCAGTTCTTATGCGGAAACACCAACACATATGTTGATCCTTTTCTTTCACCACAGACCACTGCAAACCACGCCGCGCCGCGGAATGGCAGATCGCTGTTCCTGAAACCTTCGTTGATTTTCCGGAGCGCAGAGGAAAATTCGGCAGCCGCCCCGTAACGGATTCGGTACTCCAGCACCGTGACAAACGCTGGGCGATCCATATCCTCTGGCCAGGCGCTCAGTTCTGGGAGAAAACGTACGATTCTGCTGGACATGGAATCAATAGTCCCTGCCACATAATTCTGAGAAGTTTTCTCCGCCCGCAGCGAGGGTTTTTGAATGAGCGTCGAAATCCGCCCAGTGATGGCCTCCAGTGCGAACCACATAGGACCCAACCTTCTCGCCCACGAGAACTTGCCAGGTCTGCCACTCCCATGAGTCGTTATTCCGGTGCCACTCGTTGTGCACCCCGTAAGCAGCTTCGAACTCTCTAGCCATGCTGGGTTTGACTTTTATCCAAAATTCCTGTGCAAGTGTGCCGGATTCCTGCTGCGCCGCCCCCGGTAAAGCAAGCAGCAGAAAAAAGCTTGCGACGAGTACGGCTACTCTCCTCTCCATGACCCCTCCTTTCTCTACCAGTCTTTGTGGAATTCCGTTTCTGCCGAAAAACTCACTCTGCAAATTATGTAACTCCCGACGCTCTGCCGCAAAAAATGAGAGCGAGTTCTAGACGCCCACCTCCACCCTGTCAAGCGAGACTTGGCGGTCTTTCCCGCCAAGCGGTTTTCCGCAATGCTACAATGTCAGCGCTATGCAGCCTGACAAAGCGCGCGCGCCGGGCATTGTAGTCCTGGGCGACATTAACGTGGATGTCCTGGCGCCGCTCGATGCGTTTCCGACTCCCGGCGGCGATTTCCTATCTCCCGCGCTCCAGCTCCACTGCGGCGGCGTGGGCGCCAACACCGCCCTGGCCTTGGCCAAGTGGGACGTTCCCGTGCGCCTCCTAGGCTGCACCGGGCGCGACTGGTTCGGCGACTTCGCCCTCCGCGCCCTCCAGCAGGAGGGTGTGGACGTTTCCTTCGTGCAGCAAACCGACCAGACCATGACCGGACTCATCTTCATCGCCGTCAGCCCCGACGGCCAGCGGACAATGTTCGGCAGCCGCGGTGCCAACGCTGCCTTCGAAGTTTCGAGCCAGACGGAAAGCTTCCTGGAGGGCATGCAAGCCCTGCACTTGATGGGTTACAATTTCCTCAGCCCGTCGGTTACTGAGGCAGCGGAGAAACTGTTGCAACAAATACACCAGCGCAGCGCGTGGGCGTCGCTCGACGTCGGCATGGCGCCCAGCAACCGCATCCGCCGGACGATTTGGGAAGTCGCCGGAAAAGTGGACATTCTCTTTGCCAGCTTGGACGAAGCTGCCTCTCTGACGGACGAGCGCGACCCCGGGAATGCCTTTGCTGCTCTCGAACAATGCGGGGCGCGGGAAGTGGTGGTGAAACTCGGCCCACGAGGCTGTCTGTTTCGCGAGCAAGGCAAGTTGCGCCAAGCGCCGCCTTTCCCTGTCGCCGCCGCCGATACTACCGGCGCGGGCGATGCTTTTACGGCCCTGTTTCTCCGCGCCCGTTTGCACGGGTGGTCGAACCCGGAGGCGGCTGTGCTCGCCAACGCCGCCGGTGCCGCTGCGGCGTCCGTGGTCGGAGCCGGTGCGCAGATGCCCGGCCCGGAGCAGGTCCTGCCCTTGCTGGCCGGCTGTCACCTGCCAGACGAGTGGGAACCCGTGCGAGCGCGTGTGAGCGAGCGCCTGAGCCAGGAATTGCGTCCGGCCGCTACCGCCGGTTCTTGAGGAGGTCAAGATGGAAACAGGACCCAAGTGGAAACAAGAGATGGATCGTCCGCGCCTGAAATCCCTGCAAGAACTTTTTGGCGTCCCCAAGCCCGTCATCGGCATGGTGCACCTGTGGCCCTTGCCGGGCGCGCCCGGCTATTCCGGTTACGGGATGCAAACCATCATTGACAATGCCCTGCGGGATATGGAGGCGCTGGTCGAAGGCGGCGTGAACGGCCTGATGGTCGAGAATATGTGGGACCTGCCCTACTACGTCGGCGCCGACGTCAAGCCGGAGGCGATGGCCGCGCAGGCAGTGGCGGCGGCGGAAGTGATCAAGCGCGTCTCGCTGCCGGTGGGCATCAACGTCATCCACAACGGCGGCATCGTCTGCCTTTCCATCGCCGTGGCCGCCGGGGCCCGGTTCATTCGCGTTTGCATCCTCACCGGCGCGCGCCTCTGGGATACCGGCGAGCTCGACCACGGCTGCGCCGCCGACCTGCTCCGCAAGCGCAAGCAACTCGGCGCTGAAGACATCCACATCTTCGCCGACGTGGACAAGAAGCACTCCGTCGCTTTTCCCGGACTCGACCTCGCCACCCACGTCGAGTGGACCGAGTTCTACGGCGCCGATGCCCTGATCGTTTCCGGCCGGATGACCGGCTCGGCCCCCAAAGTCGAAGATGTCCGCCAAGCCAAGCAACTGGCCGCTCGTCCGATTCTCATCGGCAGCGGGAGCGCGGAGGAAAACATCGCCGATTTCCTCCAGCACGCCGACGGCGTCATCGTCGGCTCAAGCTTGAAGAAAGACGGCGTGATGCACAACCCGGTTGACCGGGAACGGGTGCGGCGCTTTGTGGAGGCGGTGCGCGCCGTGCGCGAGACCTCCCCCGCGCGTCTCTAGGTGTGTGTTCCCTGCCTGGAGATGAGTTGGAGCTTGGAGGAGCCTGGCCTCAATTGCTAAGACTACTGATTTGCCCGTGTTCTTTTCTGTCTAAACTCCGACCTACCTCATAGAACGAGGCTTCCCTCAATTGAATCGTCGGTTGCGGTGTCTCGCTGAAAATCGTACTTCAGCGAGGCGGGATTGAATGCCTGCTCTTCTAGGGATTGCTGTATACAAGTTGAAAGAGTCTGCACCTCGTTTAAGGAAAACAGACGTCAATGCTGCAACCCTGGTTCGTAGTTCTGACCGCCGCAAACCCTGCCTATGCCTTGTAAGCACGCAGTCGAAGCAGGTATCATGGAGTATTAACGGAAGAAAGAACCCAAAATGCCAAAGGTCTCATTTACCCTCAATGGAGAAAAGACGGCGGTGCCGTATGAAGTCGGAATGCACTTCCTTGAGGTTCTGAGAGACGAATGCGGCATCACCTCGCCCAAAGACGGATGCGCACCGCAAGGATACTGCGGCTGCTGCGCAGTCCTGGTAGATCGCCAGCCAGTGCTCTCCTGCCTTCGGAAGCCGGAGCAGATGGAGGGCCGCGAGGTAGTCACGCTTGAGGGCATCCCGGAGGAGCAGCGCCGGGTATTGGCTCAGGCTTTCGTGCAGGACGGGGCGATCCAGTGCGGCTATTGCATTCCCGGCATCGTCGTGCGGGCATCTGCCATGCTTGAGAAGTGCACTACCCGCAATCGCGAGGCGGTTGCCAAGGCCCTGTCCGGCCACCTTTGCCGGTGCACGGGCTACAGCCGCATCCTCGACGCAATCCAAACCGCGGGCGAGGCGTGGAGCAATGGCCTCAAATTCGACCAGCAAGAGCCACGCCACCCCTACTTCTTCGGCGAGCAAGTTGGGCTGAGCCGCACCTCGGCCTTGAGTCAAAACGGCGGCGCGCACGGCGTGGGAAGCTCTTCAGCGCGCTACCGCGGCATTGAGCACGCAATGGGCGAGAAGCCCTACGTGGCCGACATGCGCGTCCAGGGCATGCTCCACGGCGCCGTCGTGCTTAGCGCGCATCCACGCGCAAAAATACTGAACATTGACACGGCCCCGGCGCTCGCGCTACCGGGGATCGAGCGTGTATTAAGGGCAGAGGATGTGCCCGGGCGTCGCTACGTCGGCCTGATCGTCCACGACTGGCCGGTATTTGTGGCGACGGGTGAAACCACACGATGTGTGGGCGACGTGCTCGCGCTGGTTGTGGCTGACACTCGCTTCCACGCTCAGCAGGCAGCCGAGCAGGTGGCGGTGGAGTACGAGGTGTTGGAGCCGGTGACGGACCCGGTCGCCGCACTGGAATCGGATGCGCCGCAAGTGCACGAATCGGGCAACCTCCTCGAGGTATGCGCGTTCTCCCGCGGCGACGTGGACGCGGCACTCGCCGCTTCCGTGCACGTGATCGAGCAGACCTTTGTCACCCAACGTATCGAGCATGCTTTCCTCGAACCCGAAGCCTGCTTTGCGGTGCCGAACGGCAGCCGCCTGAAGGTTTACTCCCAAGGCCAGGGGGTGCACGAGGATCAACAACAAATCGCGGCCGTACTCGGCGTCGAAAGTGAAGAGGTCGAGGTGGAACTGGCCACCAACGGCGGCGCCTTCGGCGGCAAAGAAGACCTTTCAATCCAAGCGCAGACAGCGTTGGCGGCGCGGCTTACGGGCCGGCCGGTCAGCACCGTGCTTACGCGCGAGCAGTCCATGCGGATGCACCCCAAGCGCCACCCCATCACGTTGCACTACACCGTCGGCGCGGATGCCGAGGGAAGGTTGCAGGCAGCGAGGGTGCGCCTCCTGGGCGACACCGGCGCTTATGCTTCCGTGGGAATGAAAGTGCTTGAGCGCGCCGCCGGGCACTCCTGCGGGCCCTATCGGGTCGCGAACGTAGACGTGGAAGCAAAGACCGTTTACACCAACAACCCACCGTGCGGTGCCATGCGCGGCTTTGGCGCCAACCAGGCTGCCTTCGCCATCGAGGGAGTCCTCGACCTGCTGGCTGAAAAGGTTGGAATCGACGGCTACGACATTCGCGAGCGGAACATCCTTCGGCCAGGAGATCGGTTTGCCACCGGCCAGCTCATGACCGAGAGCTGCGGCATCCGCCAGACCCTGGAAGCCGTCAGAGACACATACAAGAACGCGAAATACGCCGGCATCGCCTGCGGCATCAAGAACACCGGCATCGGCCACGGGATGGATGACAGCGGCCGGGTGTTGATCCAGGTTCGCGAAGGAGGCCGGCTGGAGATCCTCACCGGCTACACCGAAATGGGGCAGGGACTCTTCACCATTATCCGCCAGGTTATTAGCGAAGAGACCGGCCTGCCGCCGGAGATTATGGAGATTCGCTGTGTCAGTGATCCTGCCGTGCTGTGCGGTATGACAACGGCCTCCCGTGCCACCGCCCTCTGCTCGGCGGCGGGCCAGATAGCCGCCCGCAAGCTTGCTGCCGACCTTGAGCAGCAACCCCTGGCGGAGCTCGCGGGCCGCGAGTATAAGGGCGAGTACGTCTGCGACTTCACCACCAAGCCAACCGCAAAGGCGGAGAACCCGAGAACCCACATGACATTCGGTTACGCCACCCAGGTTGTGATTCTCGGGGAGGACGGTCGCCTTGATCGAGTTGTGGCCGCTCATGACGTGGGGCGCGCCATCAACCCGCTCCAATGCGCGGGGCAGATCGAAGGCTCCGTGCACATGGGTCTGGGCTACGCCCTGTCGGAAGATTTCCCCTGTACCGGAGGGCATCCCGATAGCCTTCTCCTGCGCGACCTCGGCATCTTAAAGGCAAAAGACACGCCGAAAATCGATGTCATCCTGGTGGAAGTCCCCGACGAGGTCGGAGGCTACGGCGCCAAGGGGGTCGGCGAAATCGGTCTGGTTCCCACAGCGGGAGCGGTCGCGGCTGCGTTGTACGCCTATGACGGGGTTCGTCGCTTCCACCTGCCGATGAGTGACGCGCCCGCGGCCGAACCATCTGTGCCAAGGGCGCGCCGGAAGAGCTTGCACCCCGCGTGAATCTAGCCTGGGATTCGCGGCCCAGCGAGCTCAGCTTTTGACTCCAGAAGCACATCGGTTCAGGCTGGGGTTTTCCGGGGCGAACCAGCCGGGCTCATCCCCGAGGACTCAAAAGTTTACGGACTGATGGCAAAGCTCACTCCAATTCCGTTCCCTGACCTTGTGCGTCGCATGCGGCGCGAGGTTGAGGTGAGCGGCTCGATCTTCGACCTGCCGGTGCGCAAGTGGTTTATCCCGCACAAAGAGTTTGACTTCAGCGCGTCGCACTTTTCGCGCCGGGCTTCGACGCCGGTAGGTCCGGCTGCAGGTCCGCACACGCAAATGGCCCAGAACATCGCGCTCTCCTGGCTGGCGGGCGGCCGCATCATTGAGCTCAAGACGGTGCAGGTCAACGATCACCTGGAGATTCCCAGGCCGTGCATCCACATCCCCAACGTCGGCTACAACGTGGAGTGGTCGCAGGAACTCCAAGTGCCCGATTCGCTCATGGAGTACGCGAAAGCGGTGTACCTGATTGAAATCCTCAAGGCCACGCGCGGGTTTGGCGTCTTTGCCGGCGCCTCCGGTTTCGAGCGTGGCGCCGATACGGTGTATGACATCAGCGTCGGCTACGACCTGGCAGGAATCCGGTCCGACAAGGTAACAGCGTTCATCCGGTCTTTGCAGAATCCCGGGCCGTATTTTGATCAGCTGCGCAGCCAACTTACAGGTGATCTCAAACAGTTTCGCGACCTGGAGCTGCCGCGGTCCATCTCCGACTGCGTTACGCTCTCGACCTTTCACGGTTGCCCGGCCGGCGAGATCGAAGCCATCGCCCGCTACCTTCTCGAAGACCTCGGCCTTCACACCATCATCAAGATGAACCCGACGCTATTGGGATTCGAGGCCGTGAGCGAGCTTCTCTTCGACCGGCTCGGGTACCATCACCTGGAGCTTCGCCGTGATGCGTTTGAGAAGGACCTTCAATATGCCGACGGGCTGGAGATGCTGCGTCGCCTCCGCACGGTCGCAGAGAACCGGGGCTCCACCATCGGAGCAAAATTTACCAATACGCTGGTGGTGGCCAACAATCCCAAATTCTTTTCCACCCAGACCGATCCCTACATGTACCTCTCCGGCCAGCCCCTGCACGTAATCTCAATGAATCTGATGCAGCGCTTCCGCGAGGATTTGGGATTCGAGTTTCCGGTGTCGTTCTCGGCCGGCATCGAAAGGAAAAATTTCGCCGCCGCTGTGGCCTGCGGGATGGTGCCGGTCACCACCTGCACAGACCTTCTCCGCCAAGGAGGGTTCGGGCGGCTGCCTCGCTACCTGGACGCTCTGGCGGATGAGATGCGCCGCTGCGGAGTTGGAAGCCGCGAGGCGTTTGTGCTGGCGGCGCACGGCCACGGGGCCGAGGCGGTGGCTGAGACCCTGCAATCAGTAAAGGGAGGCGCGGAACTTTGGGAACGGGAGGGTGCGCGCCTGACCGCCTTGGCCAACGAACACCCCGGCATCTTCCCGCAAGCGCTCCGAGAGGCTGCGAAAACCGCCGGCCTCGACGGCGAAGCAGTTGTGCTGCAGGCCACGCGCGTCGCCGGACGGCTGAATGGGCGCGCAATCGTCCCGCTGCTTGCCGCCGACGTTCGCTACCACGCACAATCCAACCAGAAAAATCCCCGCCGCATTGACAGCAGCTTGGATTTGTACGACTGCATCAACTGTGATTTGTGCATCCTGGCTTGCCCGAACGACGCCATCTTCGCTTACGATGTTGGGCCAATTGAAGTGGCGACTGAACACTTGCGTTTGGGTCCCGGGGGCAGGCTCGAGCGCGCGACGGGAAAGGGGTTCTCAATCGGCAAGACGCATCAGTTGGCGGTGGTGGAAGGCGCATGCAACGAGTGCTCCAACTGTGAGGTTTATTGCCCCGAGGTGGGCGCTCCCTTCAAGGTTAAGGAGCGTTTATTTCTTACGCCCGATGAGTTCAGGTCGTCACCCTCCCTCGATGGCTTCTGCAGGGAAGGAGATGTCCTCCTTGCCCGCTTGGGGGGGGTTGAATTGCGCTTCGAGCCGGACCAAGAGCACAACCGCGCTGCGGTGCGCGGCGAAGGTTTCTGCCTGGAGCTCAAGTGGGAACCGTTCGAGGTGCAGGGAGGCCAGGTGACGGGTGGTGAAGAAGTCAACTTCGACAGCTCGCTGCTCTGGCGAATGAAAACTGTGTGGGAGACAATCTTCAACTCCAGCAAACCAAATATGGTCAATCCCGACCCGCTCACGGGCGGGACCGGAAGAGGGGATGCCTGAAGCATGGCCATGAGTAAAGCCGTCCTGCTTGGAAACGGGGTCGTGGTTGCTGGCTTCTCGCCGTCCGGTGCGGTACAGCCCCGCGTCATTCCCGGCGGGGCGGTGGTCTGGCGGGGTGAGCGCATCGTCGCGGTGGGCACGGAGGCGGAGCTGCGGCGTCAGTTCTCGGACGCCGAGTTCCTCGACGCATGCGGCGGTTTGATTCTCCCCGGGTTGATCAACCTCCACCACCACTTCTACTCGGCCCTGGCGTGCGGGCTCGATCCGGGAACGACGCTGAGCAACTTTACCGATGTTCTCGACCGCTTGTGGTGGCGGCTGGACCGCGCGCTCGACTTTGAGGCTGTCCGCCTTTCTGCACAACTCTCGGTGGCAGACTGCATCCGCTGGGGTTGCACCACGGTGTTCGATCACCATGCCTCGCCCTCATGTCTGGCCGGAAGCCTTGACGCCATCGCCGATGCGGTGGAGGCCGGCGGGCTCTCAGCGGTGTTGTGCTACGAGGTGACTGATCGCAACGGGCGCGACCAAGCCCGTGCCGGGATCGAGGAAAACCTCAGATTCATCCGTCAGCAGTCCGGTCATCCCCGCATCCGGGGCGTCCTCGGCCTGCACGCCAGCTTTACCTTGCGGGACGAAACGCTGGCCGAGGCTGCCAAACGCCGGCCAGAGGGGGCCGGGTGTCACATCCATCTCGCGGAGGATCCGGTCGATGTCAAAGCCTCGCGGCAGGCATTCGGTCTGAGACCCGTGGAGCGACTTGAACGGTTCGGCCTGTTGGACGACCGCTGCTTGCTGGCGCATGGCATCCACCTGGAACCGGACGAGTACGTAAACCTGGCGCGGAAGAATGCCGTGTTGATCCATAATCCCGAGTCCAACGCCAACAACGCTGTCGGCCGTCTTGACGTGATGGAGGCGGCGAATCATGGCTGCCTAGTCGGGCTTGGGACAGACGGCATGTCTTCGGCGATGCTGCGGGCGCTGCGGGCGGCATTTCTGGTGCACCGGGCAGGACGGCGCGACCCCAGCTCCGGGTTTAAGGCGTTGCCTGATCTGCTGTTCAACAACGCGAAGGTTGCGCGCCGTTTCTTTGATGAGCCTTTGCTGGGCGAGCTGGCTCAGGGCGCTCCCGCGGATCTAATTGTGGTTGACGCACCCCCGCCCACTCCAATCGGGCCGGAGAATCTTTTTAGCTGTTTGGTGTATGGTATCAGCGAAGCTCCGGTGCGCCACACGGTCGCGCGTGGGCGTTTGCTACTCGAGGATTTCCGTCACAGAACCCTCGATCCCAACCAGCTGGCGGCTCGCGCCCGTCAGTTGACGCCCGCCCTGTGGGAGCGCTTTGGTGCTTTGAAGTCGGGAACAAACTTCTTGGGCGATTGATATTGATATTGATGCTGTCGGACGGATACCGGAAGGGAGCAGTGTGTTGACCAGGGCAAATACAGAAGAGATCCGTAGGCGAGCAGTTGAGCGATGCCGGGAGAGGAATATCCTGATCCCCACATTCGCCGAGATGCGCGATCCGCAAACCGTCGATCCTGCCGTGGCCGACGCCCTGAAAAGCGTGGATATGCAGGCGGTCGATCCGCTCAATTTGTTCCGCATCACATGGAACAACCACCCCAAGACAGGCGGATTCGGCCCGGTGAACGCGCTTGAGATTCCTTCGCAACTCACAGGTGTTCCGGCAAGAATTGTGGGTCTGATCGGCAAGCATTTTCCCACCGGCGCGCACAAGGTGGGAGCGGCCTTCGGTTGCCTGGTGCCACGGTTGATATCGGGCGAGTTTGATCCCACCACGCAACGTGCTGTCTGGCCCTCCACCGGCAACTATTGCCGCGGCGGCGCTTTCGACAGCGCGCTGCTCGGCTGCCAGGCGGTGGCAATCCTCCCCGAGGAGATGAGCCGCGAGCGCTTCCGCTGGCTGGAAAGCATCGGCGCGGAAATCATCGCTACGCCCGGCTGCGAGAGCAACGTGAAGGAGATCTTCGACGCCTGCTGGGAGATCCGTAAGTCCCGCCCGGAAGCCGTGATCTTCAACCAGTTTGACGAGTTCGGCAACTACCTTTGGCACTACGGGGTGACGGGCCCGGCCGCTCAGTCGGCCTTCCGGCGGATGGCCGCTCCGGGCGACCACCTGGCGGCCTGGGTGGGCGCCACGGGCTCGGCTGGCACCCTCGCGACCGGCGACTACCTCAAGCATCAATTCCCCGGATGCAAGACTACAGCCGCCGAGGCTTTGCAGTGTCCGACCCTCCTGCTGGCTGGATTCGGAGGGCACCGCATTGAGGGCATCGGCGACAAGCACATTCCCTGGATCCACAACGTGCGCACCACCGACGTCGTCACTGCCATCGACGACCAAGCCACCATGCGTCTGCTCCGCCTGTTTAACGAACCGGCCGGCAGCGCCGAGCTTGCCCGACGCGGCGTTGCGGACGAAACCATCCAAGCCCTGCCCCTGTTGGGCATCTCAAGCATCTGTAACCTGCTCGCTGCCATCAAGACCGCCCGCTACTTCGAATTCGACCAAAACGATTTTCTCTTCACGTCGTTCACTGATTCAGTCGAACTGTACCGGACGCGCTTGGTAGAACTTGAGAAAGAGCGGGGAGCCTACACGGAGCGGGACGCCGCCGGAGACTTCGAACGCTACCTGTGTGGCGCAAGCACCGATCACCTCAAGGAGCTGCGCTACCTGGACCGCAAGGCCATCCACAATCTCAAGTACTTTACCTGGGTCGAGCAGCAAGGGAAGAGCGTAGAGGAGCTCAACGCTCTGTGGCGCCCTTCCTTCTGGGAAAGTCTGGCGGCACAACTGCCGCACTGGGATGAGAAAATCGCGGCGTTCAACCGGGACACCGGCGTTCTCGCTCGGATCAAGAGCGGCCACACGCCGGAACACCAAATGGGAGGACGCAAATAGTGAAAGTGGGCAAGGCAGCCCTTACAGCGGCCCGAAAGTACGAAGCTGACATCACTACGTTCTTGCGCGAGATGATCGCGATTCCGGCCGAGAGTGGCACTGAAGGCCCACGCTGCGAGCGAGTGCGCCAAGAATACGAGAAGCTTGGCTTCGACGAAGTGTTGTTCGACCGCCTTGGCACTGTGGTGGCGCGGATCGGGAAAGGACCGCTCAAGATTTTGATGGATGGGCATATCGATTGTGTGGGCGTGGGCGATCCCAAGGCCTGGGAGCACGACCCGTTCCAAGGCAAGTTCGAGGACGGCAAGATTTGGGGCCGGGGCGCAGTGGACGAGCTGCCCGCCATCGCGTGCATGGCCTACGGGGCCAAGATTCTAGCGGAGCGCGGCCAGGACATTGCCGACCACGTCACCCTCTACCTTACCGCGTCCGTAATGGAGGAGGACTGCGACGGCTACTGCCTCCTGCACCTGATCGAAAAGGAGAACATCCGGCCCGATGTAGTAATTCTCGGTGAGCCGACCGACCTCAATGTGTACCGCGGCCACCGCGGGCGCATGGAGGCAACCGTCAGCACCCGCGGCAAGTCGGCGCACGGCGCGCAGTGTCACCTCGGCGTCAACGCCCTCTACAAGATGGCACCCATCATTTCGGACATCGAAGCCCTGAACGGCCGCCTGCGGCACGACGACTTTCTGGGCAAGGGATCGGTGCTGGTGTCATTCATCGAGTGCACATCACCTTCGCTCAACGCCGTGCCGGACAGCGCGCGCATCTACCTCGACCGGCGCCTCACGGTGGGAGAAACGGTAGAAAGCGCCATGGAGGAGCTGCGCTCGCTGCCTCACCTCGGCGACGCCAAGGTGGAACTGCTCTCGTACGATCAGACCAGTTGGCGCGGGGAGCGCGCGCAACAAGAGAAGTATTATCCCACCTGGGTTCTGGGCGAGGGCCATCCCTTGGTCCAAGGGGTGGCACAGGCCGCCGCCGCCGTTCTCGGCAAGCCTCCTGCCATCTCGCGATGGTCGTTCTCCACCAACGGCGTAGCCAGCATGGGCCGCCACGGGATTCCCACGGTAGGATTCGCTCCGGGCTTGGAGGAGCTCGCGCACACCACACAAGAATGGGTGGCGGTCGAAGATTTGGTCCGCGCCACAGCCGTGTACAGCCTGATTCCGGAGATTCTTGCTGAGCGGAAAGAAGAATTGAAAGCTGCGGGCGCGGCGAAGTTGGGAGCGTAGAGCATGGAAGCCAAGCTGAAGGGACGGCACTTCATCACCACACAGGACTGGACGCTGGAAGAACTGGAGACGCTCTTCGCGCTCGCTGCCGATCTCAAAACCGCCAGAGCAGAGGGACGGGCGACGCCGCTGCTTTCCGGCAAGACGCTGTATATGATCTTCTTCGACGCTTCGACGCGCACCCGCAGCTCGTTCGAAACCGGGATGACGCAACTGGGCGGGCACGGCATCTACCTCTCGCCCGATAAGATGCAAATCAGCCACGGCGAAAATGCGCACGACACCGCCAAGGTGCTTTCGCGCTATGGCGACGGCATCGCCATCCGCCATTGTGCCTTCAACGAGGGCAATGCCTACCTGCGGGAAGTGGCGGAGAACACCGACGTTCCTTTGCTCAACATGCAGTGCGACTTCTACCATCCGTGTCAAATTCTGGCCGACTACCTCACCCTCAAAGAGAAGTTCGGCGGAAAGACGCGCGGCCTCAAGCTGGGCGTGGCGTGGACCAGCGCGCCCAACTACGTGCGGCCGCTGTCGGTGCCGCAAAGCCTGATCCTGATGATGCCGCGCTTCGGCATCGACGTCACGCTTGCCTACCCGCCCGAGTTCAAGCTCATGCCTGAAATCGAAGAACAGGCAAAAGCCAACGCCAAGGCAGCGGGAGCGCGGTTCGAGATCAGCCACCGTTTCGAAGACGCCTTCGACGGCGCGGACGCCGTGATCCCCAAATCCTGGGGGCCACTGGTTACCACCCGCGACGTCCCTGAAGGGCTGGGCCTGATCGAAAAGTACCCGGACTGGCGCTGCGAAGCTAAGCACATGGCACTGGGAAAGGATCGCATGATCTATATGCACCCTCTCCCGGCCGATCGCGGTCGGGAGGTGACCGACGAGGTTATTGATGGGCCGCAATCGGTGGTGTATGACCAGGCAGAAAATCGCCTCCACGTTCAAAAGGCCCTCATGGCCCTGACGATGTAGAAGCTGGCCCCGCATGAATGAATGAGTGAATGTGGCGCCGGATGCACACCGATGAGAAAATTTCAGTTTCGTTGTAGCGAGTGCGGAGCTGCCTACCGGGAAGACGAGGTGCGACTGGTGTGCCCGGCCTGCGCCCGCCAGCAAAAGCCCGGGGGCGTGACCCGGGGGGTGCTGGAGGTGGTGCTCGAAGAGCTTCCTTCGACCTGGCCGTCCGCACCCCCATCGAGCGCGGAATTCCTCAGCGCATTTCTCCCCATTTCTTCGCCCGAATCTCTTCCGCCGCTTGCGGTGGGAGGAACGCCGCTGCTCGAAGTGCCCGAGCTGCGGCGCGCGCTCGGCCTGCGGCGGCTGTGGGTGAAGGACGACACCCGCAACCCGAGCGGATCGACCAAGGATCGCGCGTCGCTTCTAGTGCTGGCCAAGGCGAAGGAGTACGCTTGCGAAACGGTCGCCGCGGCCTCAACCGGCAATGCCGCCACCGCGCTTGCGGCAATCGCAGCCGCAAGCGGTATCCGCGCCGTCGTCTTCGTTCCCGCCTCAGTGCCCGAGGCCAAGCTGGTCCAGATGCTGAGCTATGGAGCCTTGGTCCTGCCGGTGGATGGAACGTATGACGATGCCTTCGAACTATGCCTGGCCGCTTGCGAAGAGTTCGGCTGGTACAACCGGAACACTGCCCTCAACCCGTTCACGATTGAGGGCAAGAAGACAGCCGCCATCGAGATCGCGGCCGATCTCGCGCCGGAGATCCCCGACGCGGTCCTGATCCCCACGGGGGACGGAGTCATCCTGGCTGGCCTCGCCAAGGGCTTCGCTGACCTTGAACGTTGCGGACTCATTAAGCGCTTGCCGCGTCTGATTGCTGTTCAGCCGGAAGGCTCTGCTGCAATCGTCAATGCCTTGGGGAAAGGAGCGGACACAATCACGCCGGTTCCGGGCGCTGCGAGCGTGGCCGACAGCCTGACGGTCCAAGCGCCCCGCAACGCGTTGCAGTGCCTGCGCTCCATTCGCGCCTCGGGCGGGGGAGGAGTGACAGTGTCGGACAAGGCCATCATAAAAGCCGTCGCGGAGCTTGCGCGGCAAACCGGGGTCTTCGCCGAGCCGGCCGGAGCCGCGCCGCTCGCGGGCTTACAGGCCGCCTTAGACAAGGGACTGGTGGATCGCGACGAGCGGGTCGTCCTGCTCATCACCGGCACCGGCTTAAAGGACATTCCGGCTGCCTCGCGTGCGGTGCAGAAACCATCGCCGATCCCGTTGCGCATCGAGGCGGTCGCAAAACGGCTCCAGCATCTCTCGAAAGGTTGACAACCGGAAATCCAAGTGCGTTTGACTAAGCGGGTTGCGGGGCAATCCGGGTGCCGGCTTTGCCTCGCAGCGCTTCGGGGATTTTCTCCGGCGAGGTGATGATCACCTCGCGTCCCCCGTGCTCCAGGTAGCTGAGCGCGGCCTCGATCTTCGGTCCCATGCTGCCGGGAGGAAACTGCCCCTCCTGCAAGTAGCGCCGGGCCTCATCCGCGGTCAAGTGGTTAAGAGAACGCTGTTCCGGCGTGCCGAAGTTGAGCGCCACTTCATCCACACCGGTGGAGATCAGAAGCAGGTCGGCGCCCAACTGGCTGGCCAGCAGGGCGGAGACGCGGTCCTTGTCAATCACGGCTTCCACTCCCACCAACTGGCAGTCGTGCAGAATCACGGGGATGCCGCCGCCACCACAGGCAATCACCAGCGCGCCACTCTCCAGCGTTCGCTGGATGGGGAGCAGCTCGACGATGGCCTTTGGCTCCGGCGAAGGCACCACCCGGCGGTAGCCCCGCTTGGCGTCCTCCACCAGCTCCCACTGCAACCGGGCCCGGCGCTTTTCCGCCTCGGCGCGGGTGTAGAAGGGCCCGACCGGCTTGGTGGGTTGCCGGAAAGCCGGGTCGCGCATCGCCACAAGCACCTGTGTCACCATCGCGACCACAGTTTGCGTCAGCCCGCGTCGCCCCAGCGTGTTTTGCAGCGTTTGCTGGAGCAAATAACCGATGCTACCCTGGGTTTCGGCATCGCAGACGTCCAGCGGCAGCGGCGGCACCTGATCGGCGGCCGCCTCCGAGCGGAGCAGGGCGGCGCCCACCTGGGGCCCATTGCCGTGCGTAACCACCACGCCATAGCGCGCTGCCACGAGCGCCGCAATGCCTTCGCAGGTGGTTTTCAGGTTCCGGCGCTGTTCTTCGATGGTGCCGCGCTCGCCGGGGCGCAGCAAGGAATTGCCGCCAATGGCGACTACCGCAGTCGGCATCTCATCCTCTTAGCCCAGCGTCGTTGGCGGCCAGCACTGCGCCGCCCACGCGCTCACAGGCCAGATCAACCAGTTCCGCAAAGTCGGTGTCAGCATTCTTCGTGCCTCAGTACGGCTCCGATAGGAGTCGCCGAGAAAACGCCTTCATGATAAACCTTATCGAGCGGAGGCACTAACTTTGCAAAGCAAGCCAATCTAGGGCTAGGATGGTTGACTCTCTATATTTTAATACGCCAAAACTCCAAGACCTCTCTAACTCGAACTTTGGGATAGAATTTTAGTGCAGGGTTCTGCAGATCGCGCCCGATCTCCTCTTTCCTTTTAGTCAGAAATTTCTGGATGGTCGCATTGTACCGAACCATGCCCTTAGGCGATATGCCCCCTTGCTTCCTTGGCCAACTCTCAGGATATCCATCCGGAATGGACCCATTAGTGATCGCTGAGGCTTCGGCTTTAACCTCATCGGCGTCACATACCCATCCATACAAATAGTACGCGCACACTCTTAACATGCGTTTGATTTCTGGAAGTCCATCGGTCAAGGCTTTCAGCGGAGAAGGCAGGGCAACCATATTTCCTACGCAGGAGTAGTACTTGGGATTTCGTACAATCGTGTTCGGTCGCTGAAAGTATTCGTCGTCAACCCCCCAGATGTGACATACCGTCCAGTTTTTCGGTTTTGACCGAGGTCCGAAACCCAAAGCTCGCCACAGAGCGAGACCAGCCCTGATATTCGGTTCCATCTTTTCAACGGTTCGACCACTGGATTTACTTGTATTGGTGTATATTCGCTGCCACTTGCAATCGTAGATTGGGGCGCCTCTGTACGTTTCAGGATACCAGACAGGAAGTTCCTGAAAAGTCTTGGGGTCTACCCATAGGCAGGTGTCAGCGATCAGTGAAGCCACATCTACCCTTGCTCTCTGACATGCCTCACGGAAGACGATCAAACCGTTCGTAAGTGGCGTGTCTTTTCCAGTCATTTTTTAATGTAGATGCATTAAGTTGCAACAAAAAATCTCCCAGCAGGTTCTGCGCAACCCGCAGGCGGTAACGCGCCGTGGAGCGGAAGTCGTCGATGGGAGAAATTTCCTCCGCCAGCGCCGCTTTGGCGGCGTCCAGGGCAGCAGCGCCGATCTTTTGGCCCTTCAACACCGCTTCGGTCTTCACACACCGGATGACCGTCGGCGCCACGCTTCCCAGCGCGATGCGGATGTCTCGAACCGTGCCGCCCTCCACCTCGGCCAGCCCGGCGAAACACACTTTGGAAATTGCCTGGGCTTTGCGCGTCCCCACCTTGCGGTAGTACTGCTTCCACGACTTCCCGCTGCGAGGCAGCCGGATGCGGCCGATCAGCTCCTCCGGTCGCAGGTCCATTTGCTTGTACGCGGTGTGAAAGCCCTGGTAAGAAACCCAGCGCGACCTGCGCGCCGCGACCAGCTCCAACTCCGCATCGTACACCAACAGCGCCGGCGGGGAGTCCGCTGCCGGAGAAGCGTTGGCGATGTTTCCGCCCAGCGTGCCCCGGTTCTGCGTCGCCACTCCGCCGGTCTCCCGGGCTGCCTGGCAGAGCAAGGGAAATTCCCGCTGCAACGTCGCGTTCCCCAGTATCTGGGTGTAGGTCGCCAGCGCGCCCAGCGTGACGGCATCCGCCGCCACCTCGATGTCCCTGAGTTCCGACAAGTGCCACAGGCCAAGGAATTTCCGCTGCGGAAGCGCGCCGGCCTCGAACAGCACCATCAGGTCGGTGCCGCCCGCAAAGGGCTTCCAGACGCCGGGCTCACGCTCCAGCAGCGCCAGCGCTTCCGCCAGGCTTCGGGGAGCTTGCAGATCGTAGGCAGGCAGAAAGGACCTCATGCCTTAGCCTGCGTCCTCTGGCACGCCCTGACCACCGCCGCAAAAATCTTCGTGTACCCGGTGCAGCGGCACAGATTGCCCGCCAGCCCGGTGCGAATCTCCGCCTCGCCGGGGTCGGGCACCCGCTCCAACAGGTTCACCGCCGCCAGAATCATCCCCGGCGTGCAAATCCCGCACTGCGCTCCGCCCGAGGAGATGAACGCCTCCTGCACGGCGTGCAAGCGGTCGCCGTCGGCAACTCCTTCGATGGTGGTGATCTCCGCCCCCTCGACCTGCAGGACCGGCACCAGGCAACTGTTCACCAGCTCGCCGTCGATCAACACCGAACAAGCGCCGCATTCCCCCTCGCCGCAGCCCTCCTTGGTCCCCGTCAACTGCCATTCCTCCCGCAGTACGTCCAGCAAGCGCGCCATCGGGTACACGCGCAGCGTCCGCTGCTTCCCGTTCACCGTGCAGGTGACGGTCGTCTTAGCCACCGCGTCAGGCACGGCTGGCCTCCAGCGCTTCCAGCAACGTTTCCGGCAACACCGGGAGGTGGTCGAAGCCGATGCCGATGGCGTTCTCGATCGCATTCACAATGGCCGGTGCAGTGCCGTCCAGGGGAAGCTCGCCGATGCCCTTGGCGCCGCCGGGGCCGTAGCCGTACGGGACTTCCTCAAAGAAGACGCGGATGGGAGGCGCGTCCGCCGCCGTCGGCATGATGTAGTTGGTCATTTGATTGTTGACCATGCGGCCCTCTTGCCACACCACGTTTTCGTACAGGGCAAATCCGATTCCCTGCGCCACCCCGCCTTCAATCTGGCCGGCGGCCAGTACCGGGTGGACCACTTGCCCCACCTCCTGCACCGCCACAAAGTCGTCCACGCAAACTTCGTAAGTGAGGGAATCGACCGTCACCTCGGCTACGTACACCGCCCAGGCGTAGGTGCTGTAGGCATCACCGCGATAGTTTTCTTCATCCCAGTGAATCTCCGGCGGGGTCTGATACTGGCTGAAGGATTTGAGCGGGCCGAATTTCCGGATGTAGTCGCCGCAAGCCCGTGCGAAATCTGCGCAGGAATAGCCTTCCCGCAGGAATCCCTTGCCGAGCAAAGTTTGTTTCAACCCCAGCGCCGCCGATTCCACCAGCTTGCCGACGATCATGCAGGTGCGCGAGGCCACCGTGGGGCCGCTGTTGGGAACAACACTTGTGTCCGGTGGCGCCACTTCAATCAGATCGTAGTCCAGCCCCAAAGCGTCAGCGGCAATTTGCGAAAGGATGGTGTTGGTGCCCTGCCCGATTTCCGTGCTGGCCGCCAGCACCC
>JACZYA010000135.1 GCA_022571295.1 Acidobacteriota bacterium | reverse complement strand
GACAGGGACCGAAGGTGTGGAACTGGCCCTGATGATGGCCAAGCTCTATACAGGCAGGCAGTTGATTATCACACAGGAGCACTCCTTTCACGGTTGGACAAGCGGCGCGGGGGGCGGCTGTACCCGCCTGAGGGGCTATTCCAGCAACCTTGCCTCACCAACCGATCCTAACGAGTTCCGCGAGGTTCCCGGCACTCCAACTGCGGGATTCCACATGATCCCCGCTCCGTTTTGTTACCGCTGTCCTGTTGGGCACCAGTATCCCGCCTGCAGGCAGGCTCGGCCGGACGGAACCTTGCCCTGTTTGCTTCCACTTGAACATCTGATCGAAGTCATCGGTCCGCAGAACATCGCGGCCGTCATCACGGAGATCCTGTTTGGCGGGAGTGGAATTTTTCCGCCGAAAGAATACATCCCACAGCTCCGCCGGATCACCAAGAAATACGGGATTCTGTGGATCGATGACGAAGTAATTACCGGCTTCGGACGGCTGGGCAAGTGGTTCGGTTACGAGCTTTACCCGGATACCTACCCAGATCTGATGGTTATCGGGAAAGGATTAAGCAGCTGCGCTTTGCCCAGCGGCGGGGTAGTAGCCGGCAAGGAGATCGCAGACTTTTTCGAAAGGCAGAGGTGGTGGAGCGGCAGCAGCCACGAATCTCATCCGATTACTCTGGCGGCCGTCATTGCTAACTTGGAAGTGATGATTGAGGAAGATATACCCGCGAGGGCCGCCGAGACAGGTAAGTACCTGGAGTCTCAACTACGGCAGCTTGCGGTCGTTCACAAGTCGGTCGGGCAAGTGACGGGCGCGGGGATGTTTTGGTGCGTCGAGCTGGTAAAGAACCGCGAAACCCGGGAGCCTTTCATCAAAGAAGACCGAAATTCGATGCGTGCAGGCGACCTCAGTCACTGGCCCATCAACATCGTACTCCGCAAGTGCCTCGAGAAAGGCGTGTTCCTTTCGGGCTTCTGTCCGAATACGGTGAAAGCCGGCCCGGCGTTGACCGTAACCCGCGACGAAATCGATCAGGGTATCGGCGCCTTCGATTACGCGCTGAAGGAGCTCGACCGACTGTGTGATTAACGACGCAAAGGAGTCGGCACATAGCAAGGATCGGGAGGGGGCTCATGGATACTGAAGGAACGGCTCAAGAAGCACCTTTGAAGGGTCTGAAGATCGTGGAAATGGTTCAGTTGCTGGCTGGCCCCTTTGCGTCGGTCCTGCTTGCTTGGTTCGGTGCCGAAGTCATCAAGATCAAGCCTCCTAGAATCGGCGAGCCACTTTGGACTTGGCGCAAGCTCTATAAAGGCACTTCGCTGTGGTGGTACATCCTGGGCAGGAACAAGAAGTGCATCACGCTTAGCCTGCGTCACCCCTGCGGACAGGAGATTGCGAGGGAACTTGTAAAACGGACGGACGCGCTGCTGGAGAACTTCAAGCCCGGCACCAGGTGTCCAAGTTTACTTTTGGGCCTGTCCCGGAGCCGATCGGGATACGCCTGAAAGACTTAGCGCCAGAAGCGGAATCCGTTTCGCAAAGAGCAAGCTCGCAGGCCACTTCCTGAAGCCTGACTGGAACCAGTAAGTTTCGCCTATGAACGCCAGAACCCAAGCAACTCGCCAGCGGAAGGCTCTGGAAGGTTTGCGCATACTCGAAATGGGACAACTGCTGGCCGGCCCGTTCGCTTCGGTGCTGCTGGCCTGGTTCGGCGCCGACGTGATCAAGATCGAACCGCCGGGCGTGGGCGATCCCTTGCGTACCTGGCGCGCCCTGCACAAAGGAACCGCCCTCTGGTGGTACATCCTGGGGCGGAACAAGAAATGCATCACCGTAAATCTTCGGGTGCCGAAGGGGCAAGCAATCGCACGCCGGTTGGTCGAAAAGGTGGACGTTGTGCTGGAAAACTTCAAACCCGGCACGATGGAGAAATGGAACCTGGGGTACGAGGACCTGAAGCGAATCAATCCTCGCATCATCATGGCTCGTGTGTCGGGCTGGGGGCAGACCGGCCCCTATTCACCTAAGCCCGGGTTTGCCTCGGTGGCTGAGGGTGTGGGCGGCTTGCGCTATGTGACGGGCTACCCCGACCGTCCTCCCGCGCGGCCCAACCTCAGTTTGGGAGACTCTCTGGCCGGGCTGCACGCTGCCCTGGGCATCCTGATGGCCGTTTACCACCGCGATGTGGCGGGCACGGGATGCGGCCAAGTGATTGATGTGGCGATTTACGAGGCCGTCTTCAACATGATGGAAGGCATCGTTCCCGAATACGACAAGTGCGGGATTATCCGCGAGCGCGAAGGGACCCGCCTGTCAGGCATCGTTCCCACCGGCACCTACTCCTGCAAGGACGGCAAGTTCATCATCATCGGCGGGAACAGCGACAGTATTTTCAAGCGGCTCATGCACGCCATGCATCGCCCCGAGATGGCCGCCGACCCTCGCTTTGAACACAACAACGACCGCGTCGAACACGAGCAGGAAATCGAGCAGGCGATCATTGCGTGGACGCGGCAACAGTCCTTCGAGGAAGCACTGCGCGTGCTCGAAGAAGCGCGGGTCCCGGCGGGGCCCATCTACTCCGTGGCCGACATGCTCCAGGACCCCCATTTCCAGGAACGCGGCCTGTTTGAAGAGGTCACGCTGGAAGATGGGAGCACCGTAAAACTTCCTACCTTCGCCCCGAAATTGTGCGCAACTCCGGGAGGAACCGAATGGATTGGTCCCGCACTGGGCGCGCACAACCAGGAAATACTCGGCGGCCTGTTGGGCTTCTCACAACAAGAGCTGGATGAGCTGGCAGCCGCAGGCGTCATCTAGCGGGAACAGGCAGGACAACGCAGAGGTCGGGAAACGATTCTTTGCACGGGTACTAGATGATGACGCCGGCCCGGATGCGCGCGTTTTCGAGTGAGGCGAGGTCGATGTCCATTCTCGGTCGTGTGACGCGGGAATGCTTCTTGAGTTTCTCGGGCACGTCATCCCAGATGCGGTTGCTGAAGATCACTTTGTGATACTTGCCCGACCTCACAAGCCGATTCAGATCGGGCACGCGGCTGAATGGCACGGCGCTCAACTTCACCGGAACATCCACCAGAATCTTCCGGTAAGGTTCCAAGATGAGGCTAAGGGGAGGATAGTCGCGGTCATCAAGCACTAACACGACTGAGGCATTGCGGGGCAAACGAGCAAACTCATTGAGGGTCGCCTGCGTGAATGTCAGGCTCAAGGGAATCACGTCGACACCCGATCCTTTGACGATTTGCCGCACTTGATCGAGGCGGAGGTAGTTAACCAGGATTTTTCGGATTTTCTTGAGCCGGCTCCGGCTCATGGCTGCCACCTCATCCATCGACAGGCCGGGGACGTTCACCTGCCAGACCGAAGAGATTTTCGCTGCCCGTTCCAGCGCCAGCGCCTTGGTGGCTTCCACGAACACCAAGAAAGAATCGGTCCTTTCCCGCTCGCGCGCCTGCTGATAAAGGTAGCGAGCAAAGGCGGAGGGCGAAATGCCCATGCGCTCCGCCTTTGACAGGATATCGTGGGACAGAGCTTGGCACTGCTCCATGATGTCTCCGCGCTGGCTGTAGCTCAGGTGCTTTTCCACCAGCACACCTTTCCCATGCCGCAGGGTCAGAATTCCGGATCGCTGGAGTGCCAGGTAAGCTTTGCGGACGATGTTACGGCTCACGTGAATTTCTTTCTCCACATCGCGGATGGAGGGCAAGGTGTCCCCCGGCCGCAACCGCCCTAAGAGTAAGGCTAGCTTTACTTGTTCCTGAATCTGCGAATGAGCAGGTAAGGGGCTGTGGGGGTCAAGAACGAATTCCATTATTCAGGTCTCCTTTTCCGTTGTTTAGCTTCGCGGGGGGACTCAGCCCCATTGGGCCCGTAACCCTCGAAGCTCCTCGAAAGTAAGTAGGAATGCCTATCCCGAAACCTTTTTCTTGACAGTCCTACGACAATGATACTAGACTTCATCAATTGTTTGAAAAATTAAACAGCACGCTTGTTGGGTGCTTAGTGGGGCATGCGGGATCGACCGGAATACGACACCATCTCCTAGTGGAGTCCCTTGTCATGGAGCAATTATCTGCCAAAGCCGATTCCAGTGCAAAGCGGGCTGGCTGCTGGGCGACTGCCCCCTGGAAACGAAGAGTGGCTGTGTCTGTCCCTAGAGGGAATAGGCCGTGAACCTGAAGCGGATTCATCATATTGATTATGTCGTGCGCGACCTCAGCCGTGCAATAGAGCAATACCGGAAGATTTTCAATGTGCCGCTGGAGAATCGCGAGCGATTGGAGAGCCGTGGTATTGAGTTAGCACGCTTTCGCCTGGGGGAGACATGGATCATATTGGTTCAGCCTGTTCGTGACAATAGCCCAGTCAAGCGCTTCCTGGACGAGCATGGAGAAGGGTTTTTCCACATCGCCTATGAAGTGAGCGACGTCGAGGGGGTGGCATCCGACCTGAAAGCGCGTGGGATCAAATTGATGCCTGATAGTCCCAGGCGGGGAGTGGAAGGGTGGAAGCTCGTCGACATCGCGATGGAAGAAACTCTCGGCGTCATGACACAACTGGTGGAGTCTTCCTAACAACGAGCCTATGGCACAAGCGTCCAAAGTAACCATCGTGGAAGTGGGGCCGCGGGATGGCTTTCAGATGGAGAAGACCTTCATCCCTACTGAGAGCAAAATTGCCATCATCAACACCGTGGCGCGCTCCGGCGTCCCCAAGATCGAAGCCGCATCCTTTACCAGTCCTAAGGCGATTCCCCAGATGCGAGATGCGCAGGCGGTGATGGAGGGGATCGAGCGACGTCCTGGCTCCGCCTACACCGCGCTGGTTCCCAACTTGAAGGGGGCACAGCTCGCCATCAGCGCCGGGGTCGATGCCATACGCGTAGTGATCTGCTCCAGCGAAGCCTACAATCAGCGCAACGTGCGCATGTCCGTGGCTGAATCGCTGAAGACCTGCGAAGAAATCCTGCAAACCGGACGGGCCGCTTCCACAGCCGTGGAGGCAGTGGTCGCGCTGGCGTTCGGCTGTCCGCTTGAAGGCGACATCGCGGAAGAAAAAGTCGTGGAACTTACCCGGCGCCTCGCCGAGATGGGCTACCGGGAAATTTCCATTGCCGATTCCGCTGGACTGGCCAACCCCGCCCAAGTCCAGCGCCTGATGCGGCGCCTCGTGCGAGAATTCCCCGACGTCCATTTCTCCATGCACATCCACAATACCCGTGGGCTGGGCCTGGCCAACGTGTTGGCAGCCTTGGAGGAGGGGATCGATGCGTTCGATTCTTCCCTCGGCGGCCTGGGGGGTTGCCCGGTGGTACCGGGCGCCAGGGGAAACATTCCCACCGAAGACCTGGTCAACATGCTCGAAGAGATGGGTGTCGAGACAGGGGTCGATGTCGAAGGTGTGATGGTCGCGTCCCGGGTGGCGCAGGAAGTGTTGGAACGAACCCTGCCCAGCTACGTACTGGCGGCGGGCACGCGACAGCAGCTCTACCGGAACATCGAAGAACGTGAAAGAGAAAAATCTGTAACGCGCTGAAGCACTGCGCATTTCCCCTGAACCGCAACAGTGGCGCCCGGCTTCATTTGGCTGAAGCGAAATACGCCTCGCGAGGATTGAAGATGAAGATCAACTGCCCCAGAATGCTTTTCTCCTGGAAGAGAGCTGACCAAAGATGAGAGATTTGTCCATACGAGACTCAGAATCTTGCGGCCAGAGAAGGAACCGCACTCTTCTGAGCGTTTCCTGGCGCTGCAGGATTGCTGAGGCAGCCCATCCGTCGTTCCAGAGAAACAGGGCTTCGCTGCTTCAAAGCCACTGCACGATTCGCTGTCCGTACCAAAAGAAATCCTTTGATACACACCAAATCAAGCCAATTTGGCCTTGCTGTTTGTGTACATTACTGAAACGTTTCTCGGGACCCTCTGATATACCTTGCAAGACACACTCTTGGGTTTCCCATGGGCCTTGGACTTTGAACCGCTAGGTTCAGAGCAATCCCTTGGCAAGGGAAAACTCCTTGACAAGCCACACCAATTATGGGACTCTAAAGACCTGTAATAAGGGGTCGACATGAAGCCACTTTCAACTGAAGAGGTTGCGAAGACAATCGGAGTCAGCAAGTCAACACTGGAACGCTGGCTGAGTGAAGGCAAGATTAGAGTCCCAAAGCCGCTTCGTGTTGGACGAAAGATCTTCCGCTTCTGGACCGACCGGGACATCGAGCGAGTAATGCGCTACAAAGAAAAGTGCTACTGGAAGGGTCGAGGACGGAAGAAGAAACCAAAGCGGTAAGGGAGCGGGCCTGCCGCCTGCTGTAACAGGACGGCAGACCCTAACCACTGCGACCTATTGTGGAGGTCACGATGGCTGCTGAGATTCTAACCCAACCGACACACTGCCTTACAGAAGGGTCCACATCTTTTGCGGAGCTCGGCGTTCTCTACGGCGAGAAGGGCGTCGCTGAAGCGCAAGCTCGTCTTCAGGTAGTCCTCGAATTCAAATCCATCAGGCCCAAGACTGTCCACCTCAACGGTCGGCGGGTATCTAGCCCAGCGGTCAACGAACTGGCCCGGAAAGCTGGAGTGAGTCTGGGGACACTCTGGCGCTGGTACCGGCTCTATCGATCGGCCTACGCCTCAGCCCAGGGAAATGTCCACCTAAAGGCCAAGGCAGGCTTTGAGGCCCTGATCCCGCGCCAGCGGGGAAGAACCGAGGATTCATGCGAAGACCGGCGCTACAAGGTGGACGAGGAGCTTCGTCGGGCCATAGCGGGTCTCTACGCCCGCCGCAAGCGTCCCAGCATTACGAAGGTCTGGCGCAAGCTCATCGCCCAGTGCCCGCAGTGCCGGGTGCGACCCTTGGAGCCTCGCGTCAAGGGCTACCAGGGCAAGAACCGGATGCATTCCTGTCCCGAATGTAGCTTCTCGCTTTCCTACTCGACCGTTCGCCGCATCATCAAGACCATCCCACCCGCTGTCCGTGTCCTGGGCCGGGAAGGGGCGCAAGCTTTTCGGAACCGCTACGGCATCTACATTCCCCGCAGCTATGCCGACCTGCGTAACCGGGAGATCTTCTGCGGCGACCACCACGAGTTCGATCTCTTCGTCCACACCCGCTCGGGCAAGCTCATCCGGCCCTGGATTTCCGCCTGGCAGGACTTGAAGACCGGAGTGTTGACAGGCTGGTTCATCTCCGAGCGGCCCAGCTCTCGAACCATCGCCCTGGCCTTCCGCCATGCCGTGTTGCCCAAGGACGATGGCATCATGGGTTTGCCGGAATCGATCTACGTGGATAACGGCAAGGATTTCCGCTCGCGCTATCTGGAAGGACATAGGAAGCATCTGGGCCGCATCCCAGCCGATTCGGTCGATCTCTTCGCCCGCGCCCATGGATTGGG
>JACZYA010000134.1 GCA_022571295.1 Acidobacteriota bacterium | reverse complement strand
TCCTGCTCAAGTGCAAACAAATTTTCTGAGAGAGGAAAGCAGAGATGGCCAAGCGCAGAAAGAAAGCAACCAAGAAGAAGGCGAAGAAAAGGAAGAAGAAGTAGCCCAAGTTTACCTGCCAGCAGAAGTACCTCCACCAAGGGGAACTCGAACCAACGGGTTCCCCTTTCCTTTACCCAATCCGCCAGTAGTGTGCCCGTACTGAAACTGTCCCGCAGGCCAGTAGTCAGGGTATCCTTTTGCCGCCTACCCTAGCTAGGGGTTGTGGAACAATGATTCATCTGCTGTCTGTGGACTGGATTCTGGCGCTGGAACGGCTATCCCTGCGGAGGCAGCGTCGCAGTCAACGTACAACCATTCGTATGCCTCTCATTGTGAGTTGGACCATCCCCGTCGGGTCGGGCACGATGCAAGAAACCACCGCCACTGCGGTTGTCAGTGGACATGGCGCACTAATCCATCTCCGACAAGAGTTGGCCCTGAATACGCCTATTGAAATCCTCAACAAGACCACTCAGAGATCAACGCGCGGGCGGGTTGCTTGGGTGGGATCACTCGGGAACTTTAACGACCCGTTTCCAGTAGGAATTGAACTATCTGTTCCGAGCGAAACATTCTGGGCTCCCTCGCGCTAGCTGTATCTCCGTCTTCTTCCTTGACACCCCCACAACTTTCGGCGCACCATTCCTGCAACTAACCAGCGAATCGGAGCAGCGATGGAAACCTATATTTTCAAATGTGAAGGCTGTGAGGGGCAGAAGCCAATCCCGATCCAGGAAGCAGAGATGGCCGAAATTGACGAGCGAAGGCCCATCCAGAAACACTGCCCCACTTGCCGGACAATGACGAACTGGATGCTCGCATTCCCGGACCAGCTACCTGGTGGTGACCGCAGAAAATAAGCCCAGGCTAGCGGCCAGTAGAATAGAGTAGTGCCAAGGCTCGGGTTGCTTGAAGAGCACTAGGCGGGATCAATATGAGGGTTGAACGTCGCTCTGGTCCGAGAGTCACACCCAAGGAAACATTGCTTGTGGACTACCCCGCTTATCGAGCAAGCGTAAGAGACATCAATCTATCTGGCGCTTTCATCGAGGACCTGCGTCCCATACCGCCCGGACATGTGATTCGACTCAGGATACAGCTGAGCGAGAACGAGTCGATTACGGCCAACGTGATGGTGCGGCGCGTGGAAGAGGGGCGCGGAATGGGAGTCGAATTTCTAGCCATGAACGATGCTGACCGCAATCGACTGCGGAAGATTGTTGGTGGGGAGACTGTGTTTGAAGTATAGAACTGACCGCCATTGTGGAGTTGCTGGAAGAACGAGGGATTATGACGCAGAGTGACGTGCTCAAGAGGATGAAGGCAATTAGGGATAGGAAGAAGGTGAGCTAGGCACTAGAGCTGGAGAGGAGAAGATGAATTATCAGAAACGAAGTTATCAAGAGCTTTGCAAGGACCTCTGTGAGAATCCGCCTGACACGCCAGCGTGGATGAATGCATTCGCCGAAATGCAGCGCCGGCGAGACCGGTCACAGCTTCGCCTTTCTTATTGGCTGGTTTTCTTCAGCGGTCTTGTCGGGCTGAACGCTGTCTTGCAGACCATTGGGTATTTCCAGCAATGACACGATGGGAATGTCACCCACCACGCACCACCTCCCTTCAACTCAAGCTGAAAACCATCGACGGAAAGATCCGACTGAAGAGTGCCGACTTAGTACGTCTTCGCGCACGCCTGGAAGCAGTGTGTCGTCAATCTGGTCTCAGGCTTCGTGCGCTTTCCTGCTGTGGAAGCAGTAACTTCGGGGATCAAGGTAAAACTGTCGCAGTGAACCTAAGCGTGGGTCAAACTGAATCTTGAAGTTATCGAACGCTCCTGCTGCATTTCCTGGCGGGCATTTCGTGACAGGTATTTCGTCTTTCTCGGTGGGCTTGTGGTTGGTTCCGTTGCCGTTCTTCCTCATGTGCTAGACGGTGAGGTTTCCTGTGGCGGTGTTGCTGAGCCTTCTGTGAGCGCCTTTTGCCGTTGCAGATTCCCGATGGCATCCTGGGTGGTATGGATGGGGATCCCATTCAAATACTTCTCTTCTGCCGGCGGAAGCGGATCAACTGGTTGCTCCTTGGCTTGGGCTTCTGTCCCTAGGTAGCGATCCTTCCATTCGGCAGGAACTTCCATTGAGAAAACACCTACTTGCAGATCGGGTTCAAACATATTCACAGCTCGCGTCTGACCCAGGGTTTTCGCAGCGAAGGTACTGCCTTTTGCCTCGCCCTCGCCATGAAGCGCATTTCGGATCAGAACACCATCGACAAGTTGAACCTTCTCCTCCTTGCCGAGCCTCTGCCCTTGTTGGGCGTTGAACTCCCGCACATCCTGGACGCCCTGTTCGTAGATCGCTTGGGCTAAGGCGGGGATTTCCTGCTTCAGTTTCTCCATCCCTTTGTGAGCAGCCGACTCGCTGTATCCGGCGCGTAGTAGAGCCTGCCTGTCTGAGACACCCTTTGCCAAGTCTCGTGCCACCTGTCGGTGCTTCTCAGTAACTTTGGGCTTTCGCGCCATTCTTGGCCTCCCTTCTATTTTACCATTCCCGGTTGCATGGAGTCCAAATTCACGGTTGCCAACCGCAATTGCAACCGGAAATTGCAACCAGACTCCCTGCCACGCAAGACATTGAACACTCATTCCCTAGCAGGATGAACGCAACAGGCAGAGGGAAGATTGACGGTGGGGGAAACGTCCCACTCCCGCGCTCGCCCGGAGGAGAAATCAGCACGCTCAAAAGTTGGGAACAGTTTGGGAACAATAAGCGCCGAATACCATGCTATACCGTGACCTAAGACACAGGAAGAAGCTAGACGAACCAACAAGATAGTGTTTCTGGAGTAATCCCCGGCATGACCACATCGGTCACCATCAGGTGGATGGGGCTGTCGTGCTGCTCGGCCAGCTGGATCGCGTCGGCGCCGTTGCTGGCTTCCAGTACGGTGTAGCCGCTGATCTCCAGGAATTCCCGCGCCAGTCTGCGGACGCTGGCTTCGTCTTCCACCAGCAGGATGGTCTCCGAGCCGGCGGCGGGCGCCTGCCCTTTGTTGGCCGTTTCCTCGTGTCTATCGCTCTGCATAGTAAAGCGCGAAGAAAGTGCTCTTCACCCCATTCCTTGTAGTTTACCCGCTTACCGTTGCACGGCAGCCTCAGCAACGGCAGCTACCCGAACTAGCATTCTGCAGGCACCCCAGATTCTCGTTGTACACCTACTAGGATGCAAGCTGAAAATGAAGTGTTGCTGTGGTAATTAAGTGGAAAACTGAAGAAAGCTGTTAGCTGCTGTGGAAAACCCACCGGTGGCGTTGGCCGCATGTGCATCTCTTTGCACTTTAACAAGTTATCTTGATGTTCGCCGGGCGTGGGCAGAGGAGCAGTTGAATGGGTGCAGAAAAATTCACAGCCGTTTCTGCGCGCTCTCCGGCGCGGACGGCCTTCAGGGAAGGTCAAAGAGCAACACTTCCGCTGCATCATCGGTGGTTAAGTTGATCTCCTTCTCTTCGCTGATGCGGGCGCCGTCCCCCGCGCTCAGCGGCTGGCGGTTCAACTCTGCCCGGCCACGGGCCAGGTGGAGATAAGCCTTCCGGTCGGGCGCAAGCACATGCTTGACCGATTGCCCTTCCCGGAGGCGGGCGACGTAGAGGAAAGCATCTTGGTGAATTGTGAGGGAGCCTGCGCGGGCGTCGGGCGAGGCCACCAAGCACAGGCGGCCTGTCGGTTGGATCTGCGGGAAGTTTTTCTGCTCATAGCTGGGCGCGAGGCCGCTTTGGGCGGGCAGAATCCAGATTTGCAGGAAGTGGGCGGGCTCGGAGGCGGAGGGGTTGTGCTCGCTGTGGGTGACGCCGGTGCCGGCGCTCATGCGTTGCACCTCGCCCGGGCGGATGACCGAGCCGTTGCCCAGGCTGTCCTTGTGCTCCAGCGCGCCCTCCAGCACGTAGCTGATGATCTCCATGTTGCGGTGCGGATGGGTGGGAAAACCCGCGCCGGGGGCGATGCGATCTTGATTGAGGACGCGCAGGCTGGAAAAGCCCATCTGCGCCGGGTCGTAGTATTGGTCGAAGGAAAAGGTGTGCCGGCTGTCGAGCCAATCCAGCCGGGTGTGGCCGCGTTCCTGGCTCTTGCGAAGTGTAATCATATTCGGTTCTTAACTCTCCGCCCGCTTGCGCCAATAGCGCGCCAAACCATACCAGCACAACTCGGGCGACATGCCCCGGGCGTACTGAGCCGCTTCGTCCTCCGGCATGCGCGTCTTTAGCTCAGTGGCAACCTGTTGGGCAAAGCGGCGGGCGCGCTCGGCATCGTCGTCGTCGGTTTTTAGTGACTCGCGCACCACCTGGCTCCACCGTTGCAGCCGGTCTTGGAACTCGGCCAAATGGTCGCTGACGCCGGTGGCGGGGCCAAAGTGGGTGACGAAGAGCCGGTCGGGCCGCCAGGCGCGAATCTGCTCCAGGCTGGTGCTCCACTGCTCCAACCGGATATCGGGCGGCGGTGTGACCGGAAGGACGCAGGGTTGGTTTGCAATCCGGATGCCGGCGGTGTCGCCGACAAAGGCAATGCCAGTGGCGGTGTCGAGGTAGCTCACATGGTGGGAGGCGTGGCCCGGGGTGTAGGCTACTTCCAGGTTGCGCCCGGCTATTTTTTCGCGCTCACCGCCGTTCAGGATGCGAAGGTTGTCGGCGGGCACCGGCAGCACCTCGCTCCAGAGCCGCTCCATGTCAGCGCCGTAAAGGCGGGTGGCGCTCTCCAGCAGCCGCGTCGGGTCGATCAGGTGCGGCGCGCCGCGCTGGTGGACGAACACGCGCAGGCGAGGGTTCTCGCGTACCAGGGTTCCGGTGGCGCCGGCATGGTCAAGGTGGATGTGAGTCAGGAGAATGGTGCCCAGGTCGGCCACCGACAATCCTCTGGCCGCCAGTTTGGAGCGGAGTTGGCCCAGGGAGGAAGAGGGGCCGGGGTCGATCAGAGCCGGGCCGCCCTCACCTTCCAGCAGGCAGGCGGCGATATAGTTGCGCTTGCCTTGAAACTCCACATCAATGCGAGTCGTGTTGGGAGCTATGGTTTCCACTGCGTTGGTCTCGCTGGGCTAATAGACGCCCAAGTCTGTGCCCACCACCACCCGACCGTCGTACACTGCTTTGACTTCGCTCAGCAAGTCGCTTTCGGTCGCTCCCCAAAGTAACGAAGAAGGTGGTGCCGGGGGTGGGAGTTGAACCCACGACCTTGGGATTATGAGACCCACGCTCTAACCACTGAGCTACCCCGGCAGCCCAACTTTGATGGTACCGGCAGGTGGGAGCGGGAGTCAATCCGGCTGGGTGATAAGAAAAAACTCATCCTATTTTGCTTGCCGGGGAAGCTGGCATGCTGCTAAAACCATTAGCAGGCAAGGCACATCTAATAAAGAGGAGGCGCCAAGCCGGTAGGTGCGCGAGCGGAAAGGGAAACGGAGCCAAACCACGATGAAGTCATTCTTCTTTGATCTGTCCTCAGTGCTGGAGAAAGCAGCCGAGTGGGTGGAGCGCAACCCGCGCGCGGTACTGGCTGGTGCTTTGGTGGTGGTGACGGCGGTGATGCTGGCGCAGACGCCGGCGGACATGGCCGAGCACGACCCCAACGGCGACGAAACGCCGCTGTTTGTCTAGGGTCGGACTCCTGCCAGGCGCAGACAGCGCAACTCGCGCGTGCCTCTGTGCACCGGCGCGCTGGCAGCCGCTGCCACCCCACCGACAAACCCTTCCCCTGAGAATCCCCCACCCTAGCGCTGTCGCTGGTTGGTGATGACTTACCAAGCTGGCTTTGCCGGCATACCCAAATTGATTTAGCATGAGCCGCGACATTACTGCGGCTGCCTTCGCGGCGCCGGGAGGAATGGAATCATGGCTTACATTCGTACGATTGCGCCGGAGGAAGCCACCGGCGAACTGAAGCAGCACTACGACGCCGCCCTCAAGCGCGCCGGGCGTGTTTTCAATATCATCCGCATTCAGAGCCTGCACCCGGCCTCGCTGGAAGCCTCGGTCGAGCTCTACAAGTCCCTCATGCACAAGCCCGGCCCGCTGCGGCGCGCCACCCGCGAGATGCTGGCGGTGGTGGTGTCGCGCGAGCTGGACTGTTTCTATTGAACCGAAGCTCACGGGGAGGATCTCCGTGCTTTCGCCCGCGACGATGAGCTGGTCGAGCAGATCAAAAAGGACTACCGGCAGGCCAAGCTCGACCACAAGACACGCGCCCTGCTGGACTTCGCCGTGCAAATAACCAGCCGCCAGCACAGCGTCAACCAGAAAACAATCGATGGCCTCCGGCAGCACGGCTGGACCGACGAAGAAATCCTCACCGCCGTCCAAATTATCGGGTTCTTTAACTACTACACCCGCATGGTGGACGCCCTCGGCGTCGAACCGGAAGACTTCATGCGCCGTCCCAAGCAGGAGTAACGCCAGGATTCGCGGGGAAACCTTTCTGAAGAAAGGTTCTCCCCACACCCCTTCCAAAGACTTTCACGGCGATGCGCCGCCCCCCTTACCGGGGGGCGGCGCATCGCTGTAAAAAGTTTTGGGAGAGCGCGAGAACCCGTTTTCAAAATGGTTCTCGCAAGTCCCTGCGTTACTTCTGGCTGGAGTGGCTCAGGAAGGCTTTGTGTTCGGGGGTGCCGGGAGTGAACTGCGGGTCGAGCTCGACGCCGAGGGCGTCGGCGATGCGGGTGGCGACATTGAAGAAGCTCGCCACCAGGACCACGGCCAGGATTTGCTCGTCAGTTAGGTTGTGGTTGCGCAGCCCGGCCACGTCCACTTCTTTCATTTCCCCGGGAGTGGCGGTGAGCTTTTCACTGAAGGTCAGCAGGGCGCGCTGGCGCTCGGTCAGCTGCGCTTTGCGCCAGTCGGTCTTGATGGCCTCGACCAATTGATCGTCTCGGGTGAGCCGACGCAGAAACTCTGCGTGCGACTCGGTTCAATAGTGGCAGCGGTTGGCGACGCTGACCACGGTGGCGATCATCTCGCGCTCTTCGGCCGGCAGCGCGCCGCCGTGATAGACCGCGCCGCTGAATTGCGTGTAGGCCCGCAGAGCGGTGGGGTTGAGCGAGAGCGCGCGGCGAATGTTGGGGATGAAGCCGTAGAGCTTGCGGCTGGCGTCGTAGATGGCCTTCACCTCGCCCGCGGCTTCCTTCTCCTCAACCGTCTTGATCCAAGTCATTGTTTCTCCTCCCCCTGTTCGCTACCTAAGGATTGGTCGGGTTCGGGCGTGGGCCGTGCGGTCCAGAGGCTCCAGAAGCGCAGCAGGTCGTTGGTCAGGCCGTCGCCGGTGTCGCTGTTGGTCAGGATGACGATGCCCTCGCCCCGGTCGGGCAAGGCGGCGAAGCGCGCCCGCCAGCCGCGGTTGCCGCCGGAGTGGGAAACCATGCGAATCTCGCCCGGCAGCAGGC
>JACZYA010000022.1 GCA_022571295.1 Acidobacteriota bacterium | reverse complement strand
CTACGTTGGGTCTCGCCAAGGCGACCTTGGCCGACTGGCGCGGTGAGAAAAAGGGTCCGCCCTACTTGCGCGTCGGTAGGCGAATCTGGTATCCAATCGAGCAATTCGACAGTTGGATGGAATCCCGCTTGGAGGGGGCTAGCGATGTCAATCCGAAACCGAGGGGGAATCTGGCACTACCGGTTCAAGCTGGACGCCAAAGAGTTCAGCGCAACCACCGATTTGTCCGCCACCGAACGAAACAGGAACAAGGCGCGGCAAATGGAAGCGGAGCATCGGCAAGGGCTAATGGAGGGGAGACGCCCGCTGCGCCGGATCGTAGTTCGCCCGTTCCCTGACGCTGCCAAGGAGTTTTTGGAGTGGGCCAAAGCGGAACACCGGGCGCACCCGAATACCAGCCGCCGGCTAGTGACCAGCTTCGCCAGTCTGACAAACTTTTTCGGGAATGAACCCGTAAGTCTGATAGGTGAGGGGCGCATCGAAGCGTACAAGACTTGGCGCATCGCTGAGCACAAAGTCCGAGACGTTACCCTCCGCCACGACCTGCATGCTCTGTCCAAGTTCTTCCGCTACGCCGTCAAGCAACGGTGGGCACGGGACAACCCAACACGGAACGTCACCATACCTTCGGACGCTGATTCAATCCGCATCCACGTCGTTACCAATGAGGAGGAAACACTGTACTTCCTCCACGCCGCCCACAATCAGAATCTTTACGACTTGGCCCGCCTGATACTCCTCCAAGGGATGCGACCAGAGGAAATTCTTTCACTTCCCAAGAGCGGTGTGGACATTGACCGCAACCAACTCCACATCCAGAAGGGAAAGACACTGGCTGCCCGTCGCACGCTCGATCTCACTTCAGAAAGCCGGCTGATTCTTGGCCGTCGCATGGCCGGAACTTCGCAGTGGCTCTTCCCTTCCCCACGACGCCCAGGCTGGCATCTGACAAAACTCAGCGGCGCCCATGATCGAGTCTGTGCTAAGACCAAACTCAACTTCGTCCTATATGATCTCAGACACACCTTTGCGACGCGCATGGCTCAGGCAGGAGTTGACCTCGCTACCCTCGCGGCCATTCTGGGCCACGGCTCCATCCGAATAGTCCAGCGCTACATCCACCCCACGGCTGAGCACAAGCGAGAGGCGATGGTGCGGTACGAGGCCCTGATGAAAAAAACGCGCGCCGAGGAACGGGTCCAGTAGTCGTAAAATCCTTGTCCGCTTTTTGTCCGCCCCTGAGCCCGATTCAGCCCGATTTTCCCCTATCGAGCCCCATCGAGGACGAACTCACGGATTTGGCTAAGCCAAGCGGGGAGAACTAACTGCAAGAAAAGATTGGAGGCGCGGGTGGGATTCGAACCCACGAATGGAGGTTTTGCAGACCTCTCCCTTAGGCCACTTGGGTACCGCGCCTTCTCTTTGCTTTTAACAATTTCGCCACTGCCGGCTGACTCTGGTGCTAAGAAAATCCAGGCTAACCCTCACCCTTTGAAAAAGATGCGGTGCCGTCTGCTCCGCCTGTGAGCACCGCCGGCAAGACGGCTACTAATATCCTAGCACACCTCTTCAATCATTTTGAGAACAGTGCTACCGTCCACGGAGCCAATTTCTGTTAGCCAGTTGCATGTCGTTGGACTGAAATTCATTGGTTTCAAGTGGTTCTTGCTACCGCTGGTCAATCAGGTGACATCCCGAGGAGGTAGTTCCCTCTTTCAGAGAAAGCGTTTCTGCGCGAGCAGTTCCGCATTCAACACAGCAGCTCCGGCGGCTCCTCGCACCAGATTGTGCGAGAGTAGCGTCAGCCGAATATCCAGGACCGGGCAGGAGCGAATGCGTCCCACCACCACAGCCATTCCCTCCGCTGTGTCGCGATCAAACCTTGGCTGCGGGCGGTCGCGTTCCTCGCGGACGAGGATGGGACGTGCGGGAGCTGAGGGAAGACCGAGCCGCTGTGGCTCGGCACTGAACGACCGCAGAGCTTCGCTCACCTCGGCCGGTGAAGCCTTTGTTCGCAGCCGGACCGAAACCGCCTCCAGATGCCCGTCCACTACCGGCACGCGATGGCACTGCGCGCTGATGGTCACCCCGGCCGGCCGCACTGCACTTCCCTCCAGCGTGCCTAGAATCTTGCGCGGCTCCGTTTCGATTTTCTCTTCTTCATCTTCAATGTATGGAATGACGTTTTCAACTATGTCGGCGGCCGGAACGCCGGGATAACCGGCCCCGGAGATCGCCTGTAAAGTTGTGACGGAGACGGCTTCCACCCCGAAGGCGTCCTGCAAGGGTTTCAGGACCATGACCAGCCCCACCACCGCGCAGTTTGGATTGGTCACAATGAAACCCCGGTCAAAACCTCGCCTCTGCTTCTGGATGGGAATCAACTCGCAGTGTTCCGGGTTGGCTTCCGGAACGAGCAGCGGCACGTCGTCATCCATGCGATGGTTCTTACTGTTGCTGATGACCGGGTAGCCGGCGCGCGCAAACGCTTCCTCCGCCGACCCCGCCACCGAAGAGTCCAAGGCGGAAAAAACGAAATCGCAGTCAAGGTCGGGGGTCAGGTTCCTGACCTCAAGTTCTCGGAGGCGCGCCGGGATGGGCGCAGGCAGCTTCCACCGCACAGCCTCTGCGTAGGGTTTCCCGGCAGATCTCTCCGAGGCGGCGACTGCGCTGATTTCAAACCACGGGTGCTCCGCCAGCAATTGCATAAACTTTTGGCCGACCGCTCCGGTAGCTCCCAGAATCCCAACCCGGTAGCGTTTTTTCATACCCGCTCGTGCGTCTCGTTCCTCTGCGGACTTTCCGGACAATTTAGCACCCAACCTTTTCTCCATCCGTACCGCCACTCGTTCCTACTTCACTTTCGCCTCGGCGGCCAGAGCTCCCCCCAGCGCCGCGCGCAAAGCCTCCCGCGTAGGTTCGACCCGCAGTTGCCGCCGATCGGCCCCGGCCTCCGAGCGATGCCTCAGCACGTAATCGGGATCCTTCAATTGATTACCGGTCAGGACGGCGACCACGTCCGCGCCGGGCTCGATCTTTCCCGCCTGACAGAGTTTCCGCACACCCGCAACCGCAGCAGCCGAAGCCGGCTCACAACCCACACCCTCTTGAGCCAGCGCCGTCTTGGCCTGAAAGATTTCTTCGTCCGTCACCGATTCACAGAGTCCCTTCGTCCACTCCAACACCGCGCGGGCTTTTCCCCAATTGGCTGGGGCGCCGATGCGAATGGCGGTGGCCTCGGTGTCAGGGTTCGCCATGGGATCCAGCTTGGCCGAACCCGAAGCCAACATCCGATAAAAAGGATTCGCCCCCGCCGCCTGGACCACCACTAGCCGTGGCACTTTTTCGATCAAGCCCAGGGCTTTCAGCTCGCGCAGGCCCTTGCCGATGGCTGAGGCGTTGCCCAGGTTACCGCCCGGAACCGCAATGTAGTCCGGGATCCGCCACTCACGCTGCTCCAAGAGTTCGGGGACGATGGTTTTCTGCCCTTCGATGCGAAAGGGATTAATGGAATTGGTGAGGTAAAGCCCCAACTCCGGCGCCACCTCACACAGCAGGCGGAAGGCTTGGTCGAACGTGTCGCCGACTTCCACTGCCAGGGCGCCAAAGTCGAGAGCCTGCGCCAGCTTGGCGGTGGAGATCCGGCCGTGCGGGACAACAACCAAAGCCTCCATTCCAGCGCGGGCGGCGTAGGCCGCCAGTGAAGACGAGGTATTGCCGGTTGAAGCGCAGGCCACCACATGGACATTGTGCATCGCCGCCCAGGTGATGCAGGTTGTCATCCCCAAGTCTTTGAAGGACCCGGTGGGATTGGCTCCCTGCTGCTTCACCCAAAGGCGCACACCGCCTGCCCACTGCCCCGTCCGAGGCACGTCCGTCAGGGGTGTCGACCCCTCCGAGAGCGAGATCACACAGGTTTCCGGTTCCACGAAAGGCAGGAGTTCCCTGAAGCGCCAGACGCCGCTGCGGTCGCGGGGCCCGTCGCCCTGGCGGCGCTGGCGCCAGAGACGGCGCAACTCCTCCGGATCGAAAGACTGGAAGTTATAGTTCACCTCCAGCAACCCACCACACCAGGCGCAGGCGTGGCTCTCGGGGCCTGGGCCCAGCTCCTGCCTTTTCCGGCAGCTTTCTTCTACGCACTGGAGGTAGGCGAGTGACATGATTCCAGGGTTCCGCTAAGGCTGGAATTCGGCGTGAAGGATTTGGAGCGCTTCGGTCACGTCGGACGACTTGACGGCGAAGGAAATGCTCAACTCCGAAGAGCCCTGGGCGATCGCGATCACGTTGACCCCGCGGCGTCCCAAAGCGCTGAACAGCCGCCCCGCGATCCCGGGCGTGCCTTTCATGTTCTCTCCAATGACCACAGCGATCCCAACCGAGGAAAGAATCTCAATGGGCTCCAAGTAGCCGTGCAACAATTCCAACTCAAAAGTCTTCTCCAACCGTCTCCGAACGCGGAGAGCATCTTCTTCATGGATGGCAAAGGATAACACATTGTCAGCCGAGGATTGGGTGACCATCAACGTGGCGACCTCTTCGAGGTCGAGCGAATGGAACACCTTGGCGGCCAGTTGGGCGAACCGCACCACCTCCTTGCCGCTCACGGTAAACAGGCTTGCCTGGCAAACCGACGTAATGGCGCGCACGCCGGGCTTCTCCCTGACGGCAGATTCGCAAATCTTCGTCCCGGGGCAGGAACGGTTAAATGTGTTTTTGATCCAGAGCGGGATTTTTTTCTTCATCACGGGTTGTATGGCTTTCGGATGCAGCACTTTCGCGCCAAAAAAGGAAAACTCCAGGGCCTCGCGGTAGGAGATTTCCGGCAGGATATGGGCCGCTGGCACCGACCGGGGATCGGCGGTCATGACCCCGTCGACGTCAGTCCAGATCCAGATTTCCTCCGCATCGAGGGCAGTTCCAACCAAGGTCGCACTGTAGTCGGAGCCGCCGCGCCCCAGCGTGGTTGCCAGACCGTCGCGGGTGGCGGCACGGAATCCGGTTACGACCGGGAGGGTGCCGCGGTCGAGCAGCGGTAAGAGGCACTGGCGGGTCCGGGTACGGGTCTCGTCGAAGAAGGGAGTTGCATCACCGAAGTTGTCGTCGGTCACAATCAAGGCGATGGCGTCCACGGTTTCCGCTGCGACGCCGCGGGCTCGCAGCAGAGCGGCCAGCAACGTCGCCGCCAGGACTTCGCCTATACTAGAAAGCGCATCCAGGGCACGCGGGGTGACTTCCCGCACCAGAGAAAATCCGGAGCAGAGATTTTCAAAATGCTGCAACTGCTCATCCAACTGGAGCAACACCGTGCTCTGCTCGGCGGCGGGGAGCAACTGCTCGGCAACCTGGCGATGCTGCTGCGTTAGCTCCCGACCAAGCTCTCTCCAATCCTCCCCCGCTCCGTCGCTGGCTGCACTAGCCGCCCGGAGCAGTTTGTCGGTCACGCCGGCCATAGCCGAGGTGACGACCACTAGCTGGTTATGGCGCGCCTGGTCGGCGATGATCTCCGCCACACCCTGCATTCGCTCGGCGCTGCCAACCGAGGTTCCGCCGAACTTCATCGCAATCAATGATTTTCTTTTCTTGGGTTGATTCATGACTCTCCCACCCGGGTCTGCGGGCCGCTAGCGCGAAGCCCTCGTCTCTCTCGCAGACGTTCGATTTTCCTGCAAGACCTCCGCACCGCGGTTCTCGGGTTGCAAAGACAGGGCTTGGCTCTGGACTCCGTGACGCCGGAATTCCTCGCTCAGGGCGGCGGCAATTTCAGCCGCGCCGGAACAACGGACCAGGGCAAGGACGGTCGGGCCCGCCCCGCTGAGAAACACCCCCAGCAGGGCTGGATGGCGCAGCTCCAGGCAACCTGCCAGACCGGGGATGAGCCGGCTGCGGTAGGGCTGGTGGAAACGGTCGCGGAAAAGCTCCGGCAGGAGATGGTACTGCCCCGAGAAGAAAGAAGCTGCCAGCAAAGCCGTCCGTTGCAGATTGTGGACGGCATCCGCTCGGCTGTAGCGCTCGGGCAGGACAGCCCGCGCTTGTGGCGTCGGCAGGGCCAGCTCCGGTACGACCGCGATGATCTTCCAGTCCGGTGGAACAGGCGTCTTCAGAGTCAGGACGTCGTCCGAGTCGTCCTGAATGGCTGAGAGCACCAGACCGCCGTGGTAGGCTGCGGCAGCGTTGTCGGGGTGCCCCTCAAGCTCAACCGCCAGCCGCAGCACGGTAGCCGCGTCGTGCTCGACGCCACAGAGGTGCGCGCCGAGGAGAAGCCCCGCAATCACTGCCGCGGCGCTCGATCCCAGCCCCGCGCTCACGGGGATTTCGTTGTGAATTTCGATTGAGGCGCCGCCCACTTCCCTGCCGGCCTCGGCAGCCGCGCGGCGGATGGCCTGCACCACGAGATTGGTTTCGTCTTCGGGAACGCGGTCAGGATTGGGGCCGCGATAGCGCACCTGGAAGCCGGGCACCTCAAGCGGCGTGGCGCGGACTTTGAGGTAACGATTGAGGGCGAAGGCGGCGCAGTCGAAAGCGCAGCCGAGATTGGCTGAGGTGGCGGGCACCACGACGGAAACGGCCGCCGTGGGCGCACCGCCGGCGATCGAAGGCACGAGCATTACTTCGTCGCCATCCTGGAAGCGGTAGTCGTTCCCGCCCAGGAAACGGATGTCTTCCTCGTTGACGTAGATGTTCAGGAAGGGGCGCACTTGGCCGGTGGCGTCGCGCAGGTGCTGCTTGAGGCCCGGGAAGCGCTCTCCGAGTTGATCCAAGAGTTCGCCCAAGGCGGCGGCAGAGCACTCCAAGGTTTCCGTGCCATCGGTGAAGCGGCGCAAAGCAGTGGGGATGTGGACTGTGATGGTCACGTCAGTCTCCCGGCACGGGCGCAGCAGCCAGCGCCTCTGCCATGTAACTCTCAAAAGCAGCCAAGCGGGGTTCAATCGCCTCACTCTCAACGAACTCTTCGGCCAGCGCTTCCGTGGTCTTGAGACCGTTGCCGGTGATGCAGAGCACGGTGGTTTCCCGGGGCTGGATGCGCCCTTGGGCAAGGAGCTTCTCCGCCACGGCCACGGTGACCCCGCCGGCGGTCTCGGTGAAAATTCCTTCGCGTTCCGCCAGGAGCCTCATGGCAGCGACAATTTCAGCGTCGGTGGCGTCTTCGGCCCAACCACCGCTGGAGCGAATCGCTTTGATGGCATAGTAGCCGTCAGCGGGGTTGCCGATGGCCAGCGAGCGCGCGAGCGTGGCAGGTTTCTGCGGCTGAATCCGTTCCTGCCCTTGCTTGACAGCCGTGGAGATGGGCGAGCAGCCGGTGGCCTGGGCGCCGAAGAACTTCACGCGCTTGGACTCGACCAATCCCAGTTCGATCAACTCGTTAAAAGCTTTTTGGATCTTGGTAATGAGCGAGCCGCCGGCCATCGGCACCACCACGTTGTCGGGCAAGCGCCAACCAAGCTGCTCGGCAATCTCAAAGCCGACCGTCTTCGAGCCTTCGGCATAGTAGGGGCGCAGGTTGATGTTGACGAAGCCCCAGCGGTAGCGATCAGCGATCTGCGCGCAGAGGCGGTTGACTTGGTCGTAGTTGCCGTTGATGCGCACCAAGCGGGCGCCATAGACTTCAGTGCCGACAATCTTGGCCGCCTCCAGGTCTGACGGGATGAAAATCCAGGCGCTCAAGCCAGCCTGGGCCGCCTGGGCTGCCACGGCGTTGGCGAGGTTGCCGGTGGACGAGCAACTGACCACGTCGAACCCGAACGTCCGTGCCTGCACCAGCGCCACCGCCACCACACGGTCCTTGAACGAAAGACTGGGAAAGCAGACGGCGTCGTTCTTCACGAAGAGGTGAGGCGCGTCCCAATGTTTCCCCAGACGCGGGGCTTCCACCAGGGGCGTGAATCCAACCGGGAGCAGGGGTTGGTGGTCGGCCGGAACGGGAAGGAGTTCGATGTAGCGCCACAGATTGGCCGGGCGCTGGGCAATGCGTTCGCGGGTGAACGTATCCCGCACTGCCTCCAGGTCGTACGTAATTTCCAGCGGCGCCAAACAATCGTCGCAGATGGTGCGCGGCTCATTGCCCCATCTGCGCCCGCATTCCCGGCAACGCAATTCGTAGTGTTCGCTCATGGTTCCCCTCTTAGGTACACCGAGCCTGAATTTGCGGGCTTAAAGAACAGTTCGTCAGCAAACTGTCCTTTGAAGTCGGGTGAGATATTTAGGAAGTTAAGGATAGACCCTAAATTCTCATGTCCCCCGCGACTCGGGGCGGGAATTGGCACCGGCGACCAGGGTTTAGCCCTGATCCGGTTGCCGTGGCGTCATCGGGCCCGTTCCCTCAGCCACTCTGCATGAGACTCAGACCTTGCAGTCTGAGTACAAAGATGCACGCCCAAGATAGTGACAGCGCACGTTCATGTCAAGAAAAATCCAGAATTAGGGTAGTGGGCTAGATAAATAAGGTCAACCAACTTAATTACTAGCGATGAGGCCATCTCGGACGACACCGTCCCCGGAAGACTTTTTGAAAATGGGAAGCTCACGCCGAGCCCCGTGGCTTGTCCTGAGCAATGTCGAAGGGCACCTGCCACGGGGCGCTCGGATCGCTTTTCCGCCCGGCGGCAGGTGCCTGCCTGCGGTAGGCAGGCAGGTGCCCCGCCGGGCTCAGCGCCAAATCAACATCGTGAAACTGACCCACTACCGAAAAAATGCTTGACGTTAGTGTCCGAAATCCGCATAATGCGCTCTGTAACTATGAGCGCGCGAATTAGCTTGCGACTTACCGTGCTGCCTCTGGCGCTTAGCCGGAGGGGGTGGCGCGCGCTTTAAGCCTTCAAACAGCTATTTTCCCAAGCCCGCGCCCCAAGGGCGCGGGCTTTTTTTGTGTTTGCGCGAAGACGGAGAGTCGCTCCTTCTTCACAGAGGAGAGAAGCAGATGGCGGATCAGGCGTCGGACCGGGTAGTGATTTTCGACACTACACTGCGGGACGGCGAGCAGTCTCCCGGCGCCAGCATGAACCTGGTGCAGAAACTCCAAGTTGCTCATGCCCTCAAAAACCTGGGCGTCGACATCATCGAAGCGGGGTTCCCGAACGCGTCGCCGGGCGAGCTGGAGGCGGTCCGTGCGGTGGCCCGGCAAGTTGAAGGGCCGGTCATTTGCGGCCTCGCCCGTTGCGAGCGGACAGACATCGACCGCGCCTGGGAAGCGCTCCAAGACGCAGCGCGGAATCGCATCCATGTGTTCCTCGCCACCAGCGCCATTCACCGCGAGTTCAAGCTCCGCATGGCCAAAGAGGAGATCTTGCGGCGGGCCGTCGAGGGTGTCCAACGCGCACGGGACTATTGCGACGATGTAGAGTTCTCCCCCGAGGATGCGTCGCGCACCGAGCCGGACTTCCTGTCGGAGGTGGTGGAGAGAACGATTGAAGCCGGCGCCACCACCGTGAACATCCCCGACACAGTAGGCTACGCAGTGCCGACTCAGTACGCTGGTTTGATCGCTCATCTCCGGCGTCACGTGCGAAACATCGACAAGGTCGTGATCAGCGTCCATTGCCATAATGACTTGGGCCTCGCCGTCGCCAACAGTCTGGCTGCCTTGCAAGAGGGAGCCCGGCAGGTGGAATGCACCATCAACGGCATCGGGGAGCGGGCCGGCAACTGTTCGCTGGAGGAAGTGGTCATGGCGATCCGGACGCGCAGCGACTACTTCCAGTTCCACACGGAAATCAACACCCAGCGGCTCTACCCCACCAGCCGATTGGTGGCCAATGTGACCGGCATCCAAGTGCAGCGCAACAAGGCGATTGTCGGCCAGAACGCCTTCGCCCACGAAGCCGGCATCCACCAGCACGGTATGCTCATGCACCACTCCACCTATGAAATCATGCGGCCGGAAACGGTGGGGTTCAGCAAGACCAACTTGGTGCTCGGCAAGCACAGCGGGCGGCACGCCTTCCGCAACCAAGTCAAGGAGATGGGGTATCACCTGGACGAGGCCGAGCTCGAAAAAGTCTTCGAAGCTTTCAAAGCGCTCGCGGACAGGAAAAAAGATATCTACGACGCCGACATCGAAGCCCTGATTGAAGGCCGAATCCAGGATGTCCCGGCGCTGTGGGAGATTGTGGACTTCCACATCAGCACGGGCACCGGCTCGCTACCCACCGCCGCGGTCCGTCTTCGGCACATCGACGGTCGCACGGTCGAGGAAGCTGCTTGCGGCGATGGACCGGTGGACGCCCTCTTCAAAGCCATCGAACGAATCACCGACATCAACGTCTCCGTGCGCGACTACCAGGTTCGCAGCGTAACCATCGGAGAAGACGCCCAGGGCGAAGTTCAGGTTGAAGTCGAGTATGCGGGGTGCCGCCACCGCGGCCATGCCGCCAGCACCGACATCATCGAAGCCAGCGCCCGGGCTTTTCTCCATGCCATCAACCGGATCGCACAGAAAGTGAAGCCGACCACAGAATTAGCCGATGGGATGAGAGTGAGAAGTTGAAATGAAGCATGAAGTTTGTTTCAAATTCGGAGTTAAAGGACGGAGACGCATGTCGGGCCTGAGACCCAGGACCCAGTGAGCAGATGAAGCTGCCATGGAGAGAATGACAAAAACAATCGCTCTTTTACCGGGGGACGGCATCGGCCCTGAAGTAATCTTTGCCGCCGCTTCGCTGCTGGAAGATTGTGGCACCGAGTTCGGGCATCGCTTCGAGTTGGTTGAGTTCCCCCTCGGCGGGGCTGCCATTGACCGTTGCGGCACACCCCTCCCCCCGGAAACTCTGGAAGGCTGCCTGGCGGCCGATGCCATCCTGCTCGGCGCAGTCGGAGGTCCCCGTTGGGACGCACTCCCTCTGGACAAACGTCCGGAGAGCGCCCTGCTCGGCCTGCGCAAGAAGCTCGATCTTTATGCCAACCTGCGGCCGATTTGCCTGCATGAGTCACTGAGCACGATCTCTCCGCTTAAGCTGGAACGAACACGGAAAATAGATTTCGAAATCGTGCGCGAGCTGGCCGGTGGACTCTATTTCGGGACGCACCGGATGGAGTCGGAAAACGGCGTGGAACGAGCCTTCGACGACATCACCTACAGCACAGCAGAGGTGGAGCGCGTGGCTCGCTTTGCCTTTGCGCGTGCCGAAGCCCGGTCAAAGCGCCTCACTTCCGTGGACAAAGCCAACATCTTGGCAACTTCAGTCCTGTGGCGTAAAACCGTGGAGCGGTTAGCTGCCGACTATCCTGAAGTTTCCGTGCAACACCTTTACGTGGACAATGCCGCGATGCAACTGGTGCTGGCGCCGGAGCAGTTTGACGTGATCTTAACCTCAAACATGTTTGGTGACATTCTAAGCGATGGCGCAGCGGCGCTGACAGGCTCCATCGGCCTAATCCCCTCGATGAGCTGGGGTTTCGGCCCGCCTCTGTTCGAGCCCATCCACGGTTCGGCCCCCACGCTGGTGGGACAAGACCGCGCCTGCCCGATTGGCGCCATCCTTTGTACCAGCATGATGCTGCGTCAAGCCTTTGGTCTTTCGGCCGAAGCCGAATGGATCGAATCCGCCGTGGATCACGTATTGGCGCGTGGCTATCGCACGCCGGACATCGCTGACGTAAACAGCAGCGTGGTGGGATGCTCGGAGTTCGTTGCACTGGTCCGCGCCGAGATGCAAGCGTCAGTCAAACAACAAGAACCATACGGTTGGGGCGTGTGAGGAGCAGATTGCGGTGCGGCTTACCAAATCGAACAAGGAAATTAAATCCGGAGGAAAGAGCAACCTTGACAAGCGGTCAGCACTCTGTATACTAGCGCCTCTTGCAATGAGCACAAGACAAGAAAACGCGACCAACGACCAGCAACCAGCGACCGGATCGAGCCCACTCGCCCGGCCGTTTCCTCCTGCCCACGGCTCTGTTGGGCCGCGGAACGGTTTCTGGAACGCCATTCTAACCACCACCATCCTTGGGGTGAGCCTGAACCTCCTGCAAGTGCTTAGCGTGCTCGTGATTACATCGGGGTGCGGGCCCCCCACTTAGACAGCCTTCGATGGGCCCCGCATCCCGAAAGGGTTGCGGGGCTTTTTTTTGGATTAAGGAGCAACGTTGTGAAGACAACCGGCTGGTTCCGGATCGAAGAAAGGAGTAGCGATGCGTAGTGATGCCATCAAGAAGGGGCTTTCCCGCGCGCCCGCCCGCGCGCTGCTGAAGGCAACTGGTCTGACCGACGCCGATCTGGAACGACCGTTTGTAGCCGTCATAAACACGTGGGCCGAGGTGACCCCATGTAACTTCCACCTGCGACGTCTGGCGGAGAAAGTGAAGGAAGGGATTCGCGCCGCCGGCGGCACGCCCATCGAGTTCAACACCATTGTGGTCTCTGATGGCATCTCCATGGGCACGGAAGGAATGAAGGCTTCGCTGGTATCGCGCGAAGTGATCGCCGATTCGATCGAGTTGGTCGTGCGCGGCCATTGCTTCGATGCCGTGGTGGCCCTGTCAGGCTGCGACAAAACTATCCCAGGGACAGTAATGGCGCTGGCACGCCTCGACCTGCCTTCGCTCATGCTCTACGGCGGCTCCATCCTGCCCGGCCAGTTCCAAGGTCGGGACGTAACCATCCAGGACGTGTTCGAAGCGGTGGGAGCCTGCGCGACCGGACGCATCACCCCGAAAGAGTTGGGGGAGTTAGAAAACAAAGCCTGCCCCGGCGCGGGCGCCTGCGGCGGACAATTCACTGCCAACACCATGTCAACCGCGATCTCGATGCTCGGAATGTCGCCGATGGGCGCCAACGACATCCCGGCCTTGGACGCGCGCAAGGACGAGGCAGCATTCCGCTGCGGCCAACTCGTCCTCGACGTCCTGCGGAACGATCTCCGCCCCAGCCGCATCATCACACGTCCGGCGCTCGAAAATGCCATCGCTGCGGTGGCCACCACCGGGGGCTCTACCAATGCGGTGTTGCATCTGTTGGCCATCGCGCAGGAAGCAGGCGTCCCGCTGGTGCTGGACGACTTTGACACCGTTGCCTCCCGCACGCCGCTTCTGGTTGACCTCAAGCCCGGCGGCCGCTTCACCGCCCCCGACTTGGATCGCGCCGGCGGCACCCGGCTGGTGGCCAAGCGCTTGCTCGACGCCGGGCTCCTGCACGACGGGTTGACCGTAACCGGCCGCGCCCTCTTTGAGGAAGCACGCGCGGCGACCGAGACGCCCAACCAACAGGTAGTGCGGCCACTCACAAACCCGCTCAAACCTACCGGCGGGCTGGCAATCCTGCGCGGCTCGCTCGCGCCCGAGGGATGCGTGGTCAAGCTGGCAGGGCACGAGCGCATGCAGCACACCGGCCCCGCTCGGGTCTTTGACTGCGAGGAAGCGGCTTTCGAGGCCGTACAGCAACGCGCGATCAAGCCGGGCGATGTCGTGGTCATCCGCTACGAAGGGCCGAAGGGTGGACCTGGAATGCGCGAAATGCTGGCCGTGACAGGTGCGCTGGTGGGCCAGGGACTAGGCGATTCGGTCGCGCTGCTGACCGACGGCCGCTTTAGCGGGGCGACCCACGGCCTGATGGTGGCTCACGTGGCACCGGAGGCGGCCACCGGCGGCCCCATCGCCTTCGTGCGTGACGGTGACTCGATCACCTTCGACGTCGCTAAGCGACGCTTGGATGTGGCGGCAAACCTCGAGGAGCGGCGGGCAGGCTGGCAGCCTCCGAGGCCGCGCTACAAAAGCGGCGTGATGGCGAAGTACGCACAGCTGGTTTCTTCCGCTTCACAAGGCGCGGTAACCAGCAGTGCGAAAAACTTTTCTACCTAAAGGAGAAACCTATGAACAAAGTGTACTGGGAAGGAGATGCCAATCCGCAGGCGCTGGCCGGCAAGCGCATCGTCGTCTTGGGCTACGGCAGCCAGGGCCGCGCGCAGGCGCTCAACCTCCGCGACAGCGGCTACGACGTCGTGGTCGGACTCCGTCCCCACGGCAAGAGTTGGACGCAAGCGGAGAAAGATGGCTGGAAGCCCGAGGAACCCGCGCAGGCGGTGAAATCAGCCGCCGTGGTTTCCCTCCTGGTGCCTGACATGGCCCAGCCAACACTGTTTCGGGAGGCGGTCGCCCCGAACCTCAAAAAAGGCGGGATGCTGTTTTTCTCGCACGGCTTCAACATCCACTACGGGCAGATCCATCCCTCCGCCGATATCGATGTCACGATGATCGCCCCGAAGAGTCCCGGCAATCTCCTCCGAGAGCAGTATGAGCAAGGCCGCGGAGTTCCCTGCTTGCTGGCTGTCCACCAAGATGCCACCGGCCAGGCCCTGGAACGGGTGCTCGCCTACGCTCACGGCCTGGGAGGGACACGCGCGGGCGTGATCGAGACCAGCTTCGCCGAAGAAACCGAGACCGATCTTTTCGGAGAGCAGGCCGTGCTCTGCGGCGGTGTCACCGAACTGATCGCGGCTGGATGGGAAACCCTGGTGGAAGCCGGCTACAAACCGGAGGTCGCTTACTTTGAGTGCCTGCACGAACTCAAGTTGATCGTGGATCTGATTTACGAGGGCGGTTTTGCGCGCATGCACCAGTTCGTGAGCGAGACCGCCAAGTACGGTGATCTCACGCGCGGGCCTCGCGTCATAGATGCCCGTGTGCGGGATACCATGAAGAAGATTCTCCAGGAAATTCGCTCCGGGGCGTTCGCGCAAGAGTGGATTCAGGAGGGTGGGGGCGACCGCGCACAATACAACCGGCTTCTCAATCGCGACCTCAACCACCCAATCGAGAAAATCGGCAAGGAGCTGCGAGCACGAATGTCATGGCTCAAACCAAACGGGGAGACAAAATCATGAAAGGGGCAGAATTCTTCGTCCAGGCGATGGAACGCGAGGGGGTGGAGGTCATCTTCGGCCTCCCCGGCGGCGCCATCATGCCGGTCTATGATGCGCTACTGGACTCGAACATCCGGCACGTGCTGGTCCGCCACGAGCAGGCAGCCGTGCTGGCGGCGGACGGCTACGCGCGGGCGACGGGCAAAGTGGGCGTCTGCATGGCCACCTCCGGCCCCGGGGCCACCAACCTGGTCACCGGCATCGCCAACGCTTTCATGGACTCGGTGCCGGTTGTCGCCATCACCGGGCAGGTGCCGACCTCGCTCCTGGGCACCGACGCTTTTCAGGAGACCGACATTTTCGGAATCACATTGCCGATCGTGAAGCATAATTTCCTGGTGAAGCGCCCCGATGACCTGCCGTGGATGGTGCAGGAAACCTTCCGAGTCGCACGCTCCGGGCGCCCCGGGCCGGTCCTGCTTGACCTCCCCAAAGACGTAATGAGCGCGGAAGGGGATTACCTGTCCGAGCCGAACGGTGTTCGGGAGGAAACACCGCCGCCTTCCCCCGAGTCGCTCCGCTCCGCAGTGGAGCTTCTGCGCCGCAGCCGGCAACCCATCATCTACGCGGGCGGCGGCATCGGGATGGGCCGTGCTGTCGATGAGTTCCGTCGTTTCGTCGAGGCGACACGCATTCCCGTGGTCGCCACCCTGAAGGGGCTGGGCTCACTGCCGACCGACCACGAACTCTTCCTAGGGATGATAGGGATGCATGGGTTCCGGGCAGCCAACCTCGCCGTGCAGGGCTGTGACCTGCTGCTCTCGATTGGGGCCCGATTCGACGACCGCGCCACCGGCAAGCTCTCCACGTTTGCGCCCAGCGCCAAGGTCATCCACTTGGATGTGGATCCAGCCGAAGTGGGCAAGCTTCGGCGGCCGGATGCGAGTGTGGTGGGGAACCTGCAGTCAGCGCTGCGGGCGCTCTCGTTTCCGATCGAGATTGGCGATTGGCAGAAGGAGTGCCTCACCAACAAAGTGAAGCACGCCTGGAGCTACGACGCACCCACGAAACTCATCTATGCCCCACGGTTCCTGAAGCAGCTATCGGAAGCGTTGGGCGCGGGAGAGACAATCATCGCCTGCGATGTGGGCCAGCATCAGATGTGGGTGGCGCAGCACTGCCACTTCCAACGGCCGGAGCAGCATCTGACCAGCGGCGGCCTGGGCACGATGGGCTATGGGCTGCCGGCGGCGATGGGCGCGCAGCTCGGGCGTCCCGACGCGCTCGTCATCAACGTCACCGGCGACGGCTCCATCATGATGAACCTGCAGGAACTGGCCACGATCAAACGCTACAACCTGCCGATCAAAATCGTGTTGTTCGACAACCGGGCACTCGGCCTGGTGCGTCAGTGGCAGGAGCTTTTCTTCACCCGGCGCTACAGCGAAGTCGATCTCTCCGACAATCCCGATTTTGCCCGGGTGGCGGAATCATTTGGCATCCCAGCATTCCGCGTGGAGTACCAACACGAAGTGGAGTCAGCGATTGACCGGCTGCTCAGCGCGGATGGGCCGATGCTGCTGCATGTGTGTATCGACCAGGAGGCCAACGTCTGGCCGCTGGTGGCGCCGGGCGCGTCCAACTCGGAGATGCTGGAAGGAGCCCACAAATGAGTTTCCAACTGCACCTGAGGATGAAAAAGGCCGAGCGCGCAATCGAGCGCGTGCTTGGACTGGTGGGACGCCGGGGCTACGAGATCGAAAAAATCTTGGCCCAGCCCTCGGAAGGAAGCAGTGGGATCGACGTCACGCTCACAATCCAGAGTGATCGCTCGGGTGAAGTTCTGGTCCGGCAGATCGCCAAGCTGTACGAGGTGGAACAAGTGGAACTAACAGACAGAGAGAGCGACTCACTCAGCCTGCCAAACCAAAGGAAAATGAAATGATCACAATCTACCCTTACGACACCACGCTGCGTGATGGCACCCAGAGCGAGGGGGTGAGCCTCTCCCTCAATGACAAGTTGAAAATCGCCCGCCTGCTGGATGAATTTGGGTTTCCCTACATCGAAGGTGGGTGGCCGGGCTCCAACCCCAAGGACGCCGAGTTTTTCCGCCGGATTCGCGCACTGAATCTGCGGCAGGCCACCATCGTGGCCTTCGGCAGCACCCGCAGGGCAGGGCGCCAATGCGACCACGACACCAATCTTCAGACTCTGGTGAAAGCTGAAACGCCTGCCGTGGCCCTGGTGGGCAAGTCGTGGACCCTCCACGTGACTCACGTGCTGGAGACCACGCTCGAGGAAAATCTGGCCATGATCGCCGACAGCGTCCGCTGGATGAAACAACGCGGCAAGGAGGTGATCTATGACGCCGAGCATTTCTTCGATGGGTACCGCGCCGACCCTCACTATGCGCTGCAAACCGTCCGTGCCGCCGCCGAGGCAGGCGCTGACTGGGTGGTCCTCTGTGACACGAACGGAGGCAGTCTGCCGGGTTGGATTCGCCAGGTTGTAACCACCGTCCGGGAAAAAATTACAGGGCGGCTCGGTATCCACACGCACAACGACGGCGAGCTGGCAGTGGCCAACGCCCTGGCGGCGGTTGAAGAAGGTTGTACGCAGGTCCAGGGCACCATCAACGGTTATGGTGAGCGCTGTGGCAACGCCAATCTCGTTTCGATTATTCCCGCTCTCCAACTCAAGATGGACCGGCGCTGCCTTCCCGAGGAGAACCTCGAACAACTGACGGAGCTTTCGCGCACCATCGGCGAAATCGCGAACATGAGCCCGAACCCGTATGCACCCTATGTCGGCCACTCCGCCTTCGCCCACAAGGGTGGCATCCACGTGGCCGCGGTCGAAAAAGTCACCGCCAGCTACGAACACATCCCGCCGGAGCGTGTGGGTAACCGTCGGCACATCGTGGTGTCGGAGCTGTCCGGTCGTGGAAACATCCGCGTCCGCGCATCGGAGCTGGGATTGCAGATAAAAGGAAATGAACGGGCCGTCCTGGCGCAGATCAAGGAGTTGGAGAACCGGGGCTTTCAGTTTGAAGCCGCTGAGGGTTCCTTTGAGCTCCTGGTCCGGCGCAGCGAACCGGGCTATGTCTCGCCCTTCGAATTACTCGACATCACGATGGTGGCGACACGCCGGGGCGATGACAAGATGCGGTGCGAGGCCACCGTCAAGCTTCGCGTGGACGACCAAGTCATCCACACCGCCGCCGAAGGCAACGGCCCCGTCCACGCCCTTGACCGCGCCCTGCGCAAGGCGCTCGTGCCCCGCTATCCCGACCTGGCAGAAGTGCGCTTGGCCGACTACAAAGTGCGCATCCTCGATCCGGAACAGGCCACAGGCGCGACCACCCGCGTGCTGATCGAAGCGGCCTGCGGGACGGAGCGTTGGAGTACGGTTGGTTGCTCGGAGAACATCATCGAAGCCAGCTGCCAAGCTCTCTTGGACAGCCTGGAGCTTCCCCTGTTGCGCGCAGGCTGGGCAGAGCAACGCACCGTAAAAACGTGAGACCCAGGAGGAGAGGATGCCCATCAAACCCACCAACGTGATCTGGCACAACGGGGAGTTGGTTCCGTGGGAGAAGGCCACCATCCACGTGCTCACCCATGGCCTCCACTACGGTTCGTCCGTGTTTGAGGGGATCCGGGCCTATGCGACACCGCGCGGCACTGCGGCCTTCCGGTTGGCATCGCACATCCGTCGTCTGTATGAATCGGCGCGCATCTATCGCATGGAGATTCCCTACACGCCCGAGCAGCTCACCGGGGTGTGCCGCGAAGTGGTGCGTGCCAACTCGCTGCGCAGCGCCTACATCCGCCCGATTGTTTATCGCGGCTATGGCCACTTGGGCGTGGTCCCGGGTGATGACTGCCCGATTGAAGTAGCGGTGGCGGCAGTCGAGTGGGGAGCCTACCTGGGAAAGGAGGCGTTGGAGCAAGGAATCGATGTCTGCGTGTCTTCCTGGACCAGGCTCGCACCGAACACGATGCCCTCGCTCGCCAAGGCCGGTGGCAGCTACCTCTCCTCGCAACTGATTGGTATGGAGGCGAAACGCCACGGCTATGTGGAAGGGATTGGCCTCGATAGTCAAGGTAACCTCAGCGAGGGGGCGGGCGAAAACCTGTTTCTAGTCCGCGATCGCATCATCTATACTCCACCACTCACGGCATCTATTCTGCCGGGCATCACCCGGGACAGCGTAATCACGCTGGCGCACCACTTGGGTTATGAAGTGCGCGAGCAGGCACTGCCGCGCGAGATGCTTTACGTTGCGGACGAGGTTTTCTTCACCGGCACCGCTGCGGAAATCTCAGCCGTGCGCTCGGTGGATGGACTCACGGTCGGCGCTGGAGGCCGTGGCCCGGTTACCACCGCCTTGCAGAAAGCGTTCTTCGGACTGTTCAACGGCGAGACAGAAGACCGCTGGGGCTGGCTCGAACTGGTCGAAGTGACGGCTGCTTCGGTGTAAGAGGGAGGTAGTGTGATCCGCCGTACTTTATTCGAGAAGGTCTGGGATGCGCACCTTGTCCGGCCCGAAAGGGCGGACACGCCCGCGGTTTTCTATATCGACCTTCATCTGATCCATGAGGTGACGTCGCCGCAGGCGTTCAGCTTGCTGCGGGAGCGGAAGCTTCGGGCGCGGCGCCCCGAGCGCGCCATAGCCACGATGGACCATTCCACCCCGACCACACCGCGCAACCCGGACGGGCGCCTCTCGATTGTGGATACGCAGGCGGCGACACAAATCCGGCAACTGGAAACCAATTGCAAAGAGTTCGGCATTCGCCTCTTCGCGCTGGGCAGCGATCGGCAAGGAATTATTCATGTGATCGGCCCGGAGCTGGGCTTCACTCAGCCTGGCAGAACCATCGTCTGCGGCGACAGCCACACCAGCACGCACGGCGCTTTCGGTGCGCTGGCGTTTGGCATCGGCACCACCGAGGTCGCACACGTTCTCGCCACCCAGTGCCTGCTCCAGCGCAAACCCAAGACCTTCGCCATCCAGGTGGAGGGGCAGCTTCCACACGGCGTCACCGCTAAGGATCTCATCCTGGCCATCATCGCCCGGATTGGAATCGGCGGGGGAACAGGCCATGTGATCGAATACACCGGCCCGGCTATCCGCGCGCTTTCCATGGAGGAGCGCATGACCGTCTGCAACATGTCGATTGAGGCGGGAGCGCGCGCAGGCATGATTGCGCCGGATGATACAACTTTCGACTACCTGGCCGGTCGGCCGGAGGCACCGCAGGGGCCTGCGTGGGAACAGGCCCTGAAAGCTTGGCGCCGGCTCCCAAGCGACGAGGGCGCCGCTTACGACCGCGAAGTGACGATCGACGCCTCCTCCCTGGAACCGATGATTACCTACGGCACCAATCCCGGCATGGTGATCCCCATCCGTGGCGTTGTGCCTGATTCGAGCAACCAAACTACGCAAGAAAAATCGTTGCGCTATATGGGTCTGCGGCCCGGCCAGCGACTCCTTGGCCATCCGATTGACGTGGTCTTCATCGGAAGCTGCACCAACTCGCGTCTCTCTGACCTGCGCTTGGCCGCGAGCCTCCTGAAGGGACAGAAAGTGGCGCCGGGAGTGCGGGTGTTGGTTGTTCCCGGCTCGCAACAGGTCAAGAAGCAAGCCGAGACGGAAGGACTCGACCGTATCTTCCGCGAGGCCGGCGCCGAGTGGCGTGAGTCCGGTTGCTCGATGTGCATTGCCATGAACGGCGACCAAGTGCAGCCCGGCCAGTACGCCGTCAGCACCAGCAACCGCAATTTCGAGGGGCGGCAGGGCGTCGGAAGCCGGACTTTCCTTGCCAGCCCGCTTACGGCAGCCGCGGCTGCGATTACAGGGCGGATCACAGATGTTCGCGAACTTCTGAAGTAGCCATGAAGCCGATTCAGATCATCACCTCGCGTTGTGTTGTGCTGCCGATGGAGAACATCGATACCGACCAGATTATCCCCGCACGTTTTTTGAAGGTCATCACGAAGAACGGCCTCGGTCAATGGCTCTTTGCCGATTGGCGCTATGATCGGGACGGGGCCCCGCGCTCCGACTTCGTCCTGAACCAGCCCGAGTCCGCGGGCGCGCAAGTATTGGTGGCCGGTGACAATTTCGGCTGTGGCTCTTCGCGCGAGCACGCCCCTTGGGCTTTGCTGGACCATGGCTTCCGCGCTGTGGTCAGCACCTCGATTGCCGATATCTTCCGGAGCAATGCGCTCAAGAACGGTCTGCTCCCGGTCGTCATCGACCCGGAAACCCACCGCCGGTTGACCGCCCATCCCGGAGCGACCGTTACCATCGATCTCGAAGCTTGCACGATCACACTTCCCGATCAGACCTGCACGAGCTTTCCCATCGATGCCTTCGCCCGGAACTGTATGCTGCGAGGCACCGATGAACTGGGGTTCCTGCTCGCCCAGGAAGAGGCGATTGCGGCCTATGAGCGAGAGTTCTCCTAACGCTTGGATCGCGCAGTTGAACCGACCGGATGAGGGCTTGCGATCTGCACGTTTCCTGCACGCCGGCTCTTGGATTAAGACACACCCACTCTGTAGAGCAGATCATCCACAAACTGCGGGAGGCTGAGGTTCTGCTTTCCCAGGGGAAGGCCGTGGCCGAGGTGTGGCGGGCGGGGCGGGGCTAGGAACCGGGGTTGGCGGGCGCGGGGGCGGCGCGCAGTTCCAGCTCGCGCAGCGCGCGGGCGGATTCCTCCGGCGGGGTGGCGTTGATGTAGAAGCCGGTGCCCCATTCGAAGCCAGCCATGCGGGTCAGCTTGGGCATGTACTCAATGTGCCAGTGGTAGTAGAGCTCGGTTTCTTCCCGCATGGCGCTGGTGTGGAGGAAAAAGTTATAGGGGGGGCGGTCGAGCAGTTGGTCGGCGCGCAGGAGCAACTGCTTGAGGGCGCGGGCGAGATGCAGGTAAGCACCCGCCGCCGCGTCTTCAAAGAAAGCGCCGTGTTGCTTGGGCAGAATCCAAGTCTCGAAGGGAAAGCGGGGCGCGTAGGGGGCGACGGTGAGGAAGTGCTCGTCTTCGGAAACCACGCGCGCCTGGGTTTGCTTTTCCTGGCGGATGATGTCGCAGAAGACGCAGCGCTGGTGCCGGCGGTGGTAGTCGCGCGCGGCGTCCAACTCTTCCCGCACCTGCTTGGGCACAAGGGGGAGCGCAATCAGTTGCGTGTGGCTGTGTTCAAGCGAAGCGCCGGCGTCCAGTCCGTAGTTCTTGAAGATCAGGACGTACTTGAAGCGCGGATCGTTCTTGAGGTCCACCATGCGGTCTCGAAACACCGTCAAGACGTCCTCAATTCTCTTCTCGGGTAACTGCGCCAGGCTGGCCTGATGGTCGGGCGATTCGATGATGACCTCATGCGCGCCCACGCCATCAACCCGAACAAACAGTCCATCCCCCGTGCGTTCGGCGTTCCCGTCCGGTTGCAGCGCGGGGAACTTGTTGGGTACCACACGGACGGCCCAGCCGGGCGTGTCGGGTCGTGAGCCGTCCGGGCGCAGAGCAGTGATTTCCGGCGGGGTTTTACTTTCGTTGCCGGTGCAAAACGGACAGGAACTTCCCCCCTTGATTACCACCGGTTCCGTGGCGTAGTCGCTGGGCCGCTTGGCGCGGTCAGTGGAGATGATGACCCAACGGTCGAGGATGGAGTCCTTGCGTAGCTCCGGCACCTAGGCTTCCCTACCCTTTCCTCCACGCATCGGCGTGCGCAGTTAAGGAATCCCATACTACATCAGCAGGGGCCTGCCAAGAAACCTGAGTGATCGGCGGGCTCAGGTGCCGCCGAAAGCTCCCTTGTGCAGCCGGACCACAGGCGCCGACCCGCGCCGGGCCTCCAGCGCCAGGACGTCGAAGCGGTAGGGGACTTCGCCCAGACGATGCCGGATCAGGTATTCCCGCGCGGTGCCGCGCAGCTTGTGTTGCTTGCCAGGGTTCACCGCCGCCTCGGGCGGGCCGCCGCTGGCGGTGGTGCGCGCCTTTACCTCTATGAAGGCGAGCACGTCGCCATCCCATCCGATTAGGTCAATCTCCCCCCGTCCATGCGGCGAGCGGAAGTTGCGGCGGACGATGATGTACCCCTGGCGGCGCAGGTACCAATAAGCCAAGGTTTCGGCTCGGACGCCGGTGCGGAGGCGCTGGCGGCGTTCGTCTGTCTCGGTTTCGCCCTCTTGGCGTCCCAAGCCCCGGCGCGCCGCCAGGCGGCTTACCAGAGCGTACACGGCCCGCGCGAACAGCTTCACTTCCCTACCCTCCCTAATGCGGGCCGCTTCCCAACCCGCCACGGATGGCGGCCACCTCCGCTTGCGTGCGCTGGTCTGGCCAGATTTGTGTCAGCCTCTTTTTTCGACCTCGGTCAGAACTTCGTCCAGGATGCGCAAGGCGCAGTCGGCTTGCTCTTGATCGATAACCAGCGGCGGCATCAGGCGGACGGCGTTGGGGCCGCAGGCCAGGAGCAGCAGGCCCCGATTGAAGGCGCCCTCGACTACGGCGTCGCGCTCAGCCACAGCCGGCTCCTTGGTTTCCTGGTTGCGGACCAGTTCGAGGGCGATCATCAAACCTCGGCCACGAACCTGACCCACCAGCCTGTGGCGTGCGGGCCAGTCAGCCAGCTTGCCGAAGATGTGCTCGCCCAAGCGGCGCGCGTTTTCGATCAGACCACCTTCCAGCAGGCGATGGGTGGCCAAAGCAGCCGCGATGGCGACCGGGTTGCCCCCGAAGGTGGATGCGTGCGCGCCCGGCTTCCAGTCCATGAGGTCGGCGCGGGCAATCATGGCCCCCAGCGGCAGGCCGGAAGCGATGCCCTTGGCGGAGGTGATGATGTCGGGCGTGATGCCGACGTGGTCGGAGGCCCACCACTTGCCGGTGCGGCCCATGCCACTCTGCACCTCGTCGGCCACCAACAGGATGCCGTGGCGGCGGCAGAGCTTCTCCAAGCCGTGGAGGAATTCTGCCGGTGGGACCAGGTAGCCGCCTTCGCCTTGAATGGGTTCGACGAAGATGGCGGCGACCTCCTCGGGCGAGGTGACGCCGTGCAGGATGGTGTTCTCCAGGTAGTCCAGGCAGGCGCGGGCACAATCAGCCGGGGCGGCGCCCAGGGAGCAGCGGTAGGGGTTAGCGTAGGGCGCGTGGAAGACGCCGGAGAGGAACGGGCCGAAGCGGTCCCGTTGAGTGGTCTTGCTGGACGTCAGCGAGAGCGCGCCGTAGGTCCGCCCGTGGAAGCAGCCGTGGAAAGCAATGAAGTTCTTGCGGCCGGTGGCATAGCGGGCCAGCTTCATGGCAGCCTCTATCGCCTCTGCGCCGGAGTTGGTGTAGAAAACGCGCTTGGGCGAGTCACCGGGTGCGATCTTCTCCAGTTTGCCCGCCAAAGTCACCATGCTCTCGTAATAGAAGTCGGTGCCCGACATGTGGATGAAGTCGGCGGCCTGCTCGCGGATGGCGGCCACCACCTCCGGGTGGGAGTGGCCGGTGGCGACCACCGCAATGCCGGCGGAGAAGTCGAGGAAGAGATTGCCGTCCACGTCCTCCACCATGGCGCCGCGGCCACGGCGGATGACCAGCGGGTAGCTGCGGGTGTAGGAGGGGGAAATCAGGCGCGCATCGCCGTCAATGATGCGCCGGGCGTTGGGCCCCGGCAGGGCGGTCTTCAACTGCGGAAGCTTGGCTTCCAAAATGGATTCGGTTTTGCTCATCGGAGTTCTCCTTTCTGGATTGCTATCTGCTCGCAGGGGCGAGCTGCAATAAATAGAAAGGAGAAGGGTTAGTCCACGCCGAAGAGGCCGGGGCGGGCGGTAGCAGGAAGGCAAAGCCGGGACAGTGCGATTATGTGGAAAGACTTCATTTACGCTTCCAGCGGACACCGTCGCGGGTGTCCTCGACAATGATACCACCGTTGGCCAGCTCCTGGCGAATCTGGTCGGAGCGAGCAAAGTCGCGCGCGGCGCGGGCCTGCCGGCGCTCGGCCAACAATTGTTCCACCTGGGAGTCGCTCAAGTAGCCATTCCCCACCGGAACCGCAACCTCCAGCTTGTCCTTCAAGGCTGCCAGTTTTTGGCGGTCGTCGTCGGCCAAGACCGAAAAGATGCCGTCGAAGCGCTCCAGTAGGGCCTCCACCGCCGGCACGTCCCCGCGGCGGAACTCGCCCCGGTCCATGGCGGTGTTGGCGTCGCGCACCAGGTTGAAGACCGCGGCCAAGGCGACGGCGGTGTTGAGGTCGTCGTCCAGCCCGGCGTCGAACTCCTGCCGGGCGCGCTCGGCGCGTTCGCGCAGGGCGTCGGACTGACCGTCGGGGAACTTTTCGGTGCGAAGCCGCAACTGGAAATTGCGCAGGCGCTCCACCGACTGCGCCGCTTGATGCAACCCGTCGAAGGTAAAGTTGAGCTGGCGGCGATAGGGGACGGAAGCCAGCAGGTAACGAATGGCGGAGGGCTTGTGGCCTTTGGCCAGCAGGTCGCGCAGGGTGTAGAAGTTCCCCAGCGACTTCGACATCTTCTCGCCCTCGACGATGAGAAACTCGGCGTGCAGCCAGAAACGCACGAAGGGCTTGCCGGTGGCGGCTTCGCTCTGGGCGATTTCGTTGGTGTGGTGGGGGAAGACCAGGTCGGTGCCGCCGGTGTGGATATCGAAGCTCTCGCCCAGGTACTTCATCGACATGGCGGAGCATTCGATGTGCCAGCCGGGGCGGCCTGCGCCGAAGGGCGCCTCCCAGACGGGTTCGTCAGGCTTGCAGGCCTTCCAGAGGGCAAAGTCGCGCGGGTCGGCTTTCTCGTAGGTATCGGCCTCGATGCGGGCGCCGGGGCGGATGCCCTTCATGTCGAGCTTGGCGAGCTGGCCGTAGCGGGGGAATTTCCCAATGCGGAAGTAGAGCGAGCCTTCGCTGGCGTAGGTGTAGCCCTTCTCCGCCAGCCGCTCGATCAGAGAGACCATCTCCGGGATGTGCTCGGTGGCGCGGACGATCTTCCCGGGCCGCTCCAAGCTCAGCAGGTCGGAGTCGGCAAACAGCGCTTCTTCGTACTTGCAGGCAATCTCCTGAATCGAGACCCCGGCGTCATTGGCTTTCCGGATGATTTTATCGTCCACGTCGGTGATGTTCATGACGTGGGTGAGCTCGAAGCCGCGCAGGCGCAGGGTGCGGCGCAGGATGTCCTGAAAGACAAAAGTGCGGAAGTTGCCGATGTGGGCGTAGTCATAGACCGTCGGCCCGCAGGTGTACATGCGGACGCGACCAGCCCTGCCTGCGCAGGCAGGTTCGAGCGGCTGGAACTCCTCCAGCTTGCCGCTCAGCGTGTTGTAGAAGCGCAGCATCGAATTGAATCCGGCGCGAAGTCTACAGCAAAAACCTACAGCAATGGTTCCTCGAACAACGCCAAACGAGCCATTCTAGCTAACACTCTCTGAAAGGGTCAAATACTGGTGCAAGACTCCCTGCCACAGAGACACGGTACGCTTCGGTAAGCCTGCCTGCGCCTGCCTGCGGCTTGTCCGCCGTGGCGGGTAGGCAGGGCAGACAGGAATGCCTGCTTGTCCTGAGCGCAGCCGAAGGGCCCTACTTTAGGTACTTGGTGGCGCAGACATTCTTGTCTGCGATATTCCGCCTGTGGTGGAGTTTGAGCTGTTCGAGGACTACGACTTCGTTCAGAACAGCTTCGGCCATCCTGGCGGACCCGCTGGCCCGTCCCTCAATATCAACACGCTTGGAGAAGTGCCAGATTCAAGCTGGTTTACCAATCGCATCGGGAGCGGGAAGATGACCGTCGCCGACGTGGTCCGTGGTTCCGATACCGGCGCCGGCCCCGCTCCGGGCGTGTGGTGGCTCACGGGCCGGCCGGCCGCAGGGATCACGCCGAAGTTCACCATCCGGGATGCTCATGGGGATACCTACCTGATCAAGCTCGATCCTCCGGCGCTCCCGGAACTTGCCTCGTCGGCGGAACTCATCTCCACGAAGATCTTTCACGCGATCGGCTACCACGTGCCGGAGAACTACCTGATCGATCTGGACCCGTCACGGCTCGAGATTGCACCCGACGCGACCTTCCGCACAAGCCGGGGTGACGAACGTCCCATCCGACGAGCGGACGTGACGCATTGGCTGAAAGACCAGGTCCGCAACCAGGACGGCACCATCCGGGCGCTGGCCAGCCGCTTCGTGCAGGGGGTGCCCGTCGGCCAGTTTCGCTACTACGGCACCCGGGGGGACGATCCGAACGACATCTACCCGCACGAGTATCACCGGCAGCTGAGAGCGCTGCGTGTGTTCGACGCGTGGCTGGGCCATGATGACACCAAGGCGCTCAACTCTCTCGATGCCTACGTTGAGGAAGACGGACGGCGGTACATTCGCCACTACCTCCTCGATTTCGGGGCCACGCTCGGCAGCGGGAGCACGCACAGCAAGCCACCCCAGGCCGGCTACGAGTACTACGTCGAGGGCGACAAGATTCTGAAGGGTATCTTCACGTTCGGTCTGTGGGCGCGGGACTGGACGAAGGCGGAGTATCCCGACTATCCAGCAGTGGGCCGATACGAGGCGGACTTCTTCGAGCCGTGGTTGTGGAAACCGAAGTATCCGAACCCCGCGTTCGATCGGATGGACGCTGCCGACGCCTTCTGGGCCGCCAACATCGTCTCCCGTTTCACCGACGAGATGATCCGCGCAATCGTGGCGGCGGGGAAGATCAGTGATCCCGAGGCGGCCGCGTACCTGACGCAGGTGCTCACCGAGCGCCGGGACAAGGTCGTGAACTACTGGATCAGCCGCACCAATCCGCTGGATCGCCTCGAGGTCCAGAACCGTGCTGGCGCCGGTCCACGGCTGACCTTCGACAACGCGGCTATTCGTGTGGGGGCCGCCCCCCAGGGCGCTCGCTACAGCGT